>NZ_JAEMSD010000005.1:0-49863 GCF_016462955.1 Bradyrhizobium sp. | reverse complement strand
ATCGAGTACGCGGTCGACATGTCGCGCTTCGACGAAAACAGGACGCTGGATCATCTGGCCGAGACCGGCCCCCTTGACGCGAAACTCGCCTCGGCTGCCGCCGATGCAATCGCGGCTTCGCACGCGGCGGCGACACGCGCCGACGGAAAAGCATGGGTCTCTTCCATCCCGACCCTGATCGACGGCAACCTTGACGGCCTGCGGGCCGGCGGACATTTCGACGCGCAAGGGATCGAGAAGCTCGGCCAGGCTTCTCACGCGGCCTATCTGCGTATTCGTCCCCTGCTCCTGGAGCGTGGCCGCCAGGGCTTCGTGCGCCGCTGTCATGGCGATCTGCATCTCGCTAACATCGTTGTGCTCGATGACCGGCCCGTGCTCTTCGATGCGATCGAGTTCGACGCGCAGATGGCAACGGTCGACGTGCTCTACGATCTCGCATTCGCGCTCATGGACCTGCTGCAGCACCATCAGCCGGGCGCAGCGAACATGGTCCTCAATCGCTATCTCGCCGCGACGCCGACCGAAAATCTCGATGCGCTCTCGGCCTTGCCGCTGTTCATGTCGATCCGGGCGGCGATCCGCGCACAGGTGACGCTGGCACGGCTGCAACGGCCGCATTCGGGGAAACCCGGCATTCTCGACCAGACACGGCGCTATTTCGAGCTCGCGGGGACGCTGATCCGCCCACCTGCTCCGCGTCTGATCGCCGTCGGCGGTCTGTCCGGCACTGGAAAGACTGTCATGGCGCAGGGGCTCGCGCCGGACGTCGCGCCGCAGCCGGGCGCCGTCGTGCTGCGCAGCGATCTCGTCCGCAAGCAGATGTTCGCCGTCGAGGACACGCACCGCCTGCCGCCCTCCGCCTACACGCCAGAGGTCACGGCCCGGGTCTACGACACGCTGGCGCAACGCGCCCAGCGGGTGCTGGCGCAAGGCCATTCGGTGATCGTCGACGGCGTATTCGCCCGCGAGGACGAGCGCGATGTGATCGCGGCACTGGCGCGCGAGTGCAACGTGGCATTGAACGGTCTTTTCCTGGTGGCGGACCTCGCGACCCGACAGTCACGGATCGGGCGCCGCCGGGGAGACGCATCGGACGCCACGCCGGAGGTTGCCGCGCTGCAAGAGCACTATAATATCGGCCATGTCGGCTGGGCGACCATCGATGCATCCGGAACACAAGAGCAGACGCTCCAGAATTGCCGGAATGCCATCGCGACGGGGGAAACAAGGCAATCAGATTGATGCGGGCAAGGAAGTCGCGACCCGGCACGAGCTCGATGCCGACCACGCGTGTCAAGCGGGCGGCGCCTGCCAAGCCGGCGGCGCGGCGCAACACGCTGCCCGCCCGCCTCAGCCCCGGCATGGCTTGCGACACGGCGTTCCGGATCATCGCGCGCCGGCACCTGGACGCCGTGATCGCTCAGCACGACGGCACCTGCCGCGGCGATCCTGATGCCCTGCATCAGATCCGAATCGCACTGACGCATCTACGGACTTCCATCCGCTTCTTCTCGCCGATGGTCGACGATACAGAGCGGCCGAATGTCTGGGCCGAACTGAAATGGTTGAACGGTCAGCTCGGCATGGTGCGCGATCTCGACGTCGCCATCGAGCGGGTCGTCGCCGAGAGTGGCGAGGAACTCGCCGTGGTCGCCGAGCTCCAGCACTGGAACGAGAAACGGGCCGAGAGCCACCGGCTGCTGGCGCGTGCGCTGCGATCTGCACGATACCGCCGTCTGGTCGAACAGACCTCGACATGGATCGAAAGCGGCCCCTGGTCGACCCGGCGCAGCAAGGAAACCATCCGATTGCGCCGTCGCACGCTTGCCGACCACGCAACGGAGCGGCTGGCCGAGTGGGAGACGACGCTGCTCAAGAAGGCCCGCAAGTTGAAGAAGCTCGGTGTCGAGAAACGCCACAAGCTGCGGCTTCTCAACAAGCGGATGACCTATTCGATCGAGTCACTTTCGGACCTGTTCGCCGATGGGGCGGCGGCGAAGCAGAAGTCCGTCCTCAAACACTTGCGCAAGGCGCAGCGATCCCTCGGGCAATTGAACGACGATGCACGAGGACAGGCGCTGGCAGCGTCGTTGGACGGCGCCGGCCTCGATGCCGGCCGCCGCTTCCTCGACCGCAAGCGGGAGAAGAAGCTGTTGCGGACCGCTGCAAGGGCCTACCAGAAGCTGGACAAGGCCAAGCCTTTCCGCTCGTCAGACCTCGCGCCGCGGTCCGAGCCGGAGGTCTAGGTGTGGACGTAGTCACCCGGCGCATCCGGCAGGCCAAGGGTGTTTCCAATTCCGATCGGCGGCGGTTCACACGGGGTGCCCGAGCGCGCCGCCAGCCAATTGGTCCATTCCGGCCACCAGGAGCCTTCAACGCGCGGCGCCAGCTTGAGCCAATCGTCCGCACCGACATAGGGCGCATCGGCGGTCTTGGTCAGCACCTGATAGAAGTGCCCGGGCTCCCCTGGAGGCGCGACCACGCCGGCATTGTGGCCGCCGCTGGTCAACAGGAACGTCACATCGGCATCGACCTGATAGTGGATCTTGTAGACGGATCGCCATGGCGCAACATGATCGGCGAGCGTGCCGACCACGAACATCGGCGTGTGAATGTCGGAAAGTGAGACGCTCTTGCCATCGACGCGATAGCGGCCTTCGGCCAGATCGTCGTCGAGAAACAGCTTTCGCAGATATTCCGAGTGCATCCGATAGGGCAGCCGCGTGGCGTCGGCGTTCCAGGCCATCAGGTCGCTCGGCGGCGCGCTCTCGCCCATCAGATAGTCATGCGACAGCCGAGACCAGATCAGTTCGTTGGAGCGCAGCAGCTGGAAGGCGCCGGCCATCTGCGTCGTATCGAGATAGCCGCGCTGCCACATCATGTCTTCGAGAAAGCTCACCTGGCTCTCGTTGATGAAGAGCGTCAGCTCTCCGGCTTCGGTGAAGTCGGTCTGGGCCGCCAGCAGCGTGACAGTGCCGAGACGGTTGTCGCCGTCGCGCTCCATCGCGGCGGCGGCGATCGACAGCAATGTGCCGCCGAGACAATAGCCGAGCGCATGGGTCTTGCGGCCCGGCATGACCAGGCCGATCAAATCCAGCGCCGCCATGACGCCGAGCTTGCGGTAGTCGTCGAAGGCGAGGTCCCGATCCCTCGCATCCGGGTTGCGCCAGGAAATCGCGAACACGGTGAAGCCTTGGCCGGTCAAATATTTGACCAGCGAGTTATGCGGGGACAGATCGAGGATGTAATACTTCATGATCCAGGCCGGCACGATCAGGATCGGCTCGGGCCGCACCTGCGCGGTGGTCGGATGATACTGGATCAGCTCGATCAGCTCATTGCGATAGACGACCTTGCCGGGTGAAATGGCCACCGTCTTGCCGACCACGAACTGCCCGTCGTCCGTCAGCTTCGAGTTGGAGAGCAGGCGCAAAAGATCGCTGCACCAGTTCTGCCAGCCGAAAACGAAATTCTCCCCGCCGCTCTGGAATGCCTTCTCCAGCACCTTCGGGTTGGTCACCGCAAAATTCGACGGCGCCAGCATGTCCAATACCTGGCGCATCGAGAATTCGACGATCGCCTCGTTTGCGGGGGACGCGCCGCGCACTCCTGTCGCAGCATCGCGCCACCAGTGCTCGACGAGCAGAAATGCCTGCGCGAGCAGATTGAAGGATGGGGTTTCCCATTGCGGTCCGCTGAAGCGGCGGTCCCGCTGCTGCGGCGCAATCACAGACCACGGCCTTTGCACCGGCGAGAATGCGTGCGCAGCAGCTTCAACGAGCCGGCCGGTGTCGCGAACGACGTTACGGCAAATCTCCACCTGGCGCTGCGGCGCAGCGGCGAGATGCGAACTCCAATCGAGCCAGGCGAGCGACAAAGCCAGCGGCGAAATCCCGCCCGTGAACCGCGCCAGCATCGCGTGAAGGGCGCGGTCGAGGGGATATGGCTCTGGTGCCGGCGAAGGGTCGCTGCCAGAAGGCGCACCTGCACCTTTTTCGGTGCTCACCAGCACCTGGGGACCTGCGGCGGAACTTGCAGGGAGGACCTGCACCGCCGGCTCTTCGGCTCGCGGAAAAATTTGCACGACGCTCATGACTCATATTCCTGCGGGCTCGATCTACGTCGGCAACAGGATATGGCGAGCCTCCCAATTCGTCTTGAGCTGCATCAAATGCGCAGCCGTCACAAACGCTCAATCGGAACGAACATGTTCACCGATTGACCTGAGTCAAACCGCACCTTGGTACCCGGGCTAGGTTTCGAGCATCGAAATTCCAAAAAGCCAGCGGAGTCGTCCATGCGCGCCCACCAGATCATGACCCGGTCGGTCATCTCGGTCACCCCCGATACCAGCATCGTCGAAGCGGCCAATATCATGCTGAAGCGGCACGTCAGCGGGCTCACCGTGGTCGACGATACCGGCAAGCTGATCGGCGTCGTTTCGGAAGGGGATTTCATCCGGCGCAGCGAGATCGGCACCGGGCGCAAGCGCGGGCGCTGGCTGCGGTTTATCCTCGGTCCCGGCAAATCCGCCAGCGACTTCGTTCACGAGCACGGCCGCAAAGTCTCGGAAGTGATGACCGACTCGCCCGTAACCATCACGGAGGACACCGCGCTCGCGGAGATCGTCGAGCTCATGGAGCGAAACAACGTGAAGCGGCTGCCGGTGGTGCGCGGCGACAAGGTCGTCGGAATCGTATCCCGCGCCAATCTGTTGCAGGCGGTGGCGGGGCTAGCCCGCGACGTGGCGGATCCGACCGCCGATGACGACCACATTCGCAATCGCATCATCGATACCATGGAGAAGACCGACTGGTGCCCGTTCGGGCTGAACGTCATCGTGTGCGACGGGATCGTCCATCTCAGCGGCGTCATCACCGAAGACCGCGCACGGCAGGCCGCGGTCGTCGCAGCGGAGAACGTCGAAGGCGTCAAGAAGGTGCACGACCATCTCTGCTGGGTCGACACTATGTCCGGCGTCTATCTCAACTCCCCTGAGGACGATGAACTCGCCAAAGCGAGCTAATCAGCGCAAGCTGACCAAGGCGAGCCGCTCGCGGCGGAACTCAGCGAGCAATGACGGCGGTGGCTTCGATCTCGACGCGCGCCGCCTTCTCCACAAGGCGGACGACCTGAACCAGGGCCATGGCGGGATAGTGCGCGCCGAAGACGTCACGATAGACCCTGCCCAGCTCTTTCAGATTGGCCAGATACTCGTCCATGTCGACGACATACCAGGTCAGCCGCACGAGGTGCTCGGGCCGGGCGCCCGCCTCGGCCAGGATTGCGGCGATGTTCTCAAGGGTCTGACGCACCTGCGCGACGAAGCCGTCCGCAAGCCGCTCTTCAGCGTCCCAGCCAATCACCCCGCCGGTGACGACGATGCGTCCCTCGGCAGCCATGCCGTTGGCATAGCCCTTCGGCACCGGCCATCCTGACGGCTGGAGGGTCTGCGCCTTGATACGCATCCCGTCCTCGGCTGCTGTCGGCAGCACCGCGAGTTGCGGGCCTTTCGGCGTGGTCACGGACAAATCTCTATCCTTCCCTCATTCCGCCGCGACGCCGGATGACGTCGCCGCGGCTTCCGCCAACTGCCGCAGGGCAAAGCGTTTCAGCTTCCCGGTCTCGGTCTTCGGCAACTGCGTCACGAACTCGATTGCGCGCGGATATTTGTACGGCGCGATCTCGCGTTTGACATGCTCCTGCAACTCGGCCGCGAGCTGGGCGTCCGCCGTCACGCCGGGCGCGGCGATGACATAGGCCTTCACGATCATGCCGCGCGCCTCGTCGGGGGCGCCGACTACACCGCACTCGGCGACCGCCGGATGCGTGAGCAGCGCCGCCTCGACGTCTGTCCCTGCGATGTTGTAACCGGCCGACACGATCATATCGTCGGAGCGTGACTGATACCAGAAGTAGCCGTCGCTATCCATCAGGTAGGTGTCGCCGGTGATGTTCCAGCCGTTCTGGACGTATTTCCGCTGCCGCTCGTCGGCGAGGTAGCGGCAGCCGGTCGGCCCGCGCACGGCGAGACGACCCATCGTTCCGGGAGGCACGTCGCGCCCCTCGTCGTCGACAATCTTGGCCTCATAGCCCGGCACCGGCTTGCCGGTGGCGCCGGGGCGGATCTCGTCCTCGGTCGCACTGATGAAGATGTGCAGCATCTCGGTCGAACCGATGCCATCCATCAGCTTGATGCCGGTCGCCTTCAGCCACGCATCGAATGTCGGCTTGGGCAGTGTTTCGCCCGCGGAGACGCATTTGCGAAGCGAGGAGATGTCGCGGCCCGGAAGCTTGCCGATCATGGCGCGGTATGCGGTCGGAGCGGTGAAGCAGACCGTGGTCTTGTACTGCTCGATCGCATTCAGAATGTCGTCCGGCGTCGTCTTCTCCAGCACGACGAAGGAAGCACCGATATGCATCGGAAACAGCACGCCGCCAAAGCCGAAGGTGAAAGCGAGCGGGGCCGAGCCGATGAAGCGATCGGTCTGCTCCGCCCGCAGGATGTTGCGCGCGTAGCCATCGCACACCGCGAGCATGTCGCGGTGGAAATGCATGGTCCCCTTGGGATCGCCGGTCGTGCCGGACGTGAATGCGATCAGGCAGATATCCTCGGCGGCGGTATCGACGGCCTCGAAGTCGGGGTTTGCATCCGCGATCAGCGCCTCGAGCGAGTCTGCCGCGCCGTTGCCCCAATAGACCACCCGTCTGAGGCCGGGCGCCGCAGCTCTCGCCTTCTCCATCTCGTCGGAAAGCTTTCCGTCGCACAGCGCCAGCGAGATCTCGGCCTTCTGGATCGGATAGGACAGCTCCTTGGCGCGCAGCAGCGGCATCGTCGCCACGCAAATTCCGCCAGCCTTGATCACCGCGAGATAGGTCGCAACCATCATCGGATTGTTGGCCGAGCGCAGCAGCACGCGCCCGCCGGTGACGAGGCCCAGCTTGCCGACCAGCACATTGGCGATACGGTTCACCAGCGCCTGCAGCTCGCGATAGGTGTAGCTGGCGGCGGGGCTGATGGCGCAAGCGGCGTCGCCATGGCCCTGCTCCACCCAGCGGTCGAGGAAGTAGCTGACGCAGTTCAGTCGCGGCGGATATCGCAATTCGGGTCGCGTGAACATGAACTCGGGCCAAAGCTCGCGCGGCGGCAGATGTTGCCGCGCGAATGTGTCGACATGAGCCGTCTCGGCGTTGCCGTCATCCGAGCCCGTCACTTCAATCTTGGCGGCGTTGGCCATCGCACGCTCCTTTCAGCATGGATTGCACCCGGCAGCACGATATGGAAACATTTTAGGCTTAAAGCAATTTAGCGCAATAGCGGATTTTGGGCAGCCCGTGCTTTTTCCTGCGGCAAAAGGGATTGCGCCGGTCTTGCGCTTACGGCCGGCGCCGCGCGGCCGATTTCTGCGCCGAGGCCTTGGTCTTGGCCAAGAGGCGCATCAGCTCACGCACGTCCTTCGGCGAGAGGTCGGCGAAGAGATCGGCGATCCAGGTCTCATGTTCGGCAGCCATCCTGCGGAACTCGGCGCGCCCGAGCTTGGTGAGGCGGATCACCTGGACGCGACGGTCCGTCTCCGAGGTCCGCCGATCGAGATGACCCGAGTCTACAAGGCGCTCGACAAGCCCGGTCACATTGCCGTTCGACACCATCATGCGCTTGGAGACATCGGACAGCGTCATGCCGTCGGGCGCCTTGTCGAGCTGCGCCATCAGATCGAAACGGGGCAGCGTGACGTCGAAGCGCTGCCGCAGCCGGCCGCGAACCTCGCCTTCGATGAGTGTCGTGCAGGTCAAGAGCCGCAGCCACAGCCGAAGCTCTTCGGCGTGATCCTCCGGGGTTTCGACGGCCTTGGTCTCGGAATCGAGCATCTGATGCAATCATGGACGGCAGGCATTGGCGCCGGCGCGGATTCCCCCAACGTTTTGAGCTTCAAATAAATCGGGGCCGGCTGCAAGTCCAAAGCTGCAACAATCGACCGCATGTCCCATTCCTTTAGGCTTCAAATAATTGGCGCGCCGCTTGCATGCAGAGCTGCCTGCGGGATGTTGCGCCTGGCGCTCGGCTTGCCGCGGCGGCCATCATCGGCATAAGCTCGAACTGAAATACGTGGCTTGCAGCGCGAGCCAATCGTCACGAGGGACAGATCATGAAGACGCAAATGACCTTGGCTGCAGCCGCAATGCTGCTGGGTACCGTGGTGACCCCTGCGCTCGCCCAGGACAAAATCAAGCTGGGCGTGATCGTGACCCTGTCGGGACCGGCCGCAGCGTTGGGGCAACAGGTTCGCGACGGCTTCGCGCTCGCGGTGAAGGATCTCGGCAGCAAGATGGGCGGCCGCGAGGTCGAGGTCGTCGTGGTCGACGACGAACTGAAGCCGGACGCGGCGGTCACCAAGGTCAAGGGACTTCTCGAGCGTGAGAAGGTCGATTTCGTGATCGGTCCGATCTTCTCGAACATTCTGCAGGCGATCCACCGCCCCATCACGGAATCGAAGACCTTCCTGATCAGCCCGAATGCGGGTCCGTCGACCTTCGCCGGCAAGGACTGCAACCCGTTCTTCTATGTGACCTCGTACCAGAACGATCAGGTTCACGAGATCCTCGGCAAGGTCGCGCAGGATCGCGGCTACAAGCGCATGTACCTGATGGTGCCGAACTATCAGGCCGGCAAGGATTCGGTTGCGGGCTTCAAGCTCGACTACAAGGGCGAGATCGTCGAGGAAACCTACATGCCGTTGAACACGCTGGATTTCCAGCCGGAGCTTTCCAAGATCGCCTCGCAGAAGCCCGACGCTCTCTTCACGTTCATGCCGGGCGGTCTCGGCGTCAATCTCGTCAAGCAATACCGTCAGGCAGGCCTTGCCGACACGATTCCGGTGCTCTCGGCCTTCACGGTGGATGAATCGACCCTGCCGGCGCAGCAGGACGCGGCGGTCGGCATGTTCGGCGGCGCGAACTGGGCGCCCAATCTCGACAATCCCCAGAACAAGAAGTTCGTCGCCGCCTATGAGGCAGCCTACAACGTCGTGCCCGGCACCTACGCCTTTCAGGCCTATGATGCGGCGATGCTGATCGACAGCGCCGTCAAAGCCGTCAAGGGTGACCTCTCCAACAAGGACGCTGTCTCCGCCGCTTTGAGGAAGGCCGATTTCACCTCGCTGCGCGGTGCCTTCAAGTTCAATACCAACGGCTACCCGATCCAGGATTTCTACCTGACCAAGGTGGCCAAGCGTCCGGATGGCAAGTTCCAGACCGAGATCGTGCAGAAGGTCTTCGAGAACTATGGCGACCGCTATGCCAAGGACTGCAAGGCGAAGAATTAGGCGGCGTACTGCGTCAAGGGAGGACTGAAATGAAGAGTGAAATCACCGGCATCACCCGGGCCAATGAGGGCATCCAGGGAATCTCCTGGAACATCCTCGGCCAGACCTACGTGCCGAAGAGCTACGCCGAGCACAGCTTCTCCTGGCACGCGACGCTGCCGCCGGGCACGTTCGTGCCGCCGCACATTCATCCCGACCAGGACGAGTATCTCTACATGCTGGAGGGCAAGCTCGATTTCATGCTCGGCAATTCGGAGTCCCAAGCGACCGCGGGCGACCTGATCCGGCTCGGCATGGGCGTGCCGCACGGCATCTTCAACAAATCGGAGCAGACCGCAAAGGTGCTGTTCTGGGTCTCGCCGAGCCGCAGGCTGTTCGACCTGTTCTGGGGCCTTCACAACATGAAGGAGCAGAAGCCCGAGGACGTGGTGGCGCTGGCCGCCGAGTTCAACATCCACTTCCTGCCGCCACCGCCCGGCGCCGGCTAGCTTCCGATCTCAAGCGCGCACCGCCGCAAGTCCCGGCACTGCGGCGAAGCCGGCCTTGGTGGCATAGCCGCGCACGATGGCTTCGCGCTGGGAATAGCTGAGGACGTTGTCGACATTGTCGAAACCGTCGGGCGCGAGCTGCTCGACCGCGTCGATGACACCTTCAGGGCCGCCGCGCCGATTGGAGCGGACGATCTCGGCCGTCATCGGCAGACGCTTCTTTTCGTATTCGAGCAGCGCCTGACGCGGATGTTCGGCCCGCATCAGCGCGTCCGCAATGCAGCGCGCATCGAGGATCGCCTGCGAGGCGCCGTTGGAGCCGACCGGATACATGGGGTGCGCGGCATCGCCGAGCAGCGTGACTCTCCCTGATGACCAATAGGGCAAGGGATCACGGTCACAGGTCGGATACTCGTAAAATTCGGGCGTTGCCGATATCAGGCTCTTCACGTCGACAAAAGGCACCGAGAAGCGTGCGACATGCGGCATCAGCTCATCGCGCCGTCCTGGCCGCGACCAGTCTTCTTTCCGTGGCGGGGGCGCATTGCCTTCCCCCACTTTGACCAGCACCGCCCAATTGGTGAGGCGGCTCGCCGGGCTCGATCCTTCCGCGATCGGATAGATCACCACCTTGGCATTGAGGCCGCCGGCCACGATCATGGACTTGCCGGTGAGGAACAGCGGCCAATCGCGGGCGCCGCGCCACAACATCAAGCCGTTCCAGCACGGCGGCCCCTCGTCGGGGAACAGCGTTTCACGGACGCGTGAGTGGATGCCGTCAGCACCGATCAGGATATCGCCGCGCGCGGTGTGGACATGCGCGCCGGCGCGATCGAAGAAGTAGGCGGTGACGCCGCCCTCGTCCTGTGTGAAAGCACCGAGCCGGCATCCGGTGTGGATCGCCTCGCGACCCAGCCGCTCCTCGACGGCGCGATGGATGACGCCCTGAAGCCGGCCGCGATGGATCGAGAATTGCGGCACGTCGTGGCCGGCGTCGATGCCACGGGCTTCGCGCCAGACCTCCTGACCGTGGCGATTGAGATAGTAGAGCTGGTCGGTGCGGATCGCGACGTCGTCGAGCTTCTGCAACAGGCCGAGCCCTGCCAGCTCGCGCATGGCATGCGGCAGCGTGTTGATGCCGACGCCGAGCTCGCGAATGGTATCGGCCTGCTCGAAGATCTCGCAATCCAGGCCGCGCGAACGGAACATCAATGCCGTGGTGAGACCACCGATACCGCCACCGATGATAATCGCCTTCATCGCCCTAACTCCACTCGAAACACAGGCAATGGGTTAACGTCGCACGGGCGGTCACTCCGCCGCAAGCGGCTTTGTCGCCTCCGCCTTCAGCTCGGCCCGGGTCTTGGGCTTAGCCTTAATTCGCAGCTCCTCCAGATCCTGCCGGTCGCGCACGCTGTTGCGGAAAATCTGGTCTTTCCCGGGCAGATATTGCGGGGGACAGAACGTGTCGTTCGCCCCGTACCACGCCGCCGCCCTCATGGTGAAGGAGGGGTCGACAAGATGGGGACGGCCGAGGGCGACGAGATCGGCCCGGCCGGCTGCCAGGATGGTGTTGGCCTGGTCAGCCGTTGTGATGTTGCCGACGCACATCGTAGCAACGCGCGCCTCGTTGCGAACCTGGTCGGAGAAGGGTGTCTGGAACATGCGCCCGTAGATCGGCTGTGCATCGCGTACGGTCTGGCCGGTCGAGACGTCGACGAGATCGACACCTGCCTCGGCAAAGGCGCGTGAGATGGCGACGGCATCATCGCCGGTGATGCCGCCGTCAGCCCAATCGGTCGCGGAGATGCGCACCGACATCGGCTTGCGCGACGGCCACACCGCGCGCAGCGCTTCGAAAACCTCGAGCGGGAACCGCAGACGGTTTTCGAGCGAGCCGCCATATTCGTCCGTACGGGTATTGGTCAGAGGCGAGATGAAGCTCGCGAGCAGATAACCATGGGCGCAGTGCAATTCGAGCATGTCGAAGCCGCAGCGCTCGCCGCGCTCGGCGGCCGCAACGAAGGCGTCCCTCACTGCAATCATGCCGGCGCGATCGAGTTCGCGCGGGACCTGACTGTCGGGGAAATAGGGCAAGGGCGATGCCGAAACGATATCCCAGCCGCCCTGCTCCAGCGGCCGGTCCATGCCATCCCACATCAGCTTGGTCGCGCCCTTGCGGCCGGCGTGCCCCAGCTGCAGGCAGATCTTTGCAGCCGAGTTACCGTGGACGAAGTCGACGATGCGCCGCCATGTGGCTTCCTGCTCGTCGTTCCAGAGGCCGGCGCAGCCAGGGGTGATCCGGGCCTCCGGGCCGACGCAGGTCATCTCCGTGAAGATCAGGCCTGCGCCACCGATTGCACGCGAGCCGTAATGCACGAGGTGGAAATCGGTCGGGACGCCTTCCTTCGCCGAGTACATGCACATCGGCGACATCACCGCGCGATTGGCGATCTCCATCTCGCGCAGGCGAAACGGCTGGAACAGCGGCACCGCCGGCTCCTCCGTATCGACGTCGAAGCCGCTGTCGCGAACCCGTTTGGCAAATGACGTTTCGACTTCGGCCACGAAATCCGGCGCACGGAGCTTCAGATTGTCATAGGTGATCGCCTTCGAGCGCGTCATGACGCCGAAGGCGAACTGCACCGCGTCGAAATCCCAGAAACGGTCGACATGCTCGAACCAGACCAGCGAGACGTCGGCGGCATGCTGCGTCTTCTCGACCTCCTCACGGCGGCCGTGCTCGTAGAGATCCAGCGCCGCCTTGACGCCAGGCGCCTTCTCCATCGCCTCGGCGAGCGCAATGGCATCTTCCATCGCGAGCTTAGTGCCGGAGCCGATCGAGAAATGGGCGCTGGCCTTGGCATCGCCGAGCAGGACCATGTTGTCCTTGACCCAGCGCTTGCTGCGGATCATCGGAAAATTGCGCCACATCGAGCGGTTGGTGAGCAGCTTGTGTCCATCCAGAAACCAGTCGAAGATGTCCGCCATCCGCGCGGCGGACTGCGTCTCGTCCAGCCCCGTCAGCCCCGCGCGCTCGAATGTTTCTGGGTCGGTCTCGAAGATCCAGGTGGAGTGCCCGGCCTCATACTGATAGGCATGGGCGATGAACGGCCCCCACTCCGTCTCCTGGAAGATGAAGGTGAAGGCATCAAGCGGCCTGGTCGAGCCCATCCAGGCGAACTTGTTGGCGCGGACGTCGACCTCCGGCTGGTAATGATCGGCGTACTTCTCGCGGAAGCGGCTGTTGATGCCGTCGGCGAGCAGCACGAGATCGGCATCGGCGAAGCGGGACTCGTCGTCGATATCCACCTCGAAATGCAACGCGACGCCGAGCTCGCGTGCACGCTCCTGGAGGATCAGGAGCAACTTCTGCCGCGAACAGCCGCAAAAGCCGTTGCCACCGACGCGATGCACCGTGCCGCGGAAATGCACGGCGATGTCGTCCCAGTAGGCGAACTCCTGCGTGATGCGCCGGTAGCTCGGAAGATCGTGCTTCTCGAAATTGTCCAGCGTCGCGTCCGAGAACACCACGCCGAAGCCGAAAGTGTCGTCGGCCCGGTTGCGCTCATAGACCGTGATGTCGGCGTTTGGGCGCTGCTTCTTGAGCAGGATTGCAGCGTAGAGACCCGCAGGTCCGCCACCGATGATCGCGACTTTCATGGGAGCCTCGCCAATTCACCCGGCCATGAAAACTATTTTAAGCCTAAAATAATTCCGCGCAAGTCCCCGCTGCGGGTTGGCCGCCGCAAAGTGGAGCGCCTAATCGCCCCTGAACACCGGCTTGACCTTACTGGCGAAAGCCTCGAAGGCACGCTCGAAATCCGCCGTGGTCATGCACAGGGCTTGGGCAACGGCCTCCGCCTCGATCGCCTCCTCCACCGACATCGCCCATTCCATCGCCAGCATCCGCTTGGTCATGGTGTTGGCGAAGGTCGGCCCTTCCGCAATCTGCTTCGCAAGAACTTGCGCTTGGGGCAGCACCTGCTCCGGCGTGACGATTCGGCTGAAGAAGCCCCAGCGCTCCCCCTCCTCCGCGGTCATGAACCGGCCCGTGTAGAGCAGTTCCGAGGCGCGGGATTGCCCGATGATCCGGGGCAGGATGGCGCAGGCGCCCATGTCGCAGCCGGCAAGGCCGACCTTGTTGAACAGAAACGCCACCTTGGCCCCGCTTGCGGCGAGACGCATGTCCGATGCCATGGCGATGATCGCCCCTGCCCCGGCGCAGATACCTTCAACCGCGGCCACGATCGGCTGCGGGCAGGCCCGCATCGCCTTGACGAGGTCGCCGGTCATCCGCGTGAAGGCGGTCAACCCCTTGGTGTCCATCTTCACGAGTGGGCCGATGATCTCGAACACGTCCCCGCCCGACGAAAAATTGCCTCCGGCGCCGGTGACGACGATGGATTTGACCGCATCGTCGAAGGCGCAGGCGCGGAAGAAATCGGTCAGTTCCCGGTAGCTTTCGAACGTCAGCGGATTCTTCCGCTCGGGCCGATTGAGCGTCACCGTCGCAACACCGTCGACCACCGCCAGCAGGAAATGCTGCGGCGAATAATCTGCAAGCGGGAGGGTGACGGGATTGGCTGGTCTGCTCATGCGATCTCCTAGGATTCCCTGTTCCGCGTCTGCACACACGCGCTAGATTTCACCGCCCGCAATTGCGATCGCCTGTCCGGTGATGGCGCCGGCGCCCTCGCCGCACAGCCAGAGCACCGCGTCGGCCACCTCCTGCGGCGTGATTAGGCGCCCTTGCGGATTGTGTTTCGCCAGTTCGGCGATCGCCTGCTCGCGCGTTCTGCCTGTCTTCCTCATGATGTTTTCGATGCTGCCGGCGACCAGGTCCGTGTCGGTGAAGCCGGGACACACGGCATTCACGGTCACATTGCTTGCAGCCATCTCGAGCGCGAGCGAACGCACTAGCCCGATGACGGCGTGCTTCGCCGCAGCATAAGCGCTGACATAGGCGTAGCCCTTGAGCCCAGCCGTCGAGGCGACTGCGACGATGCGGCCGTAAGGACGATCTTTCATGCCCGGCAGCACGGCACGGACGGCGTGAACCACGCCCATGAAATTGACATCCATCATGCGCGCGAAAAGGGCGGAGTCCGACTTCAAAAATGGCGCCGATTCAGCGCTGCCCGCGTTGGCGATCAGGATGTCGATCGGCTGACGGGCACTCGCGCCGGCAATGGCAGCTTTCAGAGATGATTCATTCGAGACATCGGCGACAGCCGCAAAGTGCGCGGCGCCTGCATGGACCGCTTCGTCGAGGCTAGCCGCGTTCCGGCCAAGCACGGTGACGGTCGCGCCGGCGCCAACGAGAGACGCGGCGATCGCGCGGCCAATGCCGCGACCGCCACCGGTCACCAGGGCGTGCGGCGAATGCGGCAATCCGGACATGCGCTGGGCTCCCTCGGATCTCGTTGCGTTCTCCGGATATATTTTAACCTTCAAATTTTTGCAACGAGAGAGGCGCCCGGACGCTGCGACGAATGCGGCCCGGAAATTGCTTTAAGCATAAAATTATCGCTTCCCATCGCCTACGGGCCTGTTAGCATCACAGGGCCAAGCAAAAGGATGTCGCGTGTCGCAGCCTGTGCCAATGATAACAAAGGACGGACGCTTCGCCTACGAAGCCGCGGGCGACCCGAACGCTACACCGTTGATCTTCCTGCACGGCATCGGCGGCGCGGCGCGGGCCTGGCGTCGACAGCTTGCTGCATTGAACAACCGCTTTCGCGCGATCGCATGGGACATGCCGGGCTACGGTGGTTCGGCGCCGCTTGCAAGCGTCAGCATCGCTGCCCTGGCGGAAGCGCTCCAGCAGTTCATCGACCAGCTCGGCGCAACCAGACCCATCGTGGTTGGCCATTCGATCGGCGGCATGATCGTTCAGAAGTGGCTGGTGCAGTCCCCCAAACTGGCACGCGCGGTCGTGCTGGCGCAGACCAGCCCGGCCTTCGGGAAGGCTGATGGCGATTGGCAAAAATCATTCATCGCGGCGCGGCTCGGACCGCTGGATCGCGGGGAGACGATGAAGTCATTGGCCCCCTCCCTGGTGAAGGAACTTGTCGGCGACGATCCCGATCCGGACGGGATGGAGCTGGCGCGCGAATGCATGGGAAGCGTGCCCGAGGCAAGCTATCGCGCCATGATGCTCGCGCTGATCGGCTTCGATCAGCGCAGCACGCTTGGGGATATCTCCGTCCCGGCGCTGCTGTTGTCCGGCTCCAAGGACAACAACGCCCCCGCACCGATGATGGCGAAGACGGCCACCTTCATTCCAGGGGCAGAGTATGTCGAGCTCGCCGGGGTTGGTCATCTCGCCAATCTCGAACGGCCCGGCGCCTTCAACGAAGCTCTCGGCCGGTTTCTGAACGCACTCGCGACCACAGCTTGAGGTAACTGCGCGATGACCATGCAAGTCAGCAAGACGATCGGTACGACTGAGAAGGTCGCGCTGGATGCACCGATCTTCGATCCCATTGCATTTCGCTTGAGCGACGAACAGGCCGGCATCATCGCCCGGGCAAGGGAGATCGGCCAGACCGTATTTGCAGGTCGCGCCGCTACTTACGATCGCGAGGCGATCTTCCCGACCGAAAACTATCGCGACCTGCATCGCGTCGGGCTGCTCGGCATCGCCGTCCCCAAGAAGCATGGCGGACTCGGCGCGAACTACCAGACCTATGCCTTGGCGGCGGCCGAGATCGGCCGCTATTGCGGCGCGACCGCGCTCACCTGGAACATGCATGTCTGCTCGACTCTGTGGTCGGGCCCCCTTGCCGACGATCTCGACATGGATGCAGAAACGCGCGCCGAACACGAGCGGCGCCGTGCGGTCCACTACAAACGCATCGTCGACGACGGGGCGATCTACTCGCAGCCGTTCTCCGAGGGCGGCGCTGCCGCTGCGGGCGGCGTCGCTTTCGGCACCGAAGCAAGGCCGGTCGCCGGCGGCTGGATCGTCAACGGCAAGAAGATCTTTGCTTCGCTCTCCGGCCATGCCGATTACTATGGCGTGCTTTGCACCGAGATCGAGGAGGGCGAGAAGGCCTCGCGCCGCAACACGCTTTACTTGGCGATATCAGCGAAATCAGACGGCGTCTCGGTGGTGGGCGACTGGGATCCGCTTGGCATGCGCGGCACAGTCTCGCGGACGCTGCTGTTCAAGGACGTGTTCGTGCCGGAGGATTCCGCGCTGATGCCGCGCGGCGTCTATTTCCAGGCAGCTCAACGCTGGCCGCACATGTTCCTGACGCTGTCGCCGACCTATATGGGCCTGGCGCAAGCCGCCTATGATTTCACCGTAAGCTATTTGCGCGGTGAGGTGCCGGGCATGCCCTCGGTCAAGCGCCGGATGTACCCGACCAAGCAGATCGCGGTCGCGCAGATGCAGATCAAGCTGGAACAGATCAAGGCGATCTGGTTCCAGGCTGTCACCGAAGCCTGCGCCAATCCGAGCAAGGAGCAGGTTCTGCGCGCCTATGCCGCGCAATATTCGGTGATGGAAGGCGCCAATGAACTCGCCGCGCTCGCGATCCGCACCTGCGGCGGTCAGGCCATGCTGCGGTCGCTGCCGCTGGAACGGATCTATCGCGACAGCCGCTGCGGCTCGCTGATGCTGCCCTGGACCGCCGAGCTCTGCCTCGACCGGATCGGGCGCGAGGCGCTCTACGAGGCGGGTGAGACGGACGACTGACGGTGGACCTCTGCAGTCTGATCGAGCGGAACGCGGCGTTTGCGCCGGACAAGACCGCCATTGCCTTCGAGGGGAAGCGGCTGAGCTATGCCGAGTTCGCCGCGCGCATCGAACGAACCGCGACAGCCTTGAAGGGCGAGCTCGGCGTCGGCCGCGGCGACCGTGTCGCAATCCTCAGCCTGAACAGGCCGGATTACCTGGTTCTGCTCTATGCATGCGCGCGCCTCGGGGCGATTCTGGTACCGCTGAACTGGCGGCTGGCGGTCGCCGAGCAGCTATTCATCCTGAGCGATGCCGGAGCCAAGGTTCTCATGCTCGAGGAGGCGTTTTCCGGAATGCTGGCCGAGCTTGGGCAGACCGCTCCGGGACCATCCGTCGTAGGCCTCGACTTCACGCCGCCGGCCGGCACGTCGTTCGAAGCTCTGCTGGCTAGGAGCAGCGGCACCAGCCGCAATCCGCACACCGATCTTTCCTGCCCGCTGCTCATCGTCTATACATCGGGAACGACCGGACGGCCTAAAGGCGCCGTGCTGCGGCAGAACGCGCTGTTCTGGAACGGCGTCATGAGCCAGCACATGCACAACATGACGTCCGATGATCACGTGCTGACGGTGCTGCCGTTCTTCCACGTCGGCGGCCTCAACATCCAGACCACGCCGGCGCTCCAACTGGGTGCCACTGTGACAGTGCACGCACGCTTCACGCCGGATACTGCGCTTGCCACTATCGAGCAGGACCGGCCGACGCTCACAGTCATGGTGCCTGCGGTCATCCAGGCGGTAAGCGAGCATCCCGCCTGGGCGGCCGCCGATCTCTCTTCACTCAAGGCCGTCGCCACCGGCTCGACGATCGTGGCGCCGCACCTGATCGAGCGCTTCGTCGCGCGTGGCGTTCCTGTGCTTCAGGTCTACGGCTCGACAGAAACCTGCCCCATCGCGGTCTACACCCGCCTCGGCGGCGATCTTTCGCGCACGGGATCGACCGGCCTTGCCGGCCTGTGCTGCGAGGCGAAAGTGATCGACCGGGCCGGCAACGAACTGCCTGCGGGCACGCCGGGCGAGATCGCGGTGCGCGGCCCAAACGTGTTCTTCGAATATTGGGGTAACGAGGGCGCAACGCGCGAGGCGTTGCACGACGGCTGGTATCGCACCGGCGATATCGGCCTTTACGACGCGGACGGCTATTTCTGGGTCCGCGACCGCAAGAAGAACATGATCATTTCCGGCGGCGAGAACGTCTATCCGGCCGAGGTCGAGCGCGTCCTGCTCGAGCACCCTGACGTCAGCGAATGCGCCGTGATCGGCCGGCCGGACCCGCGCTGGGACGAGGTGCCGATCGCCTATGTCATTGCGAAATCAGGCTGCCGGCTGGAAGCGGAAGAACTAAGGGCGCATCTTCAGGCGCAACTCGCGCGCTACAAGGTTCCGCGCGAGATCGTCTTCGTCGCCGACCTGCCGCGGACCGCGCTGGGCAAGGTCCAGCATTTCCTGCTGAAGCAGCTTGATGCGCAGTCGCGCCCGCAAGGAGAAGCATCTTGAAGATTGCGATTCTGGGTGGGGGAAACGGCTCTTTCGCGGCCGCGGGCGATTTTGCCCTGTCGGGGCATGAGGTGCGGCTCTGGCGCCGCGATGCCGATCAAGTTGCGGCTCAGCGCGCCGCCGGCTCGCGCATCCTGGTCAAGGATCACAACGGCCGTCACGACGTGAGGCTCGCGCTGGTCACGACGGACATCGCCGAAGCGGTCGACGGCACGGAGCTGATCTTGTGTCCCGCTCCCGCCTTCGCACAAGCGGATATCGCCCGCCTGCTCGCCCCGCACCTGCGAGACGGCCAGGTCGTGTTTCTGCCGCCGGCGACATTCGGCTCGATGATCTTCGCCCAGGCGGTCCGGAATGCCGGCAACCACGCCAAGGCCAGCTTTGCCGAGACCGGCACGCTGCCCTGGCTGACCCGCAAGCACGGACCGTTCGAGGTCGCGATTACCATCCGCGCCAAGCGCTTGCCGGTCGGTGTGTTTCCACATGATCAGGCGCCGCATGCACTCGACGTCATCGGACGCGCCTTCCCGGGCGTCATCGAGCCCTGCGGAGACGCCCTGTCCGGCGCGCTGATGAATGCAGGCCCGATCATCCATCCGCCGCTGATCGTGATGAACGCAGGGCCGATCGAACATTTCGAGCGCTGGGACATTCACAAGGAAGGCACGCAAGCTGCGATCCGGCGGGTCACAGACGCGCTCGACGCCGAGCGCATCGCGGTGCGCGAGGCACTCGGTTACGGCGCACCGCATTTCCCGCTCGCTCATCACTACGCGAAGGAAGGCGAGATCTGGATGTATGGCCGCGGCTCGCACGATCGGCTGACCGATTCGGGTGACTGGCGCGAGCGGATCGTCCTGGCCGAGCACCGCTACCTGCGCGAGGATCTGCGGCTCGGACTGTCGCTGCTGGTGTCGGTCGCGAGCCTCGCCGGCGTGGCCACGCCGCTGGCCAAAGCGTTCCTGTCGATCGGCGGCGCGATCTGCGGCGAGGACTTTGCGCGAGGTGGCCGGACGCTCGAGACGCTCGGGCTCAGCGAGCTCAGCAAGGCCGAATTGCAGAAGCTGCTTCGCAATGGATTTGATCGATGACCAATCGCGCCAATATCGCCTGTCTCGGCGCCGGTCGCATGGGGCGCGGCATCGCCGTCGCGTTCGCCTATGCAGGCCACAGGGTCACAATGATCGATATCAAGACGCGTTCCACGGAAGATTTCACCAGGCTGGAAGCGGACGCGCTCGGCGAGGTCAGGAAGACTTTTGCCAGCTTGTCGAGGCTGGGGCTCTTGGCCGAAGCGGATGTCGATCCGCTTATCGCGCGCGTCTCGGTCGTCGCAGCCTCCGGACACGATGCGGTACTGGCCGAGGCCGGCTTGGTCTTCGAGGGCGTACCCGAGGTGGTAGAGCTCAAGCGCGAGGTATTGGCGGCAGCGTCAAGGCAAGTCAGCCCGGATACGGTCATTGCATCGACGACATCGACGATCCTCGTCGACGATCTCTCCGGCGCGATCGTCAATCCTCGCCGCTTCCTCAACGTGCATTGGCTCAACCCGGCCTATTTGATTCCGCTGGTCGAAATCTCGCCCGGCAAGGCGACCGACCCGACCGTCATCGACGACGTCAAGACGCTGCTCGAAGGCATCGGGAAGGTGCCGGTGGTCTGCGCCGCGACGCCCGGCTTTATCGTTCCACGCATCCAGGCGCTGGCAATGAACGAAGCCGCACGCATGGTCGAGGAAGGCGTGGCCAGCGCGGAAGAGATCGACAAGGCGATCCGCTACGGATTCGGTTTCCGCTATGCCGTGCTCGGGCTGCTCGAATTCATCGATTGGGGCGGCGGCGACATCCTCTACTACGCGAGCAGGTATCTGGAAGGCGCGCTTGGCAGCGACCGCTACCGTGCGCCAGACGTCATTTCACGCAACATGCATAAAGGCCGGATCGGCCTGCGCACGGGCGCAGGCTTCCTGGACTACGCCGGGATGGACGTCGATGCGTATCGCCTGAAGCGGCTTCAGGCCATGGTCGACCTGCTCCGGCACTTCGATCTGGCGCGCCCCCCGGTGCTCGACCGCAACTAGCCGAAGATATCCTGCAGCACGCCATCACGGACGACGGCAACGCCGTCGAGCTCAATGGTCGTTCCCATCATCGGCAGGTCGAAATGTCCCGCCGTGTAGCGTCCTGCGAACTCGTTCGCGCCGGTCGAGAACAGGAAATTGCCGGGGACGGCGCGAATTTCGGTGCCGTTGGTATCGCGCTGGTCGTACATCGAGAGCGCCTCATAGCGCGCCCCAGGGTTCATGCCGAAGCCGACATGCGAGACCGCATAAGCCTCGCGATCGCCCCATGCGGCGAGATAGGCGCGCATCATCGCGGCGTCCGTGCCGTCGCCTTCCAGCTCGACGACATAGTCGTCCTTCAAGGTCATCTTCACCGGCGAGGTCAAATAGCGCTTGAAGGTCAGGTTGATGTCGCCGGGCGCCATCACCAGCGTGCCGTTGATGGTTCCGCTCTTGGGAAAGCTGACGACGATGCCACCCGGCCAATGCGCCAGCGTCCCGGGCTTGTCGGTCCAGCCCCACACACCGACAGTGGAAGCCCCGACCATGTCGACGTCGAGCGCCGTGCCGGCTTTGGAGGTCACCCGCATGCGCTTCGTCCCGCGCAGCATCTTGGCCGCGGCACGAACACGCTTCTCCAGCGCGGGATCCGGTACCATCCGCTCCAGGGCCTCGGGATGCTCGTTCGAGATCACCAGGATCCGTGCTCCGGCTTTCAGGATTTCCGGTGTCTCGACCGCATGCATCAGGCCCTCAATGGTGCAATCCACCACAAAACCTGCCTGCTGCAGGGCGGTGATGACCGGGCCGAGCTTCTGGATTGCCTCGCTCGCCCCGGTGGAGCGAACTGGAACGATATTCCGGTTTCGGGGTGTCGGCATCACCACGTGAAACGGACGCGCCCCCATGCGCAGCAGGGCCAGCTCTGCAAGATGCACGTTTAACGCCCGCGACTGGGTTTCAGAGAGGATCGCGGCGGTATCCCCGGCCTTGACAGCGCAACGTTCGAAGATCTCGCAAAATGCGTCGATCCATTTTGCCTCGATGCGATCTGCCAGCATGGGGTCACTCCCGGTCTTGTTTCTTCTTCGTTCAGATCACGCTTCTGGAAAACCGCGCAAGAGGTACGACCGCAGGACACTCAGCAGGGCGTTCAGGATCAACCCCAACAGCGAGATCGTGATTAGCGGCACGAACATATCCACGGCCTGGAAGGTTCTGGCCGCCGTCACGAGCACGTGCCCCAGTCCGTCCGTCGACGTGATCATCTCGGCCAGAAACACCACGATGCAGGAAATGACAAGGCCAATCCGGCACCCGGTCAAGATTGACGGCATCGCCGCCGGCAGCACCACTTTGAAGAGGATTTCACGGCGTGGCGTTCCCGCCGCCATAGCCGACCAGATCAGCTTCTGCTCGACGGTCGATGCACCATAGTAGGTCGAGAGCAGAATGGGAAAAAGCGCGTCCGCGGTCACCAGGGTGATCTTCGACCCGTGGCCAAATCCGAGCAGCAGCAGCAACGCCGGATAGAGCGCGACCTTGGGCAAAGGCGCCAGGACCCGCACGATCGGCCGGACAACGGCATTGATCGCTGGACTGGCGGCAGCGGCGATGCCGACACTGACACCGACCACGACTGCAATCGCGAAGCCGGCAAACAACCGGATCAGGGTCGCCGCGATCTCATGCTGGAATGTTGAAGTCACAAGCTGCTGGAGCAGCCGGCCGAAGACAAAGCCTGGCGGCGGCAGCAGAACGGCCGGCGCGAAGCCGAAAGACACCAAGCCTTGCCACAGCGCGATCACCAGTGCGATCGGGGCGATCCCAAGAGCGACATTGAGGGAGAGAAACCGTGCCATCATGAGAAACTCAGCGGTATGTCGAACTGAGGTTCGGACCAGCGCACCAGTTTTGCCCGCACACGCTCGAAAATCGCATCAAGGCAGATTCCCATCGCGCCCACGATGATGATCATCGCAAAGACCGTGTCGTATTGGCCCATGTCGAGCGCGTTGAACAGGATGTTCCCGGCGCCGGACTGGCGCGCAATCATCTCGCTGGTGATCATTGTGATCAATGCCAGCACCAATCCAGTACGGCACCCTGTGAGAATCTCCGGGAGCGCCGCCGGCAGCACGATGCGCACCAGGCGTTGCAGCGGCGAAAGCCCCATCGCAGCGCCCGACCACAGCATCTTCTCCTGGACCGCCTTGGCGCCTTGGAAGCTGTGGTAGATCACGGGCAGGCTGACACCGAGGAAGATCACCAATGTCTTCGTGAGATCGCCGACCCCCAGCCACAGCATGATGATCGGCATCAACGCCGCCTTGGGCACCGGGTAGATCACCATCAGGAGCGGATTGAAAAAGGCCGCCACCGCAGCGTTACGTCCCATCAAGAGTCCGAGAGGAATCGAGAAAAGCACGGCCGCACCAAATCCCATCGCCATGCGCCGGAGCGAGGCCAAAATGTTAATCAGGGATTCTTTGTCCCCGAGAATGCTCGGGACCGCCCTGATCGCCTCGATCGCCGTCGGAAAGCTGTCGTTCTTCAGCGCCAGCGACGCAACCTGCCACACCGCCAGCAATCCGATGCAGGCCAACACCGGTGCGGCGCGCTTGGCCATGGCAGCCGATGACATCATAGGTCGGGCCCGGCTTCGTCGCTCTCGTCGAACATTCGCTCGATATCGACCACGTACTTCTGATAGCGGGGGTCGAGCAACAGCTCGTTGCGGCGGCGCGGTCGCGGCAGATCAATGTCGATGACCTGCCGGATTCGACCAGGCGATTTCGACATCATGACGACCTTGTCGGAGAGGAAGACAGCTTCGTCGACCGAATGGGTAACGAACAGCACGGTCTTGCGGTCACGCTCCCAGATGTTCAGCAGATCGTTCTGCAGGCGCGTCCTTGTATGCGCATCGAGCGCGCCGAACGGCTCGTCCATCAGCAGCACTTCAGGATGATAAGCAAGCGTCCGCGCCAGCGCCACGCGTTGCTTCATGCCGCCCGACAACTCCTTGGGGTAGAAATTCTCATAGCCCTTGAGACCAACCATCTCGATCAAGGCCCTGCTCTGCGCCTCGGCCTCGGCGGTGCGTATCCCCTGCTGGCGTGGGCCATACATCACATTGCCCAGCACGGTCTTCCAGGGAAACAGGGCAAACTCCTGGAACACCGGTCCGCGATCCGGCCCCGGTCCCGTGATCGCCCGCCCCTTCATCTTCGCCGCGCCGCTGGTCGGGCTGACGAAGCCGCCGACAATGTAGAGCAATGTCGACTTGCCGCAACCGGACGGGCCAAGGATGGAAACGAAGGCGCCCTCCTCGATCGTCAGGGAGATGTCCGAAAGCGCCACATGATCTTTGCGCGCCGAGGTCTGGAAGACCTGAGAGACGCGGTCGATCTCGATGATCGCAGAAGCCGGCTCTTGTCGCGCCACCGGTCTCACCCATTCGCTCGATCTCGCAGGCACTGCCATCATCCCGCCTTCCGCCTCGCTCGGACCAACATTCAGCGCAATGAGCTTAGCAAGAAGCCTGCCAGACAGGCCGTTATTTTCGCACAAGTGCGGCGCGTCATTCGAACCAGGGCCATTCCGCCGGGCCTTCATGCGTCACGGCGCCGCCCGGAGCCTGCCCGACCAGTCGCGCATATTTGGCGAGCGCACCTGCGCGGTGCCGGGGCGGACGTTGCGTCCAGTTAAGTTGCCGAGCGGCGAGTTCCTGCTCGTCGAGCAGGACATCCATCCGGCGGTTTGCGGCATCAATCCGGATCCTGTCACCGTCGCGAACGAGCGCCAAGGGACCGCCCACAAAAGCCTCGGGCGACACGTAGCCGATGCACATGCCGCGGGTTGCGCCGGAGAACCGGCCATCGGTGATCAGCGCCACTTTTTCGCCCATGCCCTGACCGTAGATGAGCGCTGTGACGCCGAGCATCTCGCGCATCCCGGGACCGCCGACAGGCCCTTCATTGCGGATCACGAGGACCTCACCCGCCTTGTAGCTGCGGTCG
The DNA here is from genome assembly GCF_016462955.1 of Bradyrhizobium sp. Classification (GTDB taxonomy): domain Bacteria; phylum Pseudomonadota; class Alphaproteobacteria; order Rhizobiales; family Xanthobacteraceae; genus Bradyrhizobium. Next base: position 24,725 of record NZ_JAEMSD010000005.1, on the reverse strand, counting down.
CGAACCGCGGCGACGCAGGCCTCTTCATCCTCGAAAACTCGCGCGACACCTTCGAAAAACTGGCTCTTCAGGCCAGCTACCTTGATCACCGCACCATCGGGACAGAGATTTCCCTTCAACACCGCGACGCCGCCGTCAGGCATGATCGGCGCACCAGCCGCGTACACGATCTCTCCGTCGGGCCCGTTAGCAGCGCCATATTCTTCAGCAAGCGTGTGGCCTGTGATCGTGATGCAGCGGCCATCGATATGACCGCTCTGGATCAGCTCGCGAATGATGACCGCAGCACCGCCGATGTCGTAGACATCCTTGGCCGTGTATTTGCCTCCCGGCCGTAGATTTCCGATCAGCGGCGTCCTGGCAAAGACTTCGCCCACATCATCGATGGTGAATGCAATCCCGGCTTCGTTCGCTATCGCCGGCAGGTGCAGCGCGGCGTTGGTCGAGCCGCCCGTTGCGGCGACGATTGCTGCGCCGTTCTCCAGGGATTTCCGCGTCACGATGTCGCGCGGCAACGGCCCGCCACGCTTCAGCATCTCCATGATGAGACGTCCGGCGCGTCGCGAGATCTGGGCGCGCTCGGAATAAACACCGGGCACCATCGAGACGTTGGGAATGGTCAGCCCCATCGCCTCCGAAACCATTCCCATGGTGTTCGCGGTGAACTGGCCAGCGCATGCGCCAATCGTCGGCAGGCAGGCACGCTCGATCCGCTCGAGGGTCGCGCCGTCGATCTCACCGGTCATGAAGCTGCCGACAGCCTCGTAGGAGTCGAGCACCGTGAGCGTCCGCCCGTCCACGTGACCCGGAAGCGAGCTGCCGCCATAGATGAAAATGGACGGTACATTGCAGCGAACCATGCCCATCATCACGCCGGGAAGGGTCTTGTCGCATCCGCCGTATCCGATCAACGCATCATAGGCCAGGCCGTGAACGACAGCCTCGATCGAGTCGGCGATCAACTCCCGCGAGAACAGCGAGAACTTCATCCCCTCATGATTCATGCTGATGCCGTCGGACACCGAGATGGTCGAAAACTCCCGCGGCGTGCCGCCGGCCTCCTCGAGTCCGGTTTTGGCTGCAGCCACCTGAAAGTCATGGGTCATGTTGCAGGGCGTCTGCTCGCCCTTCATGCTGACGATGCCCACCATCGGCTTGGCAATCGCAGCGTCATCGAGCCCCATGGCACGCATGAATGCACGATGCGGGGCCCGGTCGAGCCCATCTGTCGTAACCCGTGATCGCAGCTTCTTCATATGTGCATCTTCTTCATGCAGCGTCCCGGAGGACCCGGAACGCCACGATTGTCGTTCGATCACCCATCCTGCTTCTATTGCAGCGGCGCGACGATCGACGGATGCTTGAACTGTGCGACATCCAGCTTAGGCAGCATTCCCGTCTCTGCATAGATATCCAGCATCTTCTGGATCGCGGGGAAGTTCGGCGCGGCGCCCGGATCGCGGCCGAAATCGTTGTCCTTGAGCAAATAGGTCTCGAGCACCGGAACGGGCGCCTTCAGCACTTCGGACACCACTTTCAAGGTCTCCTCTCGGTTGGCCAGCGCTTTCTTCATGCCTGACGTGATGTCGCGGACATAGGCTTTGACCAGTTCCGGGTTCTTGTCGACGAAATCGGCACGGCAGGCTTCCAGGATGTGCACGATGTTCGGCATGGCCTCGGACAGCGAAAACAGCTTCCTTGTGCCGCCCTTTGCCTCTGCGCGCGCGGCAAACGGCTGGTTCATGTTGACCGCATCGACGCGGCCTTGGCGCAGCGCGTCCTCGGAGACGGCGAAACCGACCTCTACCAGCTTGATGTCCTTGGCTGGATCGACGCCATTCTGCTTCAGGAGCAGGTTGAACGGGCCCTGCGTCCCACCACCGATCACCGAGATGCCCACCGTCTTGCCCTTGAGATCGGCAATTGTCTTGATCGGCGAGTCATCCTTGACGGCCCAGTAGACCGAGAAGCCGCCAGGCTTCTCGAAAACGTGCTGCGCGACGATATAGGCCTTGAGATTGCCGCCGACGACTCCGTTGGAGAGCGACAGCGGCGCCTGGGTCGCACAGTCCAACGCACCGGCCGCCAATGCCTGCGTCATCGGCGCGGTGCCCTGAAATTGGGTCCATTCGATATTGTAGGTCTTGCCTAGATTGGGAAATTCAGCTGGCCTGCGCATCATCCAGTACTTGGATTCCTCCGCCGGAATCGTCCAGCCGACGCGGATCGTCTGCTGCCCCCATGATGGGCTTGCGCCCGCGCTCACGGCGGCTGCTGCCCCCAAAGCCAGGATCCACTTCGAAACGGTTCGCATCGTGCCACTCCGCTGCTCCGGCGCCCGACAGGCGCCCCCAACCCGACCGCGTCAAATGTTTCATGGTTCAAACAATCAGGCAAGCCATGCAGGCCGGGCGGTTTCGCCGCGCGATGCGCCATGTAAAGTAATGCGGCGTCGGAATGCGACCGAAGGAGACAACCTGTGGCTGATGAGAGCAAGGCAAACCCGCAAGGCACCGAGAGGCTTGGATATCTCGGCCTGGGACTCATGGGCACTCCGATGACCCGACGCCTGCTCAAGGCAGGTTATCAGGTCGCTATCTGGAACCGGTCGGAGGGCAAGGTGGCTCCCCTCGTCGCCGCCGGTGCCAAGCGTGTGATGACACCTCGCGACGTCCTGGTGAATTCGGACATTGTCTTCATGTGCGTGACGGACGCTATCGCCGTCGAAGAGGTGATTTTCGGGCCCGAAGGCCTGGCGGCGGCGCCCGGCGCAGGCAAGCTCGTCGTCGACTTCTCGTCCATACATCCGGACGCTGCTCGCGATCTCGCAGCGCGACTGAAAGAGGCGAATGGGGCGGGCTGGATCGACGCGCCGGTGTCCGGGGGCACGAAAGGTGCGGAAGAAGGCACGCTGGCGATCATGGCCGGCGGAGAAGCCGGCGACATCGAGAGGGTGCGGCCCTATGTGCTGTCCATGGCCCGCCGATTCACCCACATGGGCCCAACCGGCGCCGGCCAGACCACGAAGTTGTGCAATCAGGTGATCGTCGGTTGCGCGATGGCGGTTCTCGCGGAAGCAACGCGCTTGGCCGTGAACGCGGGTATCGACGCCAACCGGTTGCCCGAAGCGCTCGCCGGAGGCTTTGCGGATTCCATTCCACTCCAGCTGTTCGTGCCGAGGATGGCGCAGGGCATTCACAGCCCCCCGCTCGGCCACATCGCAACGATGCTCAAGGACCTCGATACGGTCGCCGATGTCGCGCAGGCGACCTCGACTCCGGTCCCGATGGCCTCGCTTGCCGGACAACTGTTCAGGCTGGCGAAGGCCGCGCGCGGCGCAGAAGCGGACGCGTTGGAGATCTACAAGCTTTCAGCGACAGAGCACCGGTCTGGGGCGAGCTGAGGCGCCTCATGGCGACTTTTTCCGCTCATCGTCGGCTATGAAGCGACCGAACTTCCCTCGCGCGAAAAGCAGCGGCTCTTTCGCAGTGTAGGTGTAGGCCTCGACCGCACCGAGAAAGATGACGTGGTCGCCGCCATAGTAGCGATTCGCTGAGCGGCATTGGAAACTGGCGACGCTCTCGGCGAGCACGGGCGCTCCGCCGAGGCCAGGCGCCCAGTCGACGCCGGTGAACTTGTCATCCGATGATTTCGCGAACTTGTTCGCAAGCGTTTGTTGCGAAGCGCCAAGAACATTGACGGTAAAATGACTGGCGTTCTGGAAGATGGTCAGGCTGGAGGAATAGACGACGAGGCTCCACAAAACCAGCGGCGGATTCAGCGAGACCGAGGCGAACGAATTGCAAGTCAATCCGTAGGGCTTGCCGTCAAGCGCGGCGGCCGTGATGATCGTCACGCCCGTCGCGTAAGTGCCGAGCGCATTGCGAAAGTCGCGGGGATCGATCTGCGAACTGTCGCTCGCGAGCTCGTTCGCGGGATCGGGAGCGCCGGGCTGCCTCGGCTGATCATTCATCGACCGGGCCTCACAGCGTGAGATTCTCGGACGGCAGGCCCAGGGCTACACGTCCATAATTGGTTCCTGCCGCGTCGAAGTTGAACGCCAGATGCGAATTGATGGCGTGCGCGTCGCGGAATTGCCGCTGCAAGACGCCGCTCGTGAACAGACCCCGCGCGCCGCTCGCGGCAAACAGCATCGAGACCGCGTCCGTGCACAAATTCACCGAGAAGGATCCATCGCGCCGATACCGGGTTTTGGTCGCCATGTCGGGGATATGACCCCGCCGCGCGCCTGCCATGGCTTCGAGGCAAGCCGACCGCATGATCAGGCGTGCGGCGTCGATCTTGGCCGAGGCCTCCGCAATCTTGATCTGCGTGCTCTGGAAATCGCTCAGCTTGGCACGGTTGTAGGTCGAAATGCGATGACGGGCGACCTCGGTATAGTCGTCGAGACACGCTTGAGCATTCCCGAGCGCGACACCGGAAAGGACGTATGGGAAGAGTGAGAACACCGGCAGCGCATAGAGCGGATTCGGATTGACCTTGCTTCCCGGTGTCGGCCCACCAGAGAGATCACCGACCGCGACCGTCATGTGGCTGGCCACGAAGGTCTCCCTGACCTCCACGTCGCAGGACCCCGTCCCGCGCAATCCGGCGACATTCCAGGTGTCCAGCACCTTGTAATCGCTTTTCGGCAGCAGGAAGATTCGATATTCGATGCCATCAGCCTCATCGTCGGAATAGACCACGCTCGCAAGCATGTTCCATTCGCAGGAGACAACGCCGGACGAGAACGGCCAGCTGCCATGCAGCCGGTATCCGCCCTCGACCCGCGTGGCCCGTCCAGCCGGAAAAATGAACGAGGATGCGATCAGCGTGTCCGGATCACCGCCCCAGACCAGATCCTGCGCCTTCTGCTCGAACATGCCGAGCATCCAGTGATGGCTCGCCAGGTTGGCGAAATTCCAGGCGACCGACGCATCCGCCTTTCCGAGCAACTCTGCGCAATCGACGAGGGCGACGTAGTCGAGCTCGGCGCCGCCGACCCGGGCCGGCTGGAGCATTCGGAACAGGCCGGTGTCGTGGAGATCTCTTTCGGTTTCCGGCGGAAGGTGCCGCAGCTCTTCCGTCCGCGCCGCGCGCTCTCTCAGTCGCGGCAGGAGCGCCCCAGCCTTGGCAATCATGGCCGCATAGACTTCTCCGCCGGCTTGTCGGCCGGCGGTCTGGATCATGCTTGGCTCCTGGCCAGGCGCCATTCGGGTCCCTCGCTCTCACACATTTATGCGGCGGGACCTTTGCCAAATCAAGCCGAGGGATCTCTCAAGCCGAAGTCGGGGGCTTGACCGCGCCAAAGGCGCCTTTCTCGGCGAACTCCGCGATCCGACGTTCGTCGTAGCCGAGCGTATCCTGCAGGACTTGCTTCGTGTGCTCGCCCAACAGCGGGGCCGCAACGGGATCGATCGCGCCGGTCAGGCTCATCAAGATCGGCGGCTCGATGTTCGGCACCCATTCAGCCGTGGGGTGCGGAATCCGGCTCAGGCGATGGCGCTCACGAGCCTCGGGCGCATTGAAGCCCTCTTCGACTGTCCGGAGATAGCCCACCGGAATATTGGCCAGCTTCATCTTTGCCATCCAGTTCTCGAGGGTATCGCTCGCGAAAACATCCGCAATGGCAGCCCGCAGGAGCTCCTTGTTCTCCGAACGGGCCTTGCGCGTCGCAAACTGCGGATCGGTAATGAGATCGGGCCGGTTCAGCACCTCGACCACGAGCCGTCGGTAGAGCCGGTCGTTGGCGCAGGCCATGTAGAGCGGTCCGTCAGAGGCCTCATAGACCCCGACCGTGGGTGACCCGCTCGGCGAATTCCCGAAGCGACCGGGGTTTTCGCCGTTGATGAGGTAGGCCATCCCATAGAAACCGGTCATTCCGATCGCGACGTCGAACAGGGCGACCTCGACATGCTGCCCGCGGCCGAGCCGGTCGCGTGCCAGCAGCGCAAGCAGAATGGCGTTGCAGGCGGACATCCCGGTCGCCATGTCCACGATGGGCGGGCCGGTGCGCACCGCCGGGCCGTCGGCAAATCCGTTGAGCGACATGAAGCCGCTTTCCGCCTGCGTGATGGGATCGAAGCCAGGCCGCGAGGCGAACGGTCCAGTGCGTCCGTAGGCGGAGATCGAGCAATACACTAGCCGTGGATTGAGCGGCGCGACCGACTCATAGTCGAGCCCGAACTTCTTCATGACCCCGCTCGAGAAATTCTCGACGACCACATCCGCCTTGCGGATCAGGTCGATCGCGATCTGGCGGGCCTCCGGCACGGCAAGATCGAGCGCAATGCCACGCTTGTTGCGGTTCAGGCTGAGAAAGGCGGCGCTTTCGCCGCCGATTTCGGCCTGCTCGTAGGCGCGCGTGTCGTCGCCGCCGTCGGGATTCTCGATCTTGATGACGTGCGCGCCGAAATCGGCAAGCGTCTGGGTACAGGCCGGTCCGGCGACCACCCGCGTAAAATCGACGACCAATAGACCATCGAGCGCAGCCGGCTCGCCTGTCCCTCTCATTGAACGTTCCGGCAATTGAGGTTTGGTGGGCATCGATAGCGCTCCTTACATCGGCTTATGGCCGCCGAATTTCCCGCAAGAGCAAACTTAAAGCCCGGCGCCTCCGTCTTCGCAAGTCCCCCGCCCACATCGCTTCAGTACGCAAAAGGGACCCCGCAGCCGCCAGGCTGCCGGGTCCTCGGACGTTCCAACTATGCGAGGTCGCGCTACATCGCGTACTGCCCATTCCATGCGACACGTTCCGTGCGGCGGAAACCCCGCTCAGCGAAGCCGCTTTCTCCAATAGAGCGTATGCGCCCACGCCCATGGCGTCTCGGGCTCGAAGAGCCGATAGCCTGCCTGGATGAAGTTGTTGGCGGATACTGCGTTGTCCGTTGTGTCGGAAACGATGCTGTCCCAGCCGAACCGCCGTCCCCTTGCCTCGACGACACGCATCAATCTGCGCTGAAGGCCGTTCCAGCTCGCCCACAGCTCGGAGTCCTTGGCACGGATCGTCGGCCGCAGCAGCGCGAGGCTGCGCGCGCTCAAGGATTGCGCCTCGTCGATCCAGGCAATGCGAAATCCCTCCAGGGATTTGATCGAGTCGGCCGTGTGATCCTGAAGTCCGCGGAAAATGATGAGCCCGTCGCCGGGCGTCTCGATCTTGTCGCTGAACAGCTTGAAGCCATGCCCGAGGCGAAGGCTTGCAATCTTGCCTTCTATCAGACGCTTGGACGATTGCGCCAGCGTGCGCTGCGCCTCGCGAATACAGACCGCGAGCGTGCCGCGCTCGGCCTGGCAGGTCTCGACCAGGAGCTCGCCGAAGAAATGCGATTTGCCCGAGCCGCGTCCGCCATAAACGCCCTTGTAGCGGACCGGTTGCAGCAATGGCTCGAAGATCTTCGCCGTTGGAATTCTAAGGATGGACAATGGCTGCGCTCGCTCGCCCTAGGGCAGGCCAGTGCGCCCTGCGCCACATCGCGGACCAGTCTTCGTTGTCGAAGGTCTCGGATTGGCCTTGTTGGGTTCGGGTCAAGTCGGAAGAGGCGTCGTGCTCCGAGAAAGGCGGCCAAAGTCCAAGAAGCCTCCTGAAATGGTTTTCAATAGCGGATGGACGGGAAGAATTGGAGCCGCTGTAGGGCACCTCAACGGGCTTCGAATTGAATGACGACCGCTCCATTGCGCGGTCGGGTATTCTCCTCAGAACTCTCACATCTTTTCGAGACGTTGCAGGAATGGCGCCTGCATCGCGCATATAGTGGCGATACTCGTCAACATAGGCAGGAGCCGCCGGATTTGGATCTATTGGTCCTTGCTGCTCCCAGTACGCCTGAGGATTGAGTCCACGACCGGCGGGGTCCTTCAACTGATAATGAAGATGATGATCGCCGCTTTCGATATACGGTTGGATCACGCCTGTATTACCCATCGTGCCGACCAGTTGCCCAGCAACGACCGGATCGCCTACGTTGACAAATCTGCGGTGCGTGTGCAGAAGCTCGTGCGATATGCCATTTGCGTCTCTGATCGCGATTCTACCGGCCGTACCTTCGCCCGCGTTTGTCACGATGCCGTCGACTGGGGAGCGCAACACAGGGTGCTTCAGATTGATTCCCCGCTGCCCATTCGGGCCGACGTTGTAATTTCCGTCTACGCCCTGATGGGGTGAAGTGCCACGGTCCCGTATCGCATTATATGGGCTCGTTGTGTGAGGCTCGAAACCCGCAAGTGGGGGTAACATTCGCCGCAAGGCATCATGCCAAGACATTCCACTCTCCAATGCTTCGAAGCATAGTCTTGAGACCCGCGCGCGATACCCCGCACGAGCGAACCCTCTTGCTCAACTTGTGGCTGTTCCACTATTCTGAACGCAAAGCTGCAACATGTCGGCGAACGGCTCGACATCCAAACGCGGGAGCTATTCGTGGGCCCTGATGAGAGAAGACGTGGCGCGTCGTTGATGGCGATCATCGTTCTTCTGACGTCGACAACCGATCTGTCGGCTGTTGCTCAAGAAGCATCTCCGATGACCGCCGACAAATGGCGCCCGAAGTCCGGCGTCTATGCGGAGCTCGGCAAGAATTTCCAATCGTCCTGCAATGAAAGCGGCGATCTTACCATTGATCTTGGCGAGAAATCGATCAACGGTTACGAATGGGGCTGCAAAGTCACACAGGTCATCGATCTCGCGCCAGGCTCGCTGAAGGTCGGAATGGTCTGCGACGACTACAATCTGGCGCAGAACCTCAATCCTCGCGATCCCAATTGGGAGAACAGGCAATTCAACGAAGTCATGTTCGTCAAGCGGATCAATGATACGACGATCTCCGTTCAGAAAAGTTTGAACGGGAAGGTCAAAGATCCTCCCTGGCGTGCCGCCTACTGCCCTCTGGAGACACAGCGCGCGATTGCCGAAGCCACGCTGAGAGCCAAGTTGGAAGCAAAGCGGAAGGCCGACCAGGAGCGGACCCTCAAGGAAGCCCATCCGCGGGACGGCGTCTACGCGGCGGCCGGCGCCGATTTCGAGGAGCGCTGCACCAAGTTCAACGACACCGTCGTTGCGTTCTCCGGAAAGTCGATCACGACTGCCTCGAACATTTGCAAGATCGAAAGGACGCGGGTTCAGCTTCCCGATACCGTCAGAGTGGGCGCCGATTGTAAATTGCAGCCGGCTCCAGACAGAGACGCCGTCACCGTACAAAATGTGGACACGACTCCGGACCGCGAGAACCTGATGTTCAAGAAGATCGACGACAAGACCGTCATCCTCTGGATCATCGACAACGGGCGCTTCACCGGCGACGGCCGAAAGCTGTCCTATTGCAGCGACCAGGTGCAGCGCGCTTATGGCGGGCGGCGTCCGGCCGATAAGCAGACCAGGAATTAGAAGGCATCAAAAGAAAACCCGCACCGGATTGCATCCGCGCGGGCAACACCAACTTCTGTCGATGATGCCATTCTGCCAGTGTTTTGCCCGACGGGTCAACCGATCAATCCATCTCAATTCGAGATGCCCGATGGATCGAGTATCGAGCGCAGCGCCGCGTCAGCCGGAAACGCCTTGTAGCGCGCGGGTATCAGTAACGGCTTAAAGATCTCGACCGTCGGGATTTTCAGGATGGACGCTAGATGCGATTGCTCGCCCTAAGGCAGGCCGGTGCGCCTGCGCCACATCGCGGACCAGTCCTCGCTGTCCGGAGTATCGGATTGTCGCTGCGGCACTTGATTGAAGCCAGCAAAGACACCGCCTGCGGAAGGCGAAGGCCAATTTCCGTACCGTCTTTCGAAGTCGGATTGTGGCGAAGATGGAAACGAAGCATCGGGCGGAATAGCGGGCACCACCGGTACGGGATCATTCGAGTTGAAAGCGGATTGATCCGATTTTCCGGCAGGCATCCTCCTCAGGATCCGCACATCTTCGGGACGGATCCGCGGCACCATATCCGCGTTTTGCAGATACCGCTGATACTCCGGAACGTAGGCCGGCGCGGGAATTGGATCGAACGGTCCCAGTGCATCCGCAAACGCACCGGGGTCAAGAACATTACCTGCGCGATCCTTGATTTGATAATGGACGTGGTGGTGCCCTGGATTGCCCTTCATATCAAAAAGACCGGTATTACCCATCGTGCCAATCACTTGGCCCGCCGCAACCACATCGCCGACCTTAACGTGCCGAGAGTTGGTATGCAGGATCTGATGCCGCAAGCCGTTATTGTCTCTGATTGAGATTGTTCCCCATTGATCATCACCGGCGCTCTCAACGACGCCATTCACGGGAGACCGCAACTCCGGGTGGTTCGTGTTCAGCCGAGCGCTTTGACCACCAACATAATTGAAATCGATGCCCCGGTGCGGGTTGCTTGATCCACGCGGCCTACCTGTCACCGCGCCGTATGGACTCGTAACATGAGGCGAGATGTCCCTGGCGGGCTGAAGAATACGTCGCATCATGTCATCCCACATGCTGAGAATCCTTCTGAAAGCGAGAGGGCTTCACGCGAATTGACAAGCAGCCGTCCTCGCCGTTTCGCCAGCGGGCGACAGCTTGCTCAACTCTTGTTAATCCATTAACTATTTCGCGCGCGGTGGTTTCATGAAAGACATGCGGCATGCGTCGAGGAATGAGGGGACTTGCGTGAACAGAGTCATTCGTCGCCGAATTCTCGGTCAGGCTATCTCTGCGGCTACGCTGGTCGCTCTAGCACTTCCTGCCCTCGCACAGGAGCCGCTCGCTCCGACATTGGACAAATGGCGTCCCAAGCCCGGTGTCTACGCCGAACCTGGCAAGAATTTCCAGTCGAACTGCGATGAAAGCGGCGGCCTGATAATCGATCTCGGCGGGAAATCGGTCAGCGGTTACGAATGGATCTGCGACGTCAAGAAGATCACCGACCTCGGCCCGGGCTCGCTGAAGGTTGACATGGTCTGTGACGATTACAATCTAGCACAGAACCTCAACCCTCGCGATCCCAACTGGGCGAACAGAAAATTCAACGAGGTCATTTTCATCAAACGGCTCGATGCGGCGGCGATCTCCGTCCAGAAGAGCCTGAATGGGAAGCTCAAGGATTCTCCCTGGCGCGCGGCCTACTGCCCTCTGAAGACACAGCGCGCGCTTGCTGAGGCCACGCTGAGAGCCAAGGCAGAGGCCAAGCAGAAGGCCGAAGAAGCCAAGCGGAAGGCCGAAGAGGAACTCACTCTCAAGAGCGCTCATCCGCAAGATGGCGTCTACGCCGCGGTGGGTGCCGATTTCGAGGACCGTTGCACGAGATTCAGCGACACGGTCGTTGCGTTCGCCAGGAAGTCGATCGTTACTGCCTCTAACAAGTGCGATATCCGCCGCACGCGTGTTCAGCTTCCCGACACCGTCAGGGTCGACGCCGCCTGCACATTGCGAGCTCCTTCAGACCCTGAAGCCGTCAGCGTGCAGGACCCGAACACCATTCAGGACCGCGAGAACCTGATGTTCAAGAAGATCGATGACAGGACCGTCATCCTCTGGATCATCAAGGATGGACATTTCACCGGCGGCGGCCGAAAGCTGTCCTATTGCAGCGACCAGGTGCAACGCGCCTATGCCGGGCAGCGCCGGACCAGCAAGCAGACCAGGAATTAGCCGAGGCATCAAATTAAAAGCCCGCGCCGGATTGCACCGCGCGGGCAACACCAACTTCTGTCGATGACGCCATTCTGCCAGTGTTTTGCCCGACGGGTCAACCGATCAATCCGAATCTCAAATCGAGATGCCTGGTAGATCAAGTATCGCGCGCAGCGCCGCGCACGCCGTAAACGCCTTGTCCGCGCGGGCATCAGCAGCGGCTCGATGATCTCGGCCGTCGGGCTCTTGAAGATGGACAATGGATACGCTCGCTCGCCCTAAGGCAGGCCAGTGCGCCTGCGCCACATCGCGGACCAGTCTTCGTTGTTCAGTGAGTCGGATGGGCTTTGCGGAGCTTGATAGACACCAGCAAGGACGCCGCCGGCAGGTGCCGGCCACGAGCCGAACCGCCTCTCGAAGTCGCTTTGTGGCGAGAGCGGAAACGACTCGTCGGGAGAGACAAAAGGCACCGGCGCGCCGTCGCTCGAATTGAAGACGGATCGATCCGACTTTCCGGCGGGCATTCTCCTCAGAACCCGCAGGTCTTCGGGACGGGTTCGAGGCACGCGATCCGCATCTTTCAGATACCGTAGATACTCCGGAATGTATGCGGGCGGCCCGGGTTGAGATCGACTGATGGCTGCACGTCAGCACGAGACGCGGGATTCGTGAACCTATCTGCGGGATTCCTGACAGACCGCTGGTAGTCACGTCCCGCGCGGTCGTTGATCGCATTCCAGCGGTCGGAGAAGCTAGCTGGCCCATCAGCCAACGCTCGAATGATCGCAGGTTCGTTTGCGAGATACGTTGCTCCGGCGCCGTCAACACCTATCCGGGGAACATAGGGGACACCGTTCTGCGCCGCGATCATCGAATTTTTCAGCGCGAGCTTCGGTGTCGGACCTTGCTTGTAGAATTGGACAAGCAATGCATTTCGAGTCGACGGATCCAGACGTGTCCAAGCGTCGATCCCGGTCGTCAGATCGCCATTGACGCTCATGTTGGACTGATAGTTTCGAGCACCTTCACGCAAATATGCGCCGATGGTTGATGCCATGAGAGCCTGATCGCTGCCTTTATGCAAAGCGACGTCGGCCGAATATAGATCCTTAACATATTGCGCGAAGGCGGGATCATCTGGGTTATTGAGAATTGCCCGAATGGCGTTCTGGAACTTCATTCCAGCAGGGCCATAATCGACGAGCAGAGGATTTTTGATTTTCTTCCTGATGTCCCTTCCAACCGTCATCGCATTTGGATCGGCGTTGTACTTATCCAGAATAATATCGGAGGCTCCTTGCGTGGGATGCAATCGGTTTCGTTCTCTTCCGTCAATGAACCTCCTGTCAAGGAATTCACGTGCAACGAGGGAAGAGCCGACCATCCTCGCGTAATTCGTCAAAGAGTCCGTCTGGTCAAACCGCTCTTGAACCAACGCGCCGGCGATCGCTTCGGCAGGCACTCCGTATCTCGCCGCCGCAGCGGCGATCTGAGACGTCATCCCTCGGACCAGAGCCAGATTACCTTGCGTATAGGATGGAAGCTTACTCGCCATGACGGTCTCTCACTCTTCTTGTCAGGTACGGCGCTTTAACGGTCGCGGGGCTCTACGAAAGGGCAAGGATGAGCATTGAGATTCCAGCCCAGTCGAGGACGACGCTAACCAGGACCACGGTGCTCCATAAGCCGACATGGGTTACGTGCTTGATGCATGCAAGTATTGCGATGAGGACGACGACAAGCGGCGAAGAATAAGCAAATATATGGAATACAAACAATCGATGATATTCGTGCGAAAACGGCCAAAGAACCACTGTCATTGCAATCGCAAATATCGAAAGACCGAAAACAATCCCCAATGACAGAACAACCCTATAGGTCGCAGGCTGAAGACGAAGAAAGTATGTTGGAAGCACGCATAGGATAGAAGCGATAGTCGAGACGTTATTAGTCACAGGGATCGCTTCTAAGAATTGATCGACGTCCATGACTCATCTCCGATATGCGTTTCAATTCGGATGGGGGGGCACTACGAAAGAGCCAGGATGAGTCCGGAAATTCCAAGCCAGTCGAAAATAACGCAAGCCAGAACTACCGTGCTCCATAAGCCGACACGGGTTACGCGCCTAATGCATGCAAGTATCGTAATGAGAACAATAACGAACGGCGAAAAGATAACGAGCTGAAAGAGCACAATCCATCGGGCAAACTGATGCGGAAGCGGCCAAAGGACCGTTGCCATTCCGACCACCCACGTCGAAAGACCGAAGACAATCCCCAATGTCAGGACGAGCCTATAAGTCGCAGGCTGAAGACGAAGAAAGTATGTTGGAAGCACGCATGCGATAGATGCGACCGTCGAGAAATTATTGATCGCAGGGATCGCATCCACGAGTTGCTCAGTGTCCATGATTGCGCCCCGTGGGCTGATTGTGAGAAGCGCAGATGCTATCCGGGCGGGGGTAGATTATCATCCTGCCGGCGCTCGGCACATCCATCAGGCCGTTGATCACCTCGCGCATGTCGATCGTGCGCTTGTTGCCGGCGTCCATGGTCGGCACAATCGGCCTCTTCCCCGGCGCCCGTTCCTCGTCTGTCTAATCGTCGCGACAACGCATGCAGCTACGATCGCTGTGGCCCCGGTTCTCCTCGTCGACATTGCCCCCTCCTGAAAAGTCGGACGGCCTCACTGAATCAGAAATCATTTCGACGATTCAAGGTCGCGTATGTGCAGAATTTCATGAAATACCTCGTACTTGCAGCGGCCACGTGCTGTGCCTAGGCCGGGCGATAATCAGACCAGGAACTGCCGACCGCATCAAACAAAAACCCGCGCCGGATTGCTTCCGCGCGGGCAACACCAACTTCTGTCGATGATGCCATTCTGCCCGTGTTTTGCCCGACGGGTCAACGCTCAATCGAGGCGCGATCGCAGATCGGGATCTCCGACATCTCGAGCGTCGTGACGGCATCACCGCCACTCGAGCTCGACGGATGCACGATGATGCGCTCGATCCGGTGGATCAATTCCAGCACGCCGTCCTGGCCGTTCTCGACGGGCTGTGCGGCCTTGCCCCAACCGCGATCGAGGATGGCATTGGCGGCCGAGACACGTGCCGCGGGCGTTGCTTCCTCGCTGCGCATGACGCCGACCAGCACCCTGATGGCCGTCCTGGTGTGGCTGCGCGCGAGCGAGCGGATCTCCGTCAGGTTACGCGCGCGCGCCGTCCTCCCGCGCGCGGGCAACCGGACCGGTGCAGGCTCAAGCTCACCCTCGATGATGTCGTCGCTCACGAGAACGTCTCCCATAGCACGATGGCAACGAGGCCCGCGACGGCCAGCGATATCAGGTAGGCGGTCATCATCTCTCCTTGTCGATAAAATGCGCGGCAGATCGCGCCATGAGGCGCCATCGTTTCGGGCGCGAACCCTATCTCCGTGTCCCGGAGACCGCAGCGGCGCGGGCGCACGCCCGGCGCCGCGGGCCGGCACGTTCGCGCGTGCACGGCCAGCAATGGTTCGGACGACGGCGCGCCGATCGGCGCTCCAGGTTTGACGAGTGCGTGGCCGCAATGCGCCGCCGCCGTCCGATTGCGAGATCGAGAACGAAAAAACCCGCGGCGGATAGTTCCGCGCGGGTCAACCAAACTCGTCTCGATGATGTCATTCTGCCGGTGTTTTGCCCGACGTGTCAAACCTCGTGCTGTGAGCGATACGTCTCGCGCGAAGCGGACAAGAAAAGGCCCGCCGCAGATTGCTCCGCGCGGGCTCACTGAAACTCGTTTCGATGATGCCATTCTGCCAGTGTTTTGCCCGACGTGTCAAACGAACGATTTCGTGCAAGCCGCGTTGGACAATCAGGAGAGACTGCCATGACGATGAAGACGACCTCACTCGGAAAATCGCAAGACGAGGCGGCGCGAAATCTTGCGGGCTCAAAGCCGAGCATCGACGAGGAGCGCCCCACGCAGCAAGCGATCGTCGAAGACGGCGACGAGACGGCGGACGATGGTCGCGATCTCGCGCATGGCGAGGGCGGCAGCATCGATCTGCCCACACAACCCGGCGATTTGGCGAAGGACGACTAAGCGCAGCAAAAGCGGGGCGCATCTCGATGATGCCGTTCTGCCAGTGTTTTGCCCGACGTGTCAACGCGCCGAACACGGCAAAGCCTCATCTCCCATCTTCATATGTGGTGCGCAAGGGACTTGCTTCAAGCCCCAGGCGATCGCGTAAGACCCCTCGGCCCGAGCAACCACTCCAGGGTCACGACATGCCTGTATCGTTTCCAACGTCCCGGTCGCACGGCCGAACGCGTTCAGAACGCGCAGCAGCCACCGGCCATGAGGTCATCATTGCCGGCGGCGGCCCGACCGGGCTGATGCTTGCCGCCGAGCTTGCGCTCGCGCATGTCGACGTCGCCATCGTCGAACGGCGTCGCGATCAGGCGATCGTCGAAACCCGCGCCGGCGGACTGCACGCGCGCACCATCGAAATCCTCGATCAGCGCGGCGTTGCCGAGCGCTTTCTGCGCGAAGGCCAGGTCACGCAGCTCGCCGGCTTCGCCTGGACCAGGCTAGACATCAGCGATCTCCCCACCCGCCATCCTTACGGGCTCGCGCTGCGGCAGAACCACATCGAGCGCCTCCTCGCTGAATGGGCCTCTGAGCTCGAGGTGCCGATCTATCGGAACCGCGAGGTGATCGACTTCGCGCAGGACGAGACCGGCGTCGAAATCATCCTGTCGGACGGCGCGCGCTTGCGCGCGGACTATCTCGTCGGCTGCGACGGCGGCCGTAGCGCGGTGCGCAAAGCCGCCGGCATCGACCTTGCCGGCTCAGATCCGACGCTCAGCAACCTCATGGCCGAGGTCGAGATGCGGCAGGAACCGATTTTCGGCCTACGTCATGACGCTCTCGGCTTCCACGGCCTCAGCAAGACCGAGAGCGGACGCGTGCTGGTCGTCGTGACGGAAGCCACGCTCTCGCGCAGCGGCGAGCCCAGTTTGCGCGATCTCTGCGAGGCCATCGTCACCGTGTACGGCACCGATTTCGGCGTGCACAATCCCGCCTGGATCTCCCGCTTCACCGACGCGGCGCGGCAGGCCGTCTCCTATCGCAAGCGCCGCGTGCTGCTCGCCGGCGATGCCGCGCACATCCATCACTCCGTCGGCGGCCAGGGCCTCAACCTCGGTGTGCAGGACGCGGTCAATCTCGGCTGGAAGCTGGCACAGGTCGTGAAGGGCATCTCGCCGGACAGCCTGCTCGACAGCTATCATGCCGAGCGCCATCCCGTGGCCGCGCGCGTGCTGAAAGACACGATGGCGCAGATCGCCCTGCTCCGCCGCGGCGACGATGGCCGCAAGGCCGCGCGCGAGGTGATCTCCGAGCTGCTCGCCATGGACGAGCCGCGACAGCGCTTTGGCGCAATGATGAGCGGGCTCGACATTCGCTACGACCTCGGCGAAGGCCACGCGTTGCTAGGACGCCGCATGCCCGATCTCGATCTCGTGGTCGACGGACAGAAGCTGCGTCTGTTCACGCTTCTGCACGGCGCGCGCGGCGTGCTGCTCCATTTCGGCAAACGCGGCGGCATCGACATCACGCCCTGGGCGGACCGCCTGCAAAGAGTCGACGCCGATTACGACGGCGACTTGCAGCTTCCGGCCATCGGAGCGGTCCCTGCGCCGAGCGCCGTGCTGGTGCGGCCGGATGGACATGTGGCCTGGGTAGGAGACGGGAGCCAGCGCGGACTTGCTGATGCGTTGAAACGGTGGTTCGGGCCGGGTGGCGCGTAACGCACGGACATCTCTGCGCCGCCAAAACAAACAAGACTGCGGCAGATCCGCAGCCCTGTTTCGAGTTCTTCGATGATGCCATTCTGCCAGTGTTTTGCCCGACGTGTCAAAGCGATCTTCCATTGGTGCAACTAACAGTCGATGCGCCCTCGAGAAATTAGTGCGCGAGTTCATCCGTACAATGAAACACCGGCGGCCCTTCAAAAATATCAGAGTTCTTGTAGCGCACTGCAATCCGCTCGCTCGCACTTGCTCCCATTGTATCGCCGTCCTTCACCACGCTTCCGTGCTCGATCAGATATACGGAAAGCCCTGCTACCTTCTCGAACAACGCCGGAAGCGCGAGCTTAGCGGTCACGAACTCGATCTCACGGCCAACGAAGGCCGCCAATCCCATCGTGATAACCCCGACCATTGCGCCTGACCGAAATGGAAGGATGTCGACCCATAACCTGAAAGGATAGTCCGGATATGGTGCGAGCGACCAGCGAGACTCCTCCAGCCATAAGTCAGCCGGCCGCGCCACTCGGCCAGCCCACACCACGCCGCAACATTCCGGCACGGTGGCAATCAACGCACCGATCACTGCAGTCGTAAGGCGGGCGGCGACCAACGGCTGCTCAGCTTTTCCAAGCAGCGAGACGATGATGTGACCTTGATGGCCCGTTGCCACGGCCTCGCTTTCCGGCCAGGTTCGCGCAGCGCGCGCCCACAGTCCCGGGTCTTGCGGAATCGGTGCCGGCATCGACATGACCGCAACCAACTCGTTGCCGCAGCGGATGAGCGGCGAATTCGCGTGAGAAGGTTGCTCTTCTCCACTGTCCACCGGCTCCGTTGCCAACTCGGGATGCCGCTCCTGAAGGACCCTGGCGATCGCCGACGTGTCCGGCGTCGACCACTTGTTCAACAAGACAAATGCGAGAGGCGAGGTACTCATCGACCACCTTGCAAAAAAATAAGAGCGAACGCAAACGAGCCAATTGCTCCGGCTTTTCGTCTTAAGGTTGAGGTCGCACGCTAGAACAAAACAGGAACAATGTCAACCCGCGCCTGCTTCCTAACTGCTGCCGGCCGAGTTGGAGTCGTGCCCATCGTGGCAGAGCGAAGCAGGGCCGGCCGAGCAACACGGCGTTTCGGCGTCAGCGACAGTGATGATGCGTAGCCTTTTGGACGGTTCGCTCGACGTCGTGCTTTGATCCCAGCGCAACGCGAGGATGTCACACGCATGCCCTTACCAGTGATCCTCCGCCTTCGGAGGCGCGTCCTGCGTCTTCCGCCCCAGAAACGTATCGGGCGGCGGCTGCTTCAGCAGTTCGCGGCATTGGCGCACGATTTGACGCATGTACTCGGCCTGCTCATGGTCGACAGGCAACGGCCGAAACACCGGCATGGTGCGGCTCCCTTCGCTCTATAGGCGGGAGCACGCTCGGTCTCTCAGCCACCGACGCCTACGGGCAAAGCCTCGGCCGGTGATGCCTTGCAAACGATCTGAAGTCGCTTTTGTTCAATAGTGAACTTTGGGATCTAGCCGCGCGAGGTGAGTAAGTGGCTCAAGATGCTCACGCTTCGCCACGAAAATAATCCCCGCGCCCGTTATCAATTGATGTGACTCTCCACTGCCAGGGGGCGTAGACTTAATCCATCACCGCAAGGCCCGTGGCAGAGATCGGTGATGAGAACGCCGATTGCGCTCCCGCCTTACTCGTATGAGGGAGCACGCCATGCCGAAGCGGCGTCGTATCAAACAGATCAAGACCCTGACCGAAAGACTGGCGGACGAGGCCGCGCGCTGCCGTGACGAAGCGCGCCAGCTGGCGCCGGGGCACCGCCGCGACATGCTGCTGCGCGAGGCGCGGCGCGACGAGACCGCCATGCAGATCGAGGCCTGGCTGCGCTCGCCCGGGCTGAGGGCGCCGACATGACGCAGCCATATCGCGCTTATCTCGTCGGTGAGAACGGCGTCTTCCGCTCCACCGAAGCTTTCGAAGCCCCGTCCGATTCCTCCGCCCTCACCTTTGCCCGGCAGTTCACGCGGCGGGGCAAGGTCGAGGTCTGGCAGCTCGACCGCAAGGTCGCCGTGCTTGATTCCGAGCAGTCTCTGCCGCCACCGCCCGTGCCATCCCGGCCGACGCTGACGCGTCAGTGATCGCGGGATGCGGATCGCGACCTGAGATCTTCGATCTCGAAGCAGAACCTCACCTGCATCACGGACCGCCAGCGTCGCGAACGTCTATCACCATCTCTTGCCGGTCAGCGGCGCGGAGAGCACCGCATCGCGCACCATGTCGGCGACCTTTGGGCCTTATAGGCCGGGGAGTGAACAGACGTTTCGCCGGGGCCGAAAACGAGTTTCGGAAATCCATGCGCTCCTGGAACACCTCGGACCCGCGGCAGGCCGGACTGGGCCGGCCTACTCCTCCGTAAGCTTGCCCTCGATATAGGCGTCCACCGTCTCGGCGAACGAGCGCTGCACGCCGACCGCGACATCCTGCTGGTCGAGTGCGTCGCGCTGGAGCACGCGCAGGCCCCGCCCGCGGGCGCTCGCCGGCACCGTGTTCAGGAACTGGTCGATGGCACCCTTGGCAAGCGGGATGGCCTTGGGATCGCCCTTGGCAATCAGGAGCCTGAGCAGGCTCTGGCATTCGGCCAAACCGGGCATGGCGTCGCTCACCTCTGCTGCGACTTCGGCTTCGGCCGCCTGACGGGCTGGGTATGGGTGCCGAACAGCGCCAGCAGCAACGCGACTTCTTCCTTCGAACCGATCTGGATCATGATTGTCTCTCCTGTTCGATCCGTTGGTCGGGCACCAGCCCCGCCGAGTTCAGGACGATATGGTTTCAGTACGGTTTCAAGTTCGTTTCGTCGCCCGGCTGCATTCGCCGGACGGGCCGGTTGTGTGCACAACTGAACGCTCTGCGTTCATCGATCGCGGCCCACTTCTCTCTTCCTTAACCCCGCGTCCTCTACGGTTGCGGCCGCAAGGCAGGGGGTTGCGTGATGGCGGTGACGTGCGCGGGATGCAGGGACGGTGCGGAGCTGCCGTTCGAATTCAAGATGGCGTTCCAGCCGATCGTCGACGTCATGGAGCACCGCGTCTGGGGCTATGAGGCCCTGGTGCGCGGCCCCAACGGCGAAGGTGCGCACAGCGTGCTGGGCCAGCTCACCGACGATCAGCTCTACCGCTTCGACCAGGCCGCCCGCGTCATGGCAATTGAGACGGCCGGCAAGCTGTTCGACGATCCGCAGGCGCGTCTGTCCATCAATTTCATGCCGAATGCCGTGTACGAGCCGCGCGCGTGCATTCAGCAATCGCTCGCGGCGGCGCGGCGCGCGAACTTTCCGGCAGAGAACCTGATGTTCGAATTCACCGAAAACGAGCGGATGAGCGATCCGGCGCATGTCGAGAACATCGTGCGAGCATACAAGGCGTTGGGGTTCTGGACCGCGCTTGATGATTTCGGCGCCGGCTATGCCGGCCTCACCTTGCTTGCCCGGCTGCAGCCGAACCTGATCAAGATCGACATGGAGCTGCTCCGCGGCATCGATGCCAGCCATCCGAAGCAGGTAATCGTGTCCGCACTGGCCGCGATCGCGCGCGAGCTGGACATCACCCTCCTCGCCGAGGGCGTCGAGAGCGAAGCCGAACTCATCACCCTGCGCGCCGCGGGCATCAGGCTGTTCCAAGGCTATTATTTCGCCAAGCCCGGCTTCATGTCGCTTCCGGCGGTGCGCGGACTTGAGCCGCTCGAGGTGTCGCTCGCCGGTTGAGGATCACGGACAAGCTGCGTCCCTCGAACCAGCGCAGGGCTGTTTGCCGCGCTTGGCGGGACGGTGCGCAGCACGATGCCGTGCTGCCAGCCCGGCACCCGCACGGCCGCTTCGCCCCGGTCGAGTTCGGCTGCGACTCATCGGGTCGGCGCCCCGCGTCGGCCATGACTTTCAGCTTCTCATGTTCGTTTGCCGACAATGACGGCGTCCTCGAAATCTCAGCCCGCGACGGATCGCTCCGCGCGGGCTGCTTTGGCGCCATCGCGACGAGGCCTTCAACCTCCCCACGACTCACTGCATGTGGCCGATCAGCTAGATGCCGCCACCGATAACGATCACGGCCGGGCGGCCACAGCAGCGATATGGGTATCGTATCTTCCTTAGTTCGACGTGCAGACCTTGACGGTCTTCATGCCGGTTTCGGCTTCCGCTCTCGTCTTGTAGATCGTATCGCCGCTGACGACGGTCGTCTCCGTGGTCGTCGGCTTCGACTCGGTGATGGTGCACTTCTTGGTCTTGACGTCCTGCACAACGTAGAACGATTGCGCAAAGGCGGGAGCCGCAACTGACGTCAGCACGGCGGCAGCAATGATCGCTTTGATATTCATGGTTTCCTCCTCCAATGGCCCGGTTAGCGGGCTTGTCTCCTGCAAACGTCACAAATTGCCACTTGTTCCCGGTTCTGAGCCGAACCAACCGGCGTGGACCGCGTTGGTGCGCAACAGCAAACAGGAGGCTTCGATGCTCGACATGCGGCTCGTGACGACTTCTCTGGCGATGATGGCGGCGCTGATGAGCGTGGCGCTGGCTGAGCCCGTCAAGGATCAGCCTGCACCCGGCCTTCAAGGCGCCCCCGAAGTCCGCCCCATCCGCGTGATCCTTCCCGCGCCTTGGGAGCCTACGAAGGGTCAGGCCGAGTCCGCGCAATCTTCGAAGTAGCAGGCGACGGACACACGCAATTGCGGCGGCTGCGGGACGGGTGCAGCACGTGCGAGATGGTCGCAGGCAAACAGTCGCGACCAATGAGCCGCAGCAAACTCCTCGAAACAAATAGCAACCAATCCGAAACTTGCTTGTTGTCGCCCGCACAATCACTTCAAGGGAGACAACAACATGTCACGACTAACTGTGCTGGCCGCAGCTTTGCTGACGCTCGGTTCGGTATCCGCGGGCGCTCAATCGCAGCCGGCGCAAAGCGGTCCGGGCAACAACGCCGTCAACAGCTCCGACCAAAACAACTCCAACGCGCCGGTCGCTGGCCGCAACAGCTTCACTGAAGGACAGGCGAAATCGCGGATCGAGGACGCGGGTTATTCCAACGTTTCCGGCCTGCAGAAGGACAACGAGGGCGTCTGGCGCGGCAAGGCCGACAAGGCCGGCACCAAAGCCGACGTCAGCGTCGACTTCCAGGGCAACGTGAACCCCACCAAGTAATCGGCGCAAGTCATTCCGAGAAGCAAGGAGATCTAAATGACCACCACCATCTCTCGCCTGTACGACAATTATTCCGATGCGCAGCAGGCCGTCACGCGGCTTGAAAGCGCCGGCGTACCGCACTCCGAGATCAGCATCGTCGCCAACAATTCGGACAATTGGTACGGCTCGTCGTCCGGTAAGGTCGACCGTGACCGCGACGGCACCGATGACCGCGCCGAAGGGGCGGGCACGGGTGCAGGTATCGGCGCCGGGCTCGGCGGCGCTGCCGGCCTGCTGGCAGGCCTGGGCCTGCTGGCCATTCCCGGCCTCGGCCCGGTGGTCGCGGCCGGATGGCTCGCAGCGACCGCGGCAGGCGCGGCGGCCGGCGCGGCCACGGGCGGAATCATCGGCGCCCTGACCGAGACCGGTGTCTCGAAGGAAGACGCATCGCGTTATGCCGAAGGCGTCCGCCGCGGCGGCACGCTGGTGACCGCGAGGGTGCCGGACCAGGACCGCGCGCGCCTCGATGCACTCCTGCATGAGCGATCGGTCAACCTGCAAGAGCGCAGCGCCGCGTGGCAGAAGTCCGGCTGGACCGACTTCGACGCCGCAAGCCCGCCCTTATCGCCCGAGGATATCGGCCGCGAGCGCGAGCTGTACGGCACAGGCTCGCGGCGATAGGCACCAAGAGCGAATGAACACGACAAAGGCCCCGCGATGCGGGGCCTTTTTGATGTCGAACGCCATCATCATCGCGATCCCGACCTGGTCAAGGGCGTCATCCTGCAGGTGTTTTACCGGGCGGGTCAACTTTACCTTAAATGCCGCAGAGTGGATTCGGCGAAACGAAAACTGTTCGCACCATGCTGAGACATGTCGCCTGGACGGGGGCAAGCCGGAGAGACCTCCCATGTACTACGTCGCCGCTGCATTGCTGGTGCTGTCGGGACTGTTCTATTCCGCGAGCCGTCATGAGCTCGGCCAATTCGGAGCGAGCGTGTGCAGCTATGGCGGCACGTTCTGCGACAACCCGGTGGTCCTCTTCACCGGCGCGGCGCTGGCCGCCGCCTGGGGTATGTTCGTCAGCATCAAGTAGCCGCTTTCGTCCCGCGCACCTGCAGGCCTCGCGGCGAGGTGACCATATCAACCACGGGATGATAGCGATCTTCCTGCTTTGGCCGCTTTGAGGCGGTTGAGCATCGAACTTGCCGGTGGGGTGCCGGCAGTGGAACTTATGTTCCCCGACTCGTATTTGCTAAAATGCTCACCTCATTCGAGGCCCGCTTCATGCGCGAAGGCGCCCTTACCGAGACGAAGTCCGCGCCGACGCTGCTGCAACGGTTGGGGCCAGGCCTCGTCACTGGAGCTGCCGACGACGATCCGTCGGGGATCGCCACCTATTCGCAGGCCGGCGCGCAATTCGGGTTCGGCCTGCTGTGGACCGTGTTTTTGACCACGCCTTTCATGATCGCGATCCAGCTCGTCAGCGCGCAGATCGGGCGGGTCACCGGCAAGGGCATCGCCGCCAACGTCATGCAGATCGCGCCGCGATGGGCGGTGCTGGCGCTGGTCGCGATGCTGGTTGCCGCGAACACCTTCAACATCGCCGCCGACATCGCCGCGATGGCCGAGGCGCTCTCGCTCGTCATTGGCGGTCTCAACCACGAGCACGCCCTGATCTTCGCGGCCGGCTCGGCCCTGCTCCAGGTGTTCCTGCCTTATCGCCGCTATTCTCCGTTGCTGAAATTCCTCACACTCGCGCTGTTCGCCTATGTCGCGACCGCCTTCACGGTGCAGATTCCCTGGAGCACGGCGCTGCTCGCCGCGGTGTGGCCGACGCCGAACGTCAGCGGCGACTATCTCCTGATGGTGGTCGCCGTGCTCGGCACCACGATCAGCCCCTACCTGTTCTTCTGGCAGGCCTCGCAGGAGGTCGAGGAGATGAACCAGGGCAAACGCGACAAGCCGCTCCGCGACCTCAAGCGCGGCGGCCAGCACGAGCTCGGCCGCATCAAGACTGACACCATCTCCGGCATGCTGCTCTCCAACGGTATCGCCTTCTTCATCATCCTGACCACCGCCACGGTCCTGCACGCCAACGGCGTCACCAAGATCAATTCGGCGACGGAAGCGGCCGAAGCGCTACGGCCG
>NZ_JAEMSD010000557.1 GCF_016462955.1 Bradyrhizobium sp. | reverse complement strand
GCTTCCATGTGTCCGGCACCCTCTCGATGCTGCCGGAGCGCGATCCCGGCGTTCAGGAGATGATGGACCTCGGCGTGTCGGTCTTCGCAGGCGAAGCCGAGGGACGGCTCGATGAGCTGTTGCAGGATGCGGTCGCCGGGCGATTGCAGCCTCTCTACAACTACATCGACGATCTGCCGGACCTGGAGAGCCAGCCTTTGCCGATCATTCCCCGCCAGCAGATCGGACGGGTCATCGGCCACACCACGAGCTTCGATGCGGGGCGCGGCTGCCCGTTCCAGTGCTCGTTCTGCACCATCATTAACGTGCAGGGCCGCAAGTCGCGGCGCCGCAGCGCCGACGACATCGAGGCCGTGATCCGCGCCAACGTCGCCCAGGGCGTCTTCGCCTTCTTTCTCACCGACGACAATTTTGCGCGCAACAAGGATTGGGAGATCTTGCTCGACCGCATCATCGCGCTACGCGAGCAGGAGGGCTGGGACCTCCGTTTTACGATCCAGGTCGACACGCTCTGCCACAAGCTGCCTCACTTCATCGAGAAATGCGCCAAGGCCGGCGTCCGGCGATGCTTCATCGGCCTCGAAAACATCAACCCGGACAGTCTGCTCGGCGCCAAGAAGCGGCAGAACAAGATCACCGACTATCGCGAGATGATGCTGGCCTGGAAGAGGGCCAGGATCATGACCATCGGCGGCTACATCGTCGGCTTTCCCAACGACACACCGGAATCGATCGTCCGCGACATCGAGATCATCAAGCATGAGCTGCCGATCGACATGCTGGAGTTCTTCTTCCTGACGCCGCTGCCGGGCTCGGAAGACCACAAGACGCTCTACCTGAAGGGCGTCGCGATGGATGCGGACCTCAACAAATACGACCTGGACCACGTCACGACGGACCACCCCGCCATGTCCAGGGCGGACTGGGAGCGCGCCGTCGAGCTCGCCTGGAACACCTATTACAGCTGGGAGCACATCGAGACGCTGATGCGGCGTGCCGCGGCGACAGGCAACAATGTCGGCAAGATCGGCACCTACGCGCTCTATTTCAAAGGCTACCATCCCATCGAGCGCGTCCATCCGCTCGAAGGGGGTGTGCTGCGGCTGAAGAGCCGCGATGAGCGCCGCCCGCATCTGCCGGTCGAGCCGGCCTTGTCGTTCTATCCTCGCTATGCCGCCGACACCGCCGTGAAGGCGGTACAATGGGCTTCGCTCGCGCTGCGCCTCCACCGGCTGGCGCGCAAGGTCAAGTCGGATCCGAACCGGCTCGCCTATGTCGATGCGGCGATCACGCTGCAGGCCGACGAGACCGCAAATCTGGATTTGTACAAGACGCGGTCCAGCCAGGCGTTTCTCGATCAGCGGAGGCATATCGAGGAGGCACAGAAACCCAAGTTAGCCGGGGGATAGGAGGCGACTCTCGTTGGTTGATTTCTCAGACGCCGCGATCCATCGGATCAGATCAACCGGCGTCCAGTTGCGCGGAACAGCCCAAACCAATACTTCGGCTGTGCCCCGAGCTGACCAGAGACGAGTCGCAGCCGTCTCGGCTTTCTGAGACACCGGACATGGCGTCATGGTTGCGCTGACGCCGCTAATGACCCGGAACGGACACTAGGGGCGCACCCGTCCAAAGGGATCCTGCGCTTGACGGATAATGGCCTTGCGGGCCGCTTGGTCCAAGTATTGCGCAATAATAGCTTGCCTACACAATGATGGGGCGGATGAATTACGATAGCGATATTACCAAAGTCAGCGGGATCGCCGCTGTTCCCACCATTTTGGACGTCGTCAGCCGGGTTACCGGTATGGGATTTACGGCCGTTGCACGGGTGACCGAGACAGATGGATCACCTGCGCTTCGCGAGATGAATTAGCTTTTGGTTTGAAGCCCGGAGATGAACTCAAGGTAGAAAGAATCATCTGCCACGAAATCCGGCAAAGCCGAGAAGCGGTCGTCATTGATGATGTGGACAAAGACGCGTCCTATTGTGGCCCATCGCTTGGATGCACGATGAACAGTTCGAGAAAGAACCGGTACTCTCCTGCGCTGCTGGATCGTTCGTCCATTGGTCCCTCCACATGCGGCGCGCTTGCTTAGTCGAGCGTAGCCACGAATGTCAGTTGCCGGTTGTGGTTCGGTGCCGACGACTCGGTTTGGCTCAGATATGGTCTGCTGATCGTGGCACACCGGAAACGACGCGGCGCCGTTCAAACCGGCGCTTCTGACTCTTACCGGACCTGCCGTGGGCCACGTTCCCGAATCTGTATTCTAGCTGGTGGTCAATATTGACCAGATGTCGGTTACCGGACCTGCCAGACTTCCATGATCACCGCACGGCCCTTGGCTTCATCGGTGATGAGAACGCCACTAGCGATCCCGCCTACTCTACAAAGGAGCAGCGCTATGCAGCGACGCCGTTTCAAGCAAACCACGTCCCTTGAAGAGCGCCTTGCCGAACAAGCCCAACGCCTCCGTCAGGAAGCCACATCGCTTCCACCTGGTATCGAGCGGGAACGCGCGATCCGCAAAGCCCGGCAAGCAGAGACCGGCGCTCACATCAGCGAATGGCTAAATTCGCCCGGATTGCAGCCGCCGAGGTAAACGTTGAAACAGCCAGCCTCCTGCGTTGCGTCTCCCGGCAGCCACTCTGGGAGCGTTAGAAACATGACTAAGTCCGAACAGCAGAGCGACGTAAAGCAACTTACGTCCTCCCGCGTGGAGAAGCGCAGCGGGTGATTTCCGAGTATATGAGCGACCTCCGCGAGATCATCTGGAAGCTGCGTCGCAAAACGAACTGAGGCCGCCTGCGGCCTCTTTTTCTTAAAGACGAACCGCATGCCGTCTTGGCCCATCAGCAGAGTCGCGGAGTGCGGTGAGGTCCGCAACTCAGGTTGAATTGTTTGCCTTTTGACCATCACCGGACGTTTCCGGTGGTTGAACGATGGCCTCTGTCCGTCTTTGGTCCCCTGTCAGACGTCGTGAGTGAATTTCTTGCCTGAGCAAAACAGAACAGCGCGGAACTAGCGACAGTTGCAGGGTCATCTTATCACCGTCCACTTATCGGCAACTACCGGTGACTGAGAGTTCTGTAGCGCTCCCGCCTGATGAAGGCAAAGCACATGATCACGATTCACGAGCCACGATGTCCAAAGTGCAAGAGAGCAATTACAATGCTGGCACGGATTACCTCCAGTGCCTCGGGCTTTGACATCCGAACATTCAAGTGCCCCGCTTGCGATCACGTTCATCAGCGCGTGGTCGAGCTTTTCGATCCGATGAAGTCCGGCGAACTTGCAGGATGGCTCCGGGGTGAATTGCGAGCGCCGACGTAAGACTTCGTGCCATTTCGACGAGCAAACGCGGCGTCGTGATCGAGCCCGCAGATCGGGGCGTGATTTTCGGCACCCCCTTGGCAGCGAAGACGTAAGTGACATGTCGGCGCTGAGCCACTATAACGATGAGTACGCGCTCATCGGGGTAAAGGAGACTCCTTTGGGGAAATCGACCAAGAAGCCGTTCGATCCCCAAGCCTTTCTCGCAAAGGTAGGGGCAGGCAAGGCAATCCTGAAATTTGAGAAAAGTCAGCACGTCTTCACGCAAGGAGACGTGGCAGATGCGGTTTTTTACATTCAGAAAGGCCGCGTCAAGCTCACCGTCGTGTCCGAGCGGGGAAAGGAAGCGGTCGTCGGATTCTGGAACCGGGCCAGTTCTTCGGCGAAGGGTGCCTCAATGGTCATCCACTGCGGATCGCGACCGCAACCGCGGTGGAGGAATGCGTGATCACTTCAATAAGCAAGGAAGCGATGATCCACACCGTTCAGTCCGAGCCGAAATTTTCCGAGCTGTTCATGGCCTATCTCCTGACGCGAAACAGCCGCATCGAAGAGGATTTGATCGACCAGCTTTTTAATTCAAGCGAGAAGCGACTTGCACGCCTTCTTCTTCTGCTCGCGCATTTCGGAACGGAAGGCACAACTCGGCCTATTTTGATCGACATCAGCCAGGAAACATTGGCAGAGATGATCGGCACGACGCGATCCCGGGTGAGCTTCTTCATGAACAAATTCCGCAAACTTGGACTCATCAGCTACAATGGGAAGATAGAAGTTCACATTTCACTGCTGGATGCCGTTTTGCACGAAAAGCCCGAGATTGAGCGGGATGACGATCTATAGCAG
>NZ_JAEMSD010000556.1:515-4184 GCF_016462955.1 Bradyrhizobium sp. | reverse complement strand
GCGACGTGCCGTATTTCGGCATCTGCTTCGGCATGCAGATGGCGGTGATCGAGGCTGCGCGTAACCTGGTCGGCATCGAGGACGCCAATTCGACCGAGTTCGGTCCGACCAAGGAGCCGCTGGTCGGCCTGATGACGGAATGGCTGCGCGGCAACGAACTTGAGAAGCGCACGCAAGCCGGTGACCTCGGCGGCACGATGCGGCTGGGCGCCTATCCGGCGGCGCTCAACCGCGGCAGCCGCGTCTCGAAGGTCTATGGCGGCGCGACCAAGATTTCCGAGCGCCACCGCCACCGCTACGAGGTCAACACCGCCTACAAGGACCGTCTCGAGCAGCACGGCCTGAAATTCTCCGGGCTCTCGCCCGACGGCGTGCTGCCTGAAATCGTCGAGTACGAGGATCACCCCTGGTTCATCGGCGTGCAGTTTCACCCCGAGCTGAAGTCGCGGCCGTTCGAGCCGCATCCGCTGTTCGCCTCGTTCATTCAGGCGGCGATGGTGCAGAGCCGGCTGGTGTAGCGCTTCTTCGCCTTTGACGATCGTGTGATTTGTTGCGACAACTCCCGCCGCAAGAGCAACAACGCAGGGAGTGAACTGCAATGATCTACGAAATGCGCGTCTATCGCTGCGTGCCCGGCCGTCTGCCGGCGCTGTTGAAGCGTTTCGAGACCGCCACGCTGAAGATCTGGGAGAAGCACGGCATCAAGCAGGCCGGCTTCTTCACCACGCTGATCGGCG
Source organism: Bradyrhizobium sp. (assembly GCF_016462955.1). Lineage (GTDB taxonomy): Bacteria > Pseudomonadota > Alphaproteobacteria > Rhizobiales > Xanthobacteraceae > Bradyrhizobium. The sequence goes on along the minus strand of NZ_JAEMSD010000556.1, from coordinate 3,447 downwards.
AATCCAATCAGGAGCTGACCTATTTCCTGGCCTGGGACTCGCTCGCCGAGCGCGAGAAGAAGTGGGGCGCGTTCATGACTGATCCGGACTGGATGAAAGCGCGCGCCGAGAGCGAGGCCGACGGCCAGATCGTCGCCAACATCGTCAGCCAGATCCTGACGCCGACCGCCTTCTCGGCGGTGAAGTAGCGCTCCCTGTCGCGGCGAGGAACATCAGTGCAACCCTGATATTCGAACGACCCGGGCGGAAGAGGGTTGATCCGACCCTCATCAGGGCTATGGTCGCGCCGAAACGAGGGATTTGCCTTGAGCTCTTCGACGTCAGCGGCGCCGGTCATCACGATCGGCAAGGTCCGGTTCGGCAATGATCTGCCGATTTCGATCATTGCCGGACCCTGCCAGCTCGAAAGCCGCCAGCATGCGCTGGAGGTGGCCTCCGCGCTGAAGGAGATCGCTGCGCGGCTCAACATCGGCCTCGTCTACAAGACCTCCTTCGACAAGGCCAACCGCACCAGCGCATCGGCGGCGCGCGGGCTTGGCCTCGCCCAGTCGCTGCCGATCTTCGCCGAGATCCGCTCCTCGCTCGGCCTGCCTGTCCTGACCGACGTGCACGACGCCGCACAATGCGCCGAGGTGGCGCTGGCCGTGGACGTCCTGCAAATCCCCGCCTTCCTGTGCCGGCAGACTGATCTCCTGCTCGCGGCGGCCGCGACCGGGAAGGTCGTCAACGTCAAGAAGGGACAGTTCCTGGCGCCGTGGGACATGGCCAATGTCGTGACCAAGATCACCGGCGCCGGCAATGCCAACGTGCTCGTCACCGAGCGCGGGGCATCGTTCGGGTACAACACGCTGGTCTCGGACATGCGCGCGCTGCCGATCCTGGCGCGCACCACCGGCGCGCCCGTGATCTTCGACGCCACCCATTCGGTGCAGCAGCCGGGCGGGAAGGGGACCTCCTCGGGCGGCGAGCGTGAATTCGTGCCGGTGCTGGCACGCGCGGCGGTGGCGGTCGGCGTCGCCGGCGTCTTCATCGAGACCCATCCTGATCCGGACCGCGCGCCCTCGGATGGACCCAATATGGTGCCTCTGCGCGAGTTCGAGGGGCTGATCGCCAGGCTGATGGCATTCGACGCGCTCGCAAAGAACCCGCGCTGATGCATGAAGGCGAGGCGCGGCCGCACGATCACGGCTTGCCGACAGCACTCTACGTCATATCAGGCGCAAGCTTTGCCGCAGCCTTGTCGGCACGCGCGCTCGATCCGGTGCTGCCGCACGTCGCCGAGGATTTTGGCGTCAGCATCGCCACAGCCGCGGGCTTTGCCGCGGTGTTCGCCTTCACCTTCTCGATCATCCAGCCCATCATCGGTGCCGCTGCCGACCTGTTCGGCAAGACGCGGCTGATGATCGGCTGCCTCGCGCTGCTCGGTCTCGCCAACATCCTCGGCGCATTCTCGACCTCGTTTTCGGTGCTGTTCGCGACCCGCATCCTCGCCGGCATCGGCTCGGGCGGCGTTTTTCCGGTGGCGCTGAGCCTCACCAGCGATCTCGTCGGGCCGGAGAAGCGCCAGGTCGCGATCAGCCGCACGCTTGCCGGGGCAATGACAGGCAATCTGCTCGGCGCCTCGGCCTCCGGCCTGATCGGCGATTTCCTCGGCTGGCGCGGCGTGCTGGCGGTGCTCGGGGCGCTCGTGATCGTGGCGTCGATCGCGGTCGCGGCCGGCTTTCGTGGCGCCAAGGTCCAGCATCCGCCGAAGACGAGCCTGTCGGCGCTGAAGGCCGGCTATCGCACCATCTTCACCAATCCGAATGCCTATATCTGCTACTCGGCGGTGTTCATCGAAGGCTGCTGCGTGCTCGGCCTGTTTCCCTACATCGCCTCGTTCCTGTTCGAACTCGGCCAGACCTCGCTCTCGATCGCGGGCCTCGTCATCGCCGGCTTTGCGGTCGGCGGGCTGTTCTACACGCTGACGGTGTCGCGGCTGCTGCCGTGGCTCGGCGTCAAGGGCATGATGATCGCAGGCATGACCCTGGTCGCCTCGCAGCTCATTGCCGTCGCCTTCGGCCCGCGCTGGGAGGTGCAGGCACTCAACCTCGTCGTGATGGGGTGGGGCTTCTACATCGCCCATGGCTGCCTCCAGGTCTTCGCCAGCGAGCTCTCGGTCGAGGCGCGCGCCACCGCGCTGTCGCTGCATTCGTTCTTCTTCTTCATGGGCCAGACCGTGGGACCGCTCGCCTACGGCTTCGGACTGCATCACGCCGGCAAGATGCCGACCCTGTTCGCGAGCGCTGCGATCATGGTGGTGCTGGGCTTCGTCTGCGCCCGGCTGCTCAAGCAGCGGGCACCGGCGGATGCGCGCTGACGTTCGCGAGGAGACGTCCATAGGATGACGTCCATGAAGTCACTTGGGCGCGGATCGCTCCCCACCACGACCGTCCGCCCCGTATACATGGCACACGAATTGCTTCGATTCTGAGCAAATCGAGGTGCGAGAACCGTGGACGCCCAGCCCGACCGTTTGCCCGAAACAGCAGGGGCGGCCCGATCTACCGGGTATCCGACCCGGCCGCCGCTGCGGCGCTTTCTCACCGATTGCCACGACGAGTTCAGGGTCGATCATTCCGGCGAGCTCGCCGACTATATTCCCGAACTGAAGCGTGCCAACCCCCGACCATTTCGGCATCGCGCTCGTGACCATCGACGGGCATGTCTACGAGGTCGGGGACAGCAACGTGCCGTTCACGATCCAGTCGGTGTCGAAGGCGTTCGTCTTCGCATTGGCGCTGGAGATGGTGGGCGAGGCGCGCGTTGCGGCCACCATCGGCGTCGAGCCCAGCGGGGAAGCCTTCAACTCGATCCGGCTCACAAATGACAACCGTCCGTTCAACCCGATGGTCAATGCCGGTGCGATCGCCTGCTCGGGCCTGATCTACGA
>NZ_JAEMSD010000556.1:0-505 GCF_016462955.1 Bradyrhizobium sp. | reverse complement strand
GAAGGGCGCCTTCGAGTGCGTCCGCGCCAAGCTCAGCCAGTTCGCCGGCCGCGAGCTCGGGGTGGACGAGGCCGTTCATGCCTCGGAGACGGCGACCGGCAATCGCAACCGGGCCATCGCCTGGCTGCTGCGGAATTACGCGGTGCTGCCTGATGACGTCGATGCCGTGCTCGACGTCTATTTCCGCCAATGCGCGATCCTGGTCACCGCGCGCGACCTCGCGGTGATGGCGGCAACGCTTGCAAACCGCGGCATCAATCCGGTGACGGGCGTGCAGGTGATCACGCCCAACATCGTCGCGCGCACGCTGTCGGTGATGACGAGCTCGGGCATGTACGACTATGCCGGCGAGTGGACCTATCGCGTCGGCATTCCCGCCAAGAGCGGCGTCGGCGGCGGCATCGTCGCGGCGCTGCCCTCGCAGATCGGACTCGGCACCTTCTCGCCGCGGCTCGACAGCCACGGCAACAGCGTGCGCGGGCTCAAGGTCTGCGAAGCCCTGTCA
>NZ_JAEMSD010000555.1 GCF_016462955.1 Bradyrhizobium sp. | reverse complement strand
GTGCAATTCGGCCTGTTCGACTCGCCGATCGCGCTGATCCTGGTCTACCCCACCTTCCTGGTGCCGTTCTGCACCTGGCTGCTGATCGGCTATTTCAAGTCGATCCCCTACGAGCTCGAGGAGTGTGCGCTGGTGGACGGCGCGACGCGGCTCCAGATCCTGCGGCGGATCACGTTGCCGCTGGCAGTGCCCGGCCTGATCTCGGCCGGCATCTTCTCCTTCACGCTGTCCTGGAACGAGTTCATCTACGCGCTCGCCTTCATCCAGAGCGGCGCCAACAAGACCGTGCCGGTCGCGATCCTGACCGAGCTCGTCACCGGCGACGTCTACCAGTGGGGCGCGCTGATGGCGGGCTCGCTGCTGGGCTCGCTGCCGGTGGCGATCTTCTACTCGCTGTTCGTGGATTACTACGTGTCGTCGCTGACGGGCGCGGTGAAGGAGTAGCAGAACTAGGCCAGCCGCGCCTTGAGGCGCGGCGTGGCCCAATCCAGAAATGCGCGGAGCTTGAGCGGAGCGGGCTTTCGCTCCGCGTAGATGATATGCACGGGCCAGGGCGCCTGCTCGAATTCCTCCAGCATGAGGACGAGCTTGCCGCAACGTCGTGCAGCCTCCATCTTGTAGGACATCACGCGCGTGACGCCGGCGCCTGCGACGGCCGCTTCGACCGCCGCTTCCGAGTCGCTCACCGTCAATCTCGACCGTATCGGCACCGTGACCTCGCTGCCGTCCTTGACGAACTTCCAGCTCTTTTGCGCCGCATGGCTGTCGACGCCGATACAATCGTGCGACGCCAGATCGGCGGGCTCAATCGGATGACCCCGCTTTGCGAGGTATCCCGGACTGGCACAGAGCACGAACCGGACCGAGCCGACCCGGGTCGCGATCAGGTTGCTGTCGGGCAGACTGCCGATTCGAATCGACACATCGATGTTGTCGTGGACGGTGTCGACGATGCGATCGGTGAGGACGAGCCGCAGCGCGACCTCGGGATAAGCCTCCATGAACTCGAGCGCGATCGGCAGAAGATGCATGTGGCCGAGGCCCCACGGCGCCGTGACCGCGAGATCGCCCCTCGGACTTCTGTACTCGCCGGAAACCTCCCTCTCGGCATCGTCCACCTGCGCGATGATCCGCTTGCAGGCCTCGATGTAGGATCTTCCCGCATCGGTCAGCGCCATCTGGCGCGACGACCTCTGAAACAGCTGGGCATTCAGCCGCGCCTCGAGCTCGGCAACCGTTCGGCTGACCGTTGCGACCGGCATGCTAAGGCGCCGCGAGGCTGCCGAGAAGCTTCCTGTGTCATTGACGGCGATGATGACCGACATCGCCTCCAGCCGGTCCATCAGACGCGTCTTTCCGTAACCTGAGAAGTTGCTTCTCGATTTTATGGGCTGATCCCGCCGGTCGCAATCGTTTACGCGAAGCTCGCTGCGGACTTTGGAATGGACGGCTGGAAGGTGCCTGGAAAATAATCATGACCAACGAGAACAACACACATCCATCGGCCGGCCTCGATCGCCGGCACCTCGTCCTCGGCTTGTCCGGCGTTGCCGTTGCCGCGGCTGCGCCGGCTGCCGCGGCGAAACCACAACGCGATCAGGCCAAAGCCGCAGCCTATCCGGTCACATACCATCGGACCAGGACCGTCGACGGGATCAAGATCTTCTACAGGGAGGCTGGGCCGAAGGAGGCACCGGTGGTGCTGCTCCTGCACGGCTTTCCGACGTCATCGCACATGTTCCGCAACCTGATTCCCGCGCTGGCCGACCGGTACCATGTGATCGCTCCCGACTACCCCGGTTACGGGCAGAGCGACATGCCGCCACGGGCGACATTCAAGTATACGTTCGATCGTTTCGGCGAGCTCGTCGACGGATTGCTCGACCAGCTCGGCGTCAAGCGCTACGCGATGTACGTCATGGACTACGGCGCGCCAGTCGGCTGGCGGCTGGCGCTGAAGCATCCTGAACGCATCAGCGGCCTCGTCGTCCAGAACGGCAACGCCTACGACGAAGGCCTGAAGGAGTTCTGGAATCCGATCAAGCAGTACTGGGCCGACGGGTCAGACGCGAGCCGTCAGGCGCTGATGAAGCTGCTGACGCTGGAGACGACCAAATTCCAATACACCGACGGCATGTCCGACGTGAGCCGCATCTCGCCCGACAACTGGGTCCATGACCAGGCTCTGCTGGACCGTCCCGGCAACAACGAGATCCAGCTGGACATGTTCTACGACTACCGGACCAATCTGCCGCTGTACCCGGCAGTGCAGGCCTACTTCCGCAAGCACAAGCCGCCGACGCTGATCGTGTGGGGCAAGAACGACTTTATCTTCCCGGCCGACGGCGCTCATCCTTACAAACGCGACCTGCCCCAGGTCGAGTTTCATCTCATCAACTCCGGCCACTTCCTGCTCGAGGACAGGTTCGACGAGGTCACGCCGCTGATTCGCGATTTCCTCGCCCGCAAGATTGCCTGACATCGAACCGGCCTCCGCGAGGTCGCCGCGGCGACCTCGCCAATCCAGACAGGGACAACGCTGCGGCCTTTGGCCCAGCTTCACAAAACTGCAATCTGCCGTCCGCATAAGCGTTGCGTCCACCAACAGGAGACGCACATGCGCGCGACTTTTCTCAGCACCGTCGCAACGATCGTTCTCGCCGCGAGCGCCGCGCTCGCGCAGAGCGAGGGCGAATTCCCGGCCAAGCTCGCCGGCCACGTGGTGATGCCGGCGGAGACTTTCATCGACGCCCCGGCTGACGCCCCCGCCGACCTCAAATCGGCAGGCAAATACACCACCGGCAAGCGGGTCGACGCCCTCGGCACCGTCATGGGCAAGTCCTACGAGCGTCCCACCGGCGTGTCGCTACCGTTCAAGGGCCAGCCGCTGCAGGGCCATTCCGGCATCAAGACCATGCCCGACGGCAGCTTCTGGGTCGTCATCGACAACGGCATGGGTGCGCGCGCCAACTCGCCGGACTCGATGCTGTACCTGAACCGCTACAAGATGGACTGGGCCAGCGGCAAGATCGAGCGGCTGGAGACCATCTTCCTGCACGATCCCGACAAGAAGGTGCCCTTCCGCATCCTGCATGAGGATACCCAGAAGCGCTATCTCACCGGCTCCGACTTCGACACCGAAGGTTTCCAGATCATCGGCGATACCTTCTGGATCGGCGACGAGTTCGGCCCCTACATCCTGAAGGCCGACAAGACCGGCAAGGTTCTCGGCGTGTTCGACACGGTCGCCGACGGCAAGCCGGTGCGCTCGCCGGACAATTGGGCGGTGGGGACGCCGGCTGCGCCGGGCGCGACCTACACCAACGTCAACCTCCGCCGCTCCAAGGGCTATGAGGGCTTTGCCGCGTCGAAGGACGGCAAGTTCCTCTACGGCCTGCTCGAAGGACCGCTGTGGGACGCCGAGAAGAAGGAGTGGGAGAAGGTCGACGGCAAGGAAGCCGCCCGCATCCTCGAATTCGACGTCGCCGCGGAAAAATTCACCGGCCGCTATTGGCACTATGTGTTCGAGCAGAACGGCAACGCCATCGGCGACTTCAACATGATCGACCCGACGGCGGGCCTCATCATCGAGCGCGACAACGGCGAAGGCACCGCTGACAAGGCCTGCCCGCAAGGCACTCGCGGCGAGAACTGCTTCCCTGACCTCGCCAAGTTCAAGCGCGTCTACAAGATCGAGCTCTCCGACGCCAATGTCGGCAAGCCCGTGCGCAAGATCGGCTATATCGACCTGATGAAGATCAGGGATCCCGACAAGAAGGCGAGGAAGCCGCTCAACGACGGCGTCTACACCTTCCCCTTCTTCACCATCGAAAACGTCGACCGCGTCGACGACACCCACATCATCGTCGGCAACGACAACAACCTGCCGTTCTCCTCCAGCCGCGATCCCAACAAGGCCGACGACAACGAGTTCGTGCTGCTGGCCGTGCCGGAGCTCCTGAAGGCGCGCTGACATGCGAGGGAGTGGGCGCTTCGGCGCCCATTCCTTCCCCGATGCACCGGATGGGTCGCTGACGGCTGAGGCCCGGAACCGGCCGCGACGCCGGCTGCCGGCCCGCCAGATCACGGCTCAGCTTGTAAAATCGGCCGAATAGGCCTATCTCAGCAGTGTCGACTTTGGCCGGACGACTGGGCCGCTCCGCCTCTTCAGGCGCACGCTTCAGACT
>NZ_JAEMSD010000554.1 GCF_016462955.1 Bradyrhizobium sp. | reverse complement strand
CCGCAACGTGCAGCAGGCCGCACAGGGCACGCAGCAGGTGTCGTCCAACATCACAGACGTGCAGCGCGGCGCCACCGAGACCGGCACGGCGTCGTCACAGGTGCTGTCGGCGGCGCAGATGCTGTCCAACGATTCCGGCCGGCTGAAGAACGAGGTCAGCAAGTTCCTCACCAACGTCCGCGCCGCCTGACAGAAGCGAACTCCGCAGGAGGAGTTGCGTCGGCTCCCATCGCGGCCGACGCATTAGCTTGGAAGCTCATGTCGGCCCCAAGACTCGCATTCAGCTGGAACTGCCAGTTTTCGATAACTCCAGTAGAATTGCGGGACGTTGCCCCGCATGTCCTCAGTAGGAATGCGGAGGACGGATAATTCTTTCCTAGGAGGTCGACCCTACAAAGGTAGGGGAACTGGTGCACAACTCACGAGAGCCGCGCGCTCGATGAGGATTCGGTGCGTGGGCAGCCTCAAGGAAAACCTATGTCTCTGATCAATAATCTACGCATTTCCATCAAGGTATCGGCGGTGTTTGTCGCGATCTGTCTCGTCGTCGCCGGCAGCACCGGGGCGATCTACAATTCGCTGAGCGTGATGAACTCGACGGCGAAGATGACGGTGCACACGTATCAGGTGATGGAGCAGCTTTCCGAACTCGTCAGCGCCATGGTCAATCAGGAAACCGGCGTGCGCGGCTATCTCGTGTCGGGCGATACCGCCTTCCTCGCTCCCTATGAGGCCGGGCAGAAGCAGTTTCAGCAGGCGGCGGCCAAGGTCGGCAGCCTGACCTCGGACAACGCCACGCAACAGAAACGGCTCGAGCAAGTCAAGGCGCTCGCCAACGACTGGGCCACCAACGTCGCGCAGCGCGAAATCGCCTTGATGAAGGATCCGGCAACTCAGGCGAAGGCGCGTGAACTCGAGGCATCGGGCGCCGGCAAGAAGGCGATGGATGGCCTGCGTACCGTGGTGCAGGAAATGGACAAGGAAGAGCGGTCCTTGTTGTCGGTGAGGGCAGTGGCTTCCGACGCCGCGTCGGCCAGCGCCAACATGGCCATGCTGATCGGCGGCTTCGTCACCCTGCTGCTGTCTCTTGTGGGTGCCTTCGGCGTCGCGATCGCGGTGACCCGCCCGATCCAGCGCATCACCACGGAGATGGGGATTCTTGCGCAGGGTGACACATCGGTGGTCGTATCGGGCACCGAACGCAAGGACGAGATCGGCGAGATGGCCCAGGCCGTCCAGGTGTTCAAGACCAATGCGATCGAGGTCGAGCGGCTCAAGGCGGAACAGGTCGAAGCTGAGCGGCGGAGTGCGGAGCAACGCAAGCAAGACATGATCAGGCTCGCGGACGATTTCGAAGGCGCTGTCGGCCAGATCATCGGAACGGTCTCCTCCGCCTCCACGCAGCTCGAGGCGTCGGCCAGCACCCTCACCGGTACGGCCGAACGCTCGCAACAATTGGCTACCACGGTCGCTGCCGCTTCTGAGGAAGCCTCCACCAACGTGCAATCGGTGGCTTCGGCGACCGAGGAGATGGCCTCGTCGGTCGGCGAGATCAGCCGTCAAGTGCAGGAATCGGCGCGGATGGCGGGCGATGCGGTCGGCCAGGCCCGTGCCACGACCGAGCGCGTCAGCGAGCTGTCCAAGGCCGCCGCGCGCATCGGCGACGTCGTGGAACTCATCAACACCATCGCCGGCCAGACCAACCTTCTGGCACTGAACGCCACCATCGAGGCGGCACGCGCCGGTGAAGCCGGCCGCGGCTTCGCGGTCGTCGCCTCCGAGGTGAAGGCGCTCGCCGAGCAGACCGCGAAGGCGACCGGGGAGATCGGCCAGCAGATCTCCGGCATCCAGGCGGCGACCAACGACTCGGTCGGTGCCATCAAGGAGATCTCCTCGACCATCGAGCGTCTGTCGGAGATTTCGTCGGCCATCGCTGCCGCAGTGGAAGAGCAGGGCGCCGCAACGCAGGAAATCGCCCGCAACGTGCAGCAGGCCGCGCAAGGCACGCAGCAGGTGTCGTCGAACATCACCGACGTCCAGCGCGGCGCCTCCGAGACCGGCACGGCCTCCTCGCAGGTGCTGTCGGCGGCCCAGATGCTGTCCAACGACTCGACCCGCCTGAAGAACGAGGTCGGCAAGTTCCTGACCACCGTCCGCGCGGCCTGACCCTTTCGCCCGATCAAGACACGAGCGGCGCCGCAAGGCGCCGCTCGTCTCGTTTGCGGTGCATCGCAGCCTGTGAGAGCTCCCGTAATGCTACGGGCGGTCCGTTTCACAGATAGTTAAATCGCATTTACGACAATCGACGGGCGGACGGGCTCAGATTGGAGACGGTCCCGATTGGAATAATCGATACTGCATTCCATCTTCTGGGGGCTTTGATGCGCAAGAACTTTCCGGTGACTGCTGTCGAATATCCGGTCAGCGACGAGACGTTGATCGTCTCCCGTACCGACCTCAAGGGCAAGCTCACCTACTTCAATGAGGATTTCATTGCGGCTGCCGGCTTTGCGTCGGCGGAACTCATGGGCCAGCCGCACAACATCGTCCGCCATCCCGACATGCCGCCGGAGGCGTTCGACAATCTCTGGGACACGCTGAAGGCCGGCAAGCCTTGGCTTGGCGCGGTGAAGAACCGGCGCAAGAACGGCGACTTCTACTGGGTGCTGGCGACGGCTTCGCCGATCCGCGAGAACGGCGAGGTCAAGGGCTACACCTCGATCCGCACCAAACTGCCGGCCGACCAGCGCAAGCTCGCCGAAGAAGTCTATGCCGCCATCCGTGAGAAGAAGCCGCACGGCTATCGCATCGACGCCGGCATCATCCGCCGCCGTTCCTGGCTCGACCGCTTCAGCATCTTCACCGGCACGCTGAAGGCACGCCTGGTCACGACGATGGTGCTCCAGCTGCTGTTCATGCTCGCGCTCGGCATCGGCGGCGCGCTCTCCACCGGCGGTTCGACCAGCCTGCTGCTGTCTGCGCTTGCCGTCGTAGGCGCCGCCATCGTCTGCTTCGCCGGCTTTGCGACCATGCGTGCGATCCAGGAGCCGATGCGGCAGCTCAACGACACCCTGGTCAACATCGTCCAGGACAAGCTCGACAATCTCATCGTGATCGAGCGTGACGACGAGATCGGCGAGGCGCTGCGTAACCTCCAGACCGTGCAAACCCTGGTCCGCTTCAGCCGCGACGAGGTGCAGGCCGTGCAGCGCCGGGCCGAGGCGCAGCGCAAGGCCGACATGACCAAACTCGCCGACGGTTTCGAGGCCGCGATCGGCGAGATCGTCGAGACCGTGTCGTCGGCCGCGACCGAGCTCGAGGCTTCGGCCTCGACCCTGTCCTCGACCGCCGGCCGGGCGCAGGAACTGGCGACTGCGGTGGCAACCGGCTCGGAGGCGGCCTCCAGCAACGTTCATTCGGTGGCATCGGCGGCAGAGGAGATGTCGTCCTCGGTCCGTGAGATCGGCCGCCAGGTGCAGGATTCCAGCAGGATCGCGAGCGAGGCGGTCAGCCAGGCGCACGCCACCACCGAGCGCGTCAGCGAATTGTCGCGGGCCGCGTCGCGGATCGGCGACGTCGTCGAGCTCATCAATGCCATTGCCGGCCAGACCAACCTGCTGGCGCTCAATGCCACCATCGAGGCGGCGCGGGCGGGCGAGGCCGGCCGCGGCTTCGCAGTCGTGGCTTCCGAGGTCAAGGCGCTTGCCGAGCAGACCGCCAAGGCAACCGGCGAAATCGGCCAGCAGGTCGGCGGCATCCAGGCCGCGACGCAGGATTCGGTCAGCGCGATCGGCGAGATCAGCGGCACCATCGCGCGTTTGTCGGAGATCGCTTCGGCGATCGCGGCAGCAGTGGAGCAGCAGGGCGCGGCGACCCAGGAGATCGCCCGCAACGTGCAGCAGGCGGCCCAAGGCACCCAGCAGGTCTCGTCCAATGTCGGCCACGTCCAGCGCGGCGCTTCCGAAACCGGCTCGGCGTCCTCGGAAGTGCTGTCGGCAGCGCAGATGCTGTCCCGCGACTCCAACCGCCTCAAGCTCGAAGTCGGCAAGTTCCTGAACTCGGTCCGTGCCGCCTAAGGAATGTGGCGGCATGGCTGCGATGTCGGTTTCGCAGTGCGGTAGCAGGGAAGTGAATGCGGGATAGCGGCCGGGGGTTAGCCTTTCCGGCGGTGCTCAGGTAAAGGAAGAAGGG
>NZ_JAEMSD010000553.1:1055-4195 GCF_016462955.1 Bradyrhizobium sp. | reverse complement strand
ATGCCGGAATTGGCCTTCTTGGCATTGTGCAGATTGGCCAGGCCGTTGGCGAGGCCGGGGCCGAGATGCAGCAGGGTCGAGGCCGGCGTTCCCTTCATGCGGAAATAGCCGTCGGCGGCGCCCGTCACCACGCCTTCGAACAGGCCGAGCACGCAGCGCATGCCGGGGACGCGGTCGAGTGCCGCGACAAAATGCATCTCGGAGGTGCCCGGATTGGTGAAGCAGACGTCCACCCCACCCTTGACCATCGTCCGCACCAGGCTTTCCGCGCCGTTCATTCTTTTTGCTCCGCAATCGGTCTCTTGAGGGTAATCCGTCCGATCAATCATTGTTCGCGCGTCCCGTCAAAGCAATAGCCGCCATCGCCGCCCTGCCCCGCGCGGGCATGTGCCGGTTTGGCTAATGGTCCACGGCCAATCGTGGTTGCCGAATTGGTAACGCCAATCGGTTGAGATGACCCGCCTCACGGCGCCGTGGCTTGCGGAATCCCCCCAAATATGGCCTGTGACGTTCATTGAATCGATTTCTTGCTGGGGAGACCAATGATCCGGTTTTTTGCCGCGCCGATTGCCACCATCGCACTGCTGTCGGCCATGGCGGGCGGCGCCTTCGCCGAAGAGTTCGACAGCCGCGACGTCATGGGCGGCGGCCCGAACTTCTTCCGGTCCGGCGCCAATCCCGTTCCCCGCACCACCGTCATGTACAACGGCAACTACGCCCCCGGCACGATCGTGGTGAACACCGGCGAGCGCCGGCTGTATCTGGTGCTCCCGAACGGCCAGGCGCTGCGCTACGGCATCGGCGTCGGCCGCGACGGCTTCCGCTGGGGCGGGGTGCACAGGATCACCGCCAAGAAGGAATGGCCGGACTGGACCCCGCCGTCGCAGATGCTGGCGCGCCGGCCCGACTTGCCGCGCCACATGAAGGGCGGCGTCGACAATCCGCTCGGCGCACGTGCGATGTATCTGGGCTCGACGTTGTACCGGATCCACGGCTCCAACGAGCCGGAGACGATCGGCCAGGCGGTGTCCTCAGGCTGCTTCCGCATGACCAATGACGACGTCACCGACCTCTACGGCCGCGTCGGCGTCGGCACCACGGTTGTTGTGCTGAACAACTGACCCGGCGAACTCTCGTAGCCGCGTAGCGTGGGCAAAGCCGGAGGCGTGCCCACCAATTGTTCACTGTCGTCGAGAGATGGTGGGCACGGCGCTTTCGCGCCTTTACCCACCCTACGGCACCGCGCGTGAAGGCGCAGGAACCCCGCAGGCCGCGTGAATCTGCGGTCTTGTGCGCGAGAGGCGAATGCGGCAGCGTCGCGCGACGATGAGCGCATTGAATCAATCTTCGGCTGTTCTTCGCGTCGCACTGCTGGCATTTACGGCATTCGCCTGCGCGGCTGAAACCGCTATCGCGGCCGGGGCTGGCGAACTGCCTGCGATCACCTCGCGTCAGCGCGCGGAGAAGAAGAGCTTTACCGACGGCGAGATCGTCGAAGGCTTCCTGAAGACCGCGTTCGGCGCCGAATATCACCTTGCCGGCCGGGTCGACCGCATCCGCAAGTTCGACGGGCCGGTGCGCGTCTACGCCGAGAGCGACCGCGCCGACCGCAAGGCGCAAATTTCGAAGGTCGTGGCCGACATCGGCAGACGCGTGCAGCATCTCGACATCGCCATGATCGAAACCAATGAAGCGGCGAATGTGCGGGTGAAGCTGGTGCGCGACCGCGACCTCTTCCGCACCCTCACAAGCTTCTACGGCGCCGAGAAGGCGCGCGAGATCCGCTCCTCGCTCGATCCGCAATGCCTGTCCGGCTTCCGCAAGAACGACAATTTCGAGATCGAGCATTCCGACGTCATCCTCACCGTCGACAACGGCGATTTCACCTTCCTCGACTGCGCCTATGAGGAGCTGCTGCAAGCGCTCGGGCCGATCAACGACACCGCGAGCGTGCCGTGGACGATGTTCAACGACAACGTCTCGATGGGCTATTTCGACGTCTACGACCAGTACATCCTCAACCTGCTCTACGACCCTCGCATCAAGGCGGGCATGACCGTGGCGGAGGTCAAGGCCGTGCTGCCCGCCGTGCTCAAGGACGTCCGCGCCTGGGTGAAGCGGGTGAATGACCTGAAGCAGTGAGGCGGTCTTGCCCTCCCTCTCCATGCCCCCGCCTGCGGCAGGGCTATCGCATACGGGTTTTTGAAAGACCTGAGCGCGCGCCTCGCCCTTCGAGACGACCGCTTCGCGGTCCCTCAGGGTGAGGCTAAGCAGCACCGACACCCGTTGAAACCAGCGAAACGCATGCGGTCCTCATCCTGAGGGCCCGCCAACGGCGGGCGTCTCGAAGGATGGCCACAGGTGAGATCACTCCCATGTGCGATTGCCCTGCCGCCTGCGGGGAGGGCACGCAAAACCCGCTACTCGTCCCCGTCCTTCTTCCGCAGCAGATCCGTCGCTAGATCCGACAGCTTCGGCGGTGGCAGCGCGGCGAACGGCAATGGCCTCGTGACGTCGATCGCGGCGAGGCCCAGCCGCGCCGTCAGCAATCCGTTGAGCACGCCTTCGCCGAGCCGCTGCGACAGCTTCGCCGCGATGCCGTGGCCGAGCATCTGCTGCACCAGGCTGTCGCTCGCGGCCATGCCGCCGGTGATGGCGAGATGGGCGATGACGTGACGTAGCAGGCGGATCATGCCGAGCGCGCCGGGGCGGCCACCATAGAGAAAAGCGAGCTGCCGGATCAGCCGCAGCGCGGCGACGAACACGAACAGCACATCGATCGCCGCGCGCGGGCTCACCGCCGTGACGATCGAGACCTTTTGCGCAGCTGACGACACCAGCCGCCGCGCCTCGGCATCCAGGGGGGACATCAGTTCGCGCTCGGCGAGCCGGATCATGTCGGCGCCATCGATGATCTCATCGGTGTGGCTCTCCAGCGAGGCGCGGGCGCGCGCCAGCTGCGGGTTCTGGTGCGCGATCTTGAGCAGGTCCTGCACGATGACGCGGCTTTCCTTGCGGTCGTCGCTGGCGAGCACGGCTGCCGCGCGCGCATGCAGCTTCTCGATCGTGGCTAGACGCGCGAGCCCGAACGCCTCGCGTCCGATCACCGCCGCCGAGGCCGCCGCCTGGGCGAGCGGCGG
>NZ_JAEMSD010000553.1:0-1045 GCF_016462955.1 Bradyrhizobium sp. | reverse complement strand
GATCACCACCGCGAGCGCCACCGCGGTGACGACAGCGAAGGCAAGTCCGACGAAGCCCAGAGTTTCGTTGCGCGCGAACAAATCCTCGACCAGATGGACGACGCCGAGGCCGGTGCCCAGCAGCGTCAGGCCGGCGAGCCCGGACCAGAACAGCGTGCCCCAGGGAAAACCCCGCCGTGCCGGCCGGACAGCTTCGATCGGCACCGGGAGCAGCGCCGGATCCGGCTCCGGCGTGATCTGGATGGTGGCGCGGCCAAGCCGTGTCGTCTCGTCCGCCTCGGTGACGACGACGCCGGGATCGTCGAGCCGGAACGTTGCCGGCCGCCGTGGCTTCGATCGGTCGTTCATGCGAGCTTGTCTCCGATCAGGAATTGCAAGGCACGGTCGAGGCGGATGTGCGGCAGCGCCGGCTGGTCCGTTCCCTCGCGATCGAGCTTGGGCGGACGGAAGCGCAGGAAGCGGAAATCGCTGTTCCCGGCGGCTTGCGTCGAGAGCCCGCGGAACGCGTCCGTGCCGTTGAACAGCGGCTCGGGATCGAGCGGCAGGTCACCCGGAAAGGTCGCCACTTCCGTGTTGCCGTCGAAGAACTCGCCGCCCGCGCTTTCGCCCGCAGCCGGCGTTCCCAGGATCGACGGCAGCTTGTCACGGCCATGCGCCACCTGCGCCTCGCGGGTGGCGCGGACGGCGGCGAGTGCGACGACGTCGATCACAGCGCCGGTATTCTCCGCGCGCGCAACGGCGCCAGAGACGGCGCGGCGCAGCACCGCCTCGAGCCTGTCGTGGCTGGAATGATGCAGATGGTCCGCCTTGGTCGCCGCAAACAGGATGCGGTCGATGCGCGGGCGGAACAGGTTGGACAGCAGCGTGCTGCGGCCGATGTTGAAGCAATCCAGGATGCCGGCCAGCGCGGCTTCGAGATCGTGCAGCGCCTCGGGGCCGGCGTTGAACGCCGACAGCGCATCGGCCAGCACGATCTGGCGATCGAGCCGCGCGAAATGATCGCGGAAGAACGGCCGCACCACGACGTCCTTGTAGGCCTCGAAGC
>NZ_JAEMSD010000117.1:10935-15773 GCF_016462955.1 Bradyrhizobium sp. | reverse complement strand
GCCGCGGACGCGGTCGCTGATGCCGCCGACCTCCAGGCTCCAGGCCGTCGGCAGGAAGCCGCCGCTATAGCCGACGATCACGATCGGCATGTTGGCGAAGGCGCGCGCGCTGTTGGGATCGCCGGTGAGGCGGGCGAGGTGGGTCGCCGACTCCTCCATGAAGCGCTTGAATCCGCCCTGCTGCCAGAACTTGCCGGCGCTGGAATCGGCGGCATCGACCGCCATTTGCGGTGCGAGCAGGATGGCATTGGCGCCGGAATCGGTAATCTGTTTCGGCACCATCTGCCGGTCGCGCACGTCGCGCTCGAGCGTCGCGCCATTACCGTGGAAGAACACCACGATCACGCCCGGCTTGCGCAGGTCGAAATGCTCGGGCACGTGCACCAGCACGCGGCTGTCGCTGTAGGTCTCGTCCTGCCAGTAGACGCGCCCGGAATAGCTGCGGTGACCGCGGCGGTCGCCCTTGGAGATGTTGAGGAAGGGCGCGTCGGAGGCGGGGTTGTTGCCGAAATAGGGGAAGGCCGACGACTTCATGCTGACGAGCGTCGTCAGGTCCTCGCGGGGCGGGCGCTTGTAGGGGAGTTGCGGCTCGAGCGACGCCACTTTGTACGGCACCTGATCCGGCTGAGGCTGCACGGCGCGCTTGGGCGAGAAATCCGACATCTGCCGTTGCAGCAAGCTTTCACTCGCCGAGGGGAAGCGTTCCCTGAATTGAGGGGCGGGGAAGCGGTCATCGAACGTGTCGCCGCTCGCCGCGCGCGAGGTTTGCACATTGGTTTTGGCAACGATCTGGACGTTCGCCTGCGAGTTCGCCGCCAGCGCCGCCGGATCTGGCGCCTTGCCGCATTGAACCAGCGCCAGCGACAACGGCACCAAGGCTGAGATCAGGCCAAGCCGGAGCGCACGACCGTGCCGACCGGACATCGCCGGATCGGCACGAAAGTCAGCTCTCAGTATCGGAACGGCCCCGAACATCCACCCATGACCCCAAGCCGCGACATCAAGTCCGTCGGCACGATTTGAGACAATTGAGCCGACCGGCGTTTAGGCGACGTTAAGTGTCCGGACAAACTTCCCCACATCCGGAACGCTCAAGAGGACCATGCAATCGTGTCCTGATTGTGGGAGGGAAAACCGGGAGTTCGCGGCAAATCCAGCGCAATCGTCGGAAAAGCGTGGTTGGGCGGTGTCTTGGTACCCCGCGGCGGCTGCCTCATTTAACCCTTGTTAACCCTGCTTGAATTGACTGGGCCAAACTGCACGATGGGCTCGCAAGGCGAAACGCCTGAGGTTCGAGGACCCTGATGACGGCATCAGATGCGGCGACCGTGCCCTGGACGCGACGGCTGACCGGGAGCGGGGCCGGGGTCTCCGTCCCTGTCGCAACCGCCATCGTCGTCGCCGACATGATCGGGGTCGGCGTCTTCACCAGCCTCGGTTTCCAGGTCAAGGACATCCCGTCCGGCTTTTCGATCCTGCTGCTCTGGATGATCGGCGGCGTCGTCGCGCTGTGCGGGGTCTTCGCCTACAGCGAGCTGGGCGCGATGTTTCCGCGCTCGAGCGGCGAGTACAATTTCCTCGGCCGCGCCTATCACCCGGCCTTCGGCTTTCTTGCCGGCTGGGTGTCCGCAACGGTCGGCTTCGCCGCGCCGGTCGCGCTCGCCGCGATGGCGTTCGGTGAATATGCCAAATCGGTCCTCCCGGATCTGCCGCCGATCCCGCTCGCCATCGGCGTGGTGTGGCTGGTCTCGCTCGTGCAACTGACCGGCGTCAGGCACTCCTCGGCCTTCCAGCTGATCTCGACCATCCTGAAAGTCGTGCTCATCGTCGCCTTCCTGGTCGCCGGCTTCGTCATCGGCGTACCGCAGCCGATCGCCTTCACGCCGCAGCCGGGCGATCTCGTCCACATCGTCAGCGCGCCCTTCGCGATCGGGCTCGTCTTCGTGATGTATTCGTTCTCGGGCTGGAACGCGGCGACCTATATCATCGGCGAGATGAAGACGCCGCAGCAGAGCCTGCCGCGCGCGCTGCTCGCGGGCACGTTGATCGTGCTCGTGCTGTATGTCGCGTTGAATGCGGTGTTTCTCTATTCTACGCCGGTGAGCGCGCTCGCCGGCCAGCTCGACGTCGCCAGCGTCGCCGGCACCGCCATCTTTGGCAGTCTCGGCGGCCGGATCGTCGGCGCCATGATCTGCTTCGGCCTGATCTCCTCGATCAGCGCGATGATGTGGATCGGCCCACGCGTGATGATGACGATGGGGGAGGACATTCCGGCCTTGCGCGTCTTCTCGAAGCGATCGGTGAGCGGTGCGCCGGCCTATGCCATCCTGTTTCAGCTCGCCGTCGCGAACCTGCTGCTGTTCACGCGCAGCTTCGAGGCGGTGCTCGACTTCATCCAGTTCGCGCTGCTGTTCTGCTCGTTCTTCACGGTGGCCGGCGTCATCAAGCTCCGTATCACCAATCCTGATCTGCCGCGGCCCTATCGCGCCTGGGGATACCCGGTCACGCCGCTCGTTTTCCTGCTCGTGACGGCATTCATGATGTACTACCTTTTGACCGAGCGGCCGGTTCAGTCGCTGTCGGGGATGCTCGTCATGCTCTCCGGCCTGTTGATTTATGCTGTTTTCCGCAGGCGGCCCGTCGCTGCTGCCGCCTTACCACGTCGCGAATAGACATGCTCCGATCTCTGAGAATTGCGGCCGTCGTTTTCGCCTTCCTGGCCGCCGCCGTCTCAGCGGGGGGCGCCGCCGAGGTCACTTTCGACGACACGGCACGCTTCCTGGCGGGCATGCAGCCTTCGGCCGACTCGCCCCTGGTGCCACTCACCCGGGACCCGGCCTGGCAGCGTCACGCAAAATTCTTCGACAATGCCTTCGCCCAGCTCGAGCAGCGGCAGCTTGCGAAGATCCGCAGCTGGGCCGAAGTCAATCTGGCCGCGCCCCGGCCGACCATGTTCTACATGTTCAGCGGCCCCGACTTCCTTTACGCCAACACCTTCTATTCCAGGGCCGGCACATATGTGCTCGGCGCGCTCGAGCCGGTGGGCGCGGTGCCCGACCTCACACGCCTGCCGCGCGGTGCGGTCGGCGCCGCGCTCTACAACGTCGAGCGCTCCCTCGGCTCGATCCTGAGCTTCTCCTTCTTCATCACCAAGCAGATGAAAGTCGA
Source organism: Bradyrhizobium sp. (assembly GCF_016462955.1). GTDB lineage: Bacteria > Pseudomonadota > Alphaproteobacteria > Rhizobiales > Xanthobacteraceae > Bradyrhizobium. The sequence goes on along the minus strand of NZ_JAEMSD010000117.1, from coordinate 12,605 downwards.
CCTGAGCGCCAATCAGGTCAACGGCACCTTGCCGATCCTCTATGTCTTCCTCGCCCGATCCGGCAAAACCATCCGCAACGTCGAGATGGTCGCGCTCGACGACAAGGGGGGGATGCATGCCCGCGATGACAATCCGGGGCGGAACGCGACGCGCGGCGTCCGCATCACCTTCGCGGGCAGCGACGGCGAAGCGCGCACGCTGTATTATTTCTCGACCGACCTCTCCAATTCAGGGGCGCGCAGCACGGGTTTCCTGAAATTCTGCGAGACGCTCGGCCCCGGCAACAGCCTGCTCAAGAGCGCATCCTATCTGCTGCACTCCGGCAACTTCACCGTGGTGCGGGACTGGCTGCTCGCCAACAGCGCCACCATCATCCAGGACGATTCGGGCATTCCGCTCGCGAACTACGATGCGCGGCAATGGCGGTTCTTCCCGTTCGGGCGCTATCTCGGTCCCATCGACGAATTCCCCGGCCGGTACCAGGAGCGCTACGCCGCGCTGTTTACGCGTGCCCAGCCGATCGATTTCGGCGTCGGCTATCGCTGGCGGACGCACGAATCGAACCTGCTATTGTCGGTGAAGGTGCCCGGCAGCGAGACCGCGCCGGGAGCCGAGACCACTTCGGTTGCTGAACCGCCGCCAAGGCCGCCTCGTCCGAAGCGGCTCCGTCCGCCGGAGACGATCCCTCCGTCACAGGGACGATTCTACTGGTTCCGATGATTACCAATGCACGCTTTGGCTCGGCACGATGTAAGTCGTCGTGCTGGGCTGTGTTGCCAGGCTTCTCGCCAGGTACCAGCCCGAGCCGAGGACGAGTGCGAGCAGGGCCATGATGACAAACAGGTCGATGGTTCTGGGATCGTGTCCCCTGCGACCGAAATGCGGACCAGGCTTGACGTGAAAATGCGGGCTGATTTTCCAGCGCATCGTTGTTTCCTCCCGTGGGGAGCATCACGACAACGCGCGCGGAAAGTCTTGGTTTCCAGTCAGGGCGGCGCCCCACGAAGCACCGCAGCAAGCGTCAGCGCGCATTGACCCCGCGCCAGCGGCCATAGCGCCAGGGCAGATACCATCGGGCCCCCTGCGGCGGGATGAGTGGCACGTTGTCGATGCCGGACGTGCCGAAGGGATGGCAGCGGAGCAGGCGCGCGAGCGTCATCCAGCCGCCGGCCCAGAGCCCGAAACGCTCGATCGCCTCATCGCCGTAGACGGAGCAGGTTGGAAGATGCCGGCAGTTGTAGCCCACCAAGGGCGACAGCGTATGGCGGTACAGCCAGATCAGCGCACGGCCAAACCTGCGCGGCAGGAGGAGCGCATCCTCGAGGGGCTTAGAACAATGCTCGCAGGTTGAATGCTTCATGGGCGCTTTGCCGCGACCTTGACCAAGGTATTGCACGGTTCCGGCGCAGGGAACCGTAAGCTGTTGTTTGTACGCCATATTTTGCATATTTTTTGGGAGCATTGCAGCAAGTATCTATGGACGATCTGTATTCCCCCGGATACCTTTTTTGTGACGTTCATGTGTAGACTCATTGAACGCAACACGGGGCTTGCCTGAATCGCTCTTGGGGCTTGGGGAAGGGACCAGTTTGAAACTCCTGACGTCGCTCAAATTTCGCGGGTGGTTGCTGGTGGGGACCGCCGTTTGTGGAGTCGCGCTGGCTGGCGC
>NZ_JAEMSD010000117.1:6248-10925 GCF_016462955.1 Bradyrhizobium sp. | reverse complement strand
CTCGCGACATTCGGGTCGTCGGCCCGAGCGGGCGCTGCCCTCGAAGAGCGCAAGCTGCCGATGAAGTTCGGCTGGGTCGCCTGCGAGCCGAACTGCCGGGGCTGGATCAGTGCAGTCGGCATCATCACCGCCGATACCCCCAGGGAATTCGAGGAGTTTGCGCGCGGGCGCCAGCTCGGCGGTGCGACCGTCGTGCTCGACTCCAGCGGCGGTTCCGTCAATGACGCGATCACGCTCGGCCGGCGCTTCCGCAATCTCGGGCTTTTGACCACAGTCGGCGTGAGCCTCCGTGGCGGGCCGTCGACGCGCCCGGCCGTCGCGCCCGAAGCCTATTGCGAATCCATGTGCGCGTTCCTGCTGCTGGCCGGCAAGAAGCGCTACGTGCCGGAATCCGCTCACGTCAGGGTTCACCAGATCTGGATGGGCGATCGCGCCGATGATGCCAAGTCGGCGAGCTATAGCGCGCAGGATCTGATGATCGTGGAGCGCGACATCGGCCGCCTCGCCAAATACACCTTTGACATGGGCGGCGCCGGCGACTTGTTGTCGCTTGCACTCAGCGTCCCGCCCTGGGAAGACCTGCACGAGCTCGACGCCGGTGAGCTCAGACTCACCAATCTGGTCACGACCGATCTCGTAGCCGACGTGCTCCCCCATGTGGACATCTCGGTGCCGGCAATGGCGGAGGCTGCACCAAAGTCCCAGGCCAGGTTCGGCGCGGAACCGGAGCAGGCGAACAAGTCGACCAAGACGGCGGAAGCCGTGGTGCCGACCGGTGGCGTCGTCACGCCGGCCGCCGCGACGCAGAAGTAAGCCCACGATTCCCCGTAATCGTTCCGGGGCGCGCGTCGGCGCGAACCCTGGTGTGCAAGTGCGTGCGCAGGTGTGAGCCTGAAGCTCTCGCGCTGCTTCGCTCGGCATTCCCGGTTTGATGCTGCGTATCGCACCGCAACGACGGAGAGGGGGCTTCAGCCCTGTGCTGCGGCAGGCTGCTTGGCCTCGTCCTTGGCTTTGGCCTCGATCTGACCGATGGCATCGACCACGGCATCGAAGGTCAGGAGCGTCGAGGCATGGCGCGCCTTGTAGTCGCGGACCGGCTCCAGAAACTTGATCTCTTCCCATTTGCCTTGAGGAGGCGCGCCGTTCTCCTTCAGCATCTTGCGAACGGTTTCGCGTAACTCACGGAGTTCGCTCGCAGTCGAGCCGACCACGTGACTTGCCATGATGGATGAAGAGGCCTGCCCCAGGGCGCACGCCTTCACGTCATGGGCGAAGTCCGTGACGGTGTCGCCGCTCATCTTGACATCGACCTTCACGGTCGAGCCGCACAGCTTGGAATGGGCAGTCGCGGTGGCATCGGGGTCCGACAACCGCCCGAGGCGCGGAATATTCCCGGCCAACTCGATGATCCGCTTGTTGTAAATGTCGTTCAGCATGTGATGGAGTCCAACACTTCCCACACCCGCGTCCGGGCCGGATCGGCCTTGGCGGGCGCCGTCCACGGTCCTATATAGGGGCGGAACTGGTGGAAAAACAGTCCAGCGGTGCGGCTGCGGAGATCCAGATCTGCGCGGCCGGCGTTATGACCCAGGATCTTTTCGCCGAAAGTTGTTCTGTTCAGGCGTCCGGCGGCTCGCCGCCCCGTCTGCCGGTGACACTCCGGCCGTGAGGCCGTCGAACGGAGTCGATATGGACGCTGCAATCACATCCATCCGCGCTGGCAAGCCCACCGACCGGCAGCCCGAGAGCCGACCGGCCGAGCTCGATCCCGCCGAATTCCTGGCGGCGGCCGTCCGCGCCGACCAGCCTCGCCCGGCGCGCGCCGAGGCGGAAGCGGCGGTGAAGACGCTGCTCGCCTATATCGGCGAGAACACCGAACGCGAGGGCCTGCTCGACACGCCGCGCCGCGTCGTCGAGGCTTTCGACGAACTGTATCAGGGCTATCACCAGTGCCCGGCCGAGGTGCTGGACCGCACTTTCGGCGAGACCGCCGGCTATGACGACTTCGTCCTCGTGCGCGACATCGAGTTCACCTCGCAATGCGAGCACCACATGATGCCGTTCTACGGCAAGGCGCACATTGCCTATACGCCGGTGGAACGGGTCGTCGGCCTGTCGAAGCTCGCCCGCCTCACCGACATCTTCGCCCGCCGCCTCCAGACCCAGGAGCATCTGACGGCGCAGATCGCGGCGGCCATCGACGAGGTCCTCAAGCCCCGCGGCGTTGCCGTGCTGATCGAGGCGGAGCATACCTGCATGTCGGTGCGCGGCGTTGCCAAGCACGGCGCCTCCACTTTCACGAGCCGCTTCACCGGCATGTTCCGCGACAATCCGGCGGAGCAGGCCCGTTTCCTGTCGCTGGTGCGAGGCACGCGCTGACCTCGCGAAGCTTTATTCTTTGAGCCTGGTCTCTTCGGAAAACGACCTTGCACTTTTCCGGATCATGCTTTGGCGAGGGGTGCCGTGTCAGCTCACTCTCATGACATCGAGGAAGGACTCGCCTTCCGGCCCAGGTTCGATGCGGCCGGCCTCGTGACCTGCGTCGCGACCGACGTCGCCACCGGCGACGTGCTCATGGTCGCGCACATGAACGACGAGGCTTTGCGCAAGACCATTGCGACCGGGGAGGCCTGGTACTTCAGCCGCTCGCGCAATGCCTTGTGGCGAAAAGGTGAGAGTTCGGGTCAGACCCAGCGTGTGATCGAGATCCGCACCGATTGCGATCAGGATGCGGTGTGGATCCGCGTCGAGCAGGTCGGCGCAGCCTGCCACACCGGGCGGCGGTCGTGCTTCTATCGCAAAGTCGAGGGAGCGGGCGGGGAAGCGAAGCTGGTGTTCGCCGACGCCGAGCGGCTGTTCGATCCGGACGCGGTCTACAAGAAGTAGGTGCCGTCATTCCGGGGCGCGCGAAGCGCGAGCCCGGAATCCATCGTACGGCATCACGTGCGGCTCGATGGATTCCGCTCATCGCTTCGCGATGCCCCGGAATGACGGCGGAGGCCCGAACCGCCGGATTAACCCCGCGTTAACCATACCTGTTTCACGGTGAGACGATAGGGCGACCGAATTGCCGGCGCCGCTCAACGCCGCGCGGGTCGGGCACTCCAACATGTCGGTCGACAATTTCAGTGCGACGCAGACGGCCGGTCTCGATCCGTCGCGCGCGCGCGTCGCCGGTGCGATCAAGCAGGCATCCAACATCTCCGGCGTCAGCTTCCAGTACATGCTGACCACCGCCAAGATGGAATCGGACTTCAATCCGGCGGCCGCCGCCACGACGTCGTCCGCGCAGGGGCTCTACCAGTTCATCGACCAGACCTGGCTCGGCACGGTGAAGGAAGCGGGCGCGCAGCTCGGCTATGGCAGCTATGCCGATGCCATCACCAAGACCTCGTCCGGCAGCTACACCGTCGACGATCCCGTGAAGAAGCGGTCGATCATGAAGCTGCGCGACGATCCCGAAGCCGCTTCCGCCATGGCCGCGGCGCTGACGCAGTCGAACGGCTTCAAGCTCACCGGCCTGCTCGGGCGGAGGCCGAGCGACAGCGAACTCTACATGGCCCACTTCATGGGCGTCGGCGGCGCAGCAAAACTGATCGCCAACGCCGAGGACAATCCGCAAGCGGTCGGCGCGCGGCTGTTTCCCAACGCAGCCGCGGCCAACCGCTCGATCTTCTACGCCAGGGACGGCCGCGCGCGCAGCGTGTCCGAGGTCTATTCGGTGCTCGATGCGCGCTACGCCAGCGCGGCCAACTCGAAAGTGACCCGTAGCGCAATGGCGATGTATGGCGGCACGCCGTCGACCACCGAGGTCGCGAGCGCGACCGGCGTGCAGCCGACGGCACCGGTGATCGACAATGCCGCCTATCTTCAGACCTTCCCGAATACACGCGCCGTGACGCCCGTCAGTGCGACGTCGTCCACGACGACCGTCGCGGACAGCGCGCCCGGCACGCCGGTGTTTCGCTCGATCTATCAGCCCGGCGATGCCGCGCAGCCGGTCTCCGCGACGGTGCAGAAACTGTGGGGCAACAACGCCTCGCTCACGTCCGTCGCCTCGGTGACGCCGGACGTGCGGCCGCCGCAGCCGCTCGACCTCTTCAGCGATCGCAGCGGGACGTTCTCGAGCTAGCCGAGATCTCGTGTCCCGGACGCGCTGCGGCGCGCAAGCGCTGCTGCGCAGAGCCGGGACCCATGCTGCGACGAATCCTCTTGTTGGAAATGGGCCCTGGCTCAGCAGCGCATCACGGCGTGCTGCTGCGTCCGGGGTACGCGCAGGGCGCCTCTGTTCCCTTAACAAATCATCAACAAAACCAGCCGGTTATGGTGAACGCTTTGTTAAGCGTCGTGGTTTATTTTGTGTTGCAGATGACGAGCCGTCATCGTTTTTCGTCTGTTGTGTAAGCCGGAAGCAGGATGATTGTTCGGCAATTCATTCATTGGATTAGGACGGCGCCCGCCGGCGAGCGCGCCGAGGCGACACGGGCGTTGGCCCGGGCCTGGCTGATCTCGGACCTTTCCGCAGACGATCGCATCGCCGCCGAAGGCGCGCTCCTGATGCTGCTCGACGATCCCTCGCCGCTTGTGCGGCAGGCGATGGCCGAGGCTTTTGCCCGCAGCAGCGAGGCGCCGGCGACGATCGTGCGGGCGCTGTCGGCGGACCAGCCGAGCGTGGCG
>NZ_JAEMSD010000117.1:404-6238 GCF_016462955.1 Bradyrhizobium sp. | reverse complement strand
ATTCTCCGCTGCTGATCGACGCCGATCTCGTCGACATCGTCGCGACCGGCGATGAGGCGGTGCAATGCGCGGTTGCTCGGCGCATTGCGCTGCCGGTTTCGGTCTGCGCCGCCATTGCCGAGGTCGGCTGCGCGGCGGCAGCGCTTGAGCTGATCGAAAATCCTCATGCCGAGCTCGCCCCGTTCTCCTGGGACCGCATCGCCGAGCGCCACGGCCACCTCGCTGCGATCCGTGAGGCGATGCTAGTGCTGGAGGATCTGCCGGCCGCGACGCGCGCTGCGCTGGTCGCAAAGCTCTCGCAGACGCTGGCGCAATTCGTGGTGGCGCGAAACTGGCTGAGCGCGGACCGTGCGGACCGTATCACGATCGAGGCGCGCGACCGCTCCACCATGAACATCGCGGCGCGCTCGCGCGGCGAGGACATGCAAGGCCTGGTCTGCCATTTGCGCGTCACCGGCCAATTGACCGCGGGCCTGATCCTGCGGGCATTGCTCTCGGGCAATCTCGATTTGTTCGATGCGGCCCTCGCCGAGCTTGCCGATCTGCCGCTGCCGCGCGTCTCGGCGCTGCTGCACGATCGCGGCGGCCACAGCGTGCAAGCACTGCTGCGCCGCGCGGGGCTGCCCGAGACGGCGTTCGCGGCATTCCAGGTCGCGCTCGATGCCTGTCACGAGCAGGGTTTCGTCGACACCGACGACGGTGCGGCGCGGCTGCGCCGGCGCATGGTCGAGCGCGTGCTCACCCATTGCGAGTCCGATCGCGACGCCACCGAGCCGCTGATGGTCCTGCTCCGCCGCTTCGCCACGGAGTCCGCGCGCGAGGAAGCACGGCTGTTCTGCGACGAACTCGCCGCTGATGATGCCAGCGTATATGACGATTTGATTGCAGCGTAATAAGATGCCGTAGATGCCGTAGGATGGGCAAAGGCGCAGAAGCGCCGTGCCCACCACTCTATCGGCACAATCGAGATCGGTGGGCACGCTCCGCTTTGCCCACCCTACGAGTCCGATCGTGGTGATGAAGGCAAGCCATTCAACATTGTCATTGCGAGCGTAACGAAGCAATCCCGGCTGCTTCCGCGGAGGGATTTGGATTGCTTCGTCGCACCAGTGCAAAATTGCTTCGCAATTTTGTCACGGGCTTCTCGCAATGACGGGAGGAGAGAGCGGTGCGGCTACTCCGCCGGCGCGATGCTCGGCGACAGGATCACCTCGAGATGCTCGGGGCGGTCGCGGTTGACGTGGGCGAGATAATCGTCGGCGACCTTGCGCAGGCGGCGGCTGAGCTCGGCCGAGACGCTGATCCTGTCGAGCCTGGTGTTCTCGTGCACGATGGCGAGAATGGCGTTGATGTGATGCGTGAACAGCTCGGCCGGGACTTTTTTCAGCTCGGGTGCGTGCTCGATGACGCGGCACAGGCTCTCCGCGATTTCCGCCGCCGAAGGAAAGCCGAACGTCGCCGCATCGCCCTTGATGTCGTGTGCGGCGTGGAACAGCTCGTCGCGCAGCTTCTTGGTGAAGCCGTCCTGCTGCACGGCAGTCCATGCGGCGGACAGTCTCTGGACCTCGATCGTCATCCAGTCCTTGAACTCGCCGGACAGGCCCGCCAGCGCCTGCTCGGCGCGGGCGACCGGATCGTCCATGTCCTTTTCCTCGACCCGGCGCAGAACCTTGCGCAGCGGATTGGGCTGCGTGATGATCTGGTGCGTAGCGAAGGCTTTGACCTCGATGTCCTTTGCGGTGTTCTTGGCCATGATGCCTGCCTCGTCTGAAAGAGGTTGCGCTAGATGGAGGAGCGGGCCTTGTCGAGCAGCGAGGGCTGCTGCAGCACCTCGTGCTTTTCGCCGACGCGGCGCTCGGGGCCCATATAGGCGGAGTTGGTGTTGCGGCGGCGGTCCGGCCCGAAATAGGTCTTGGTCTTGATGAAGGGGCGGGGATTGGCGACCACGTTGAGGATGCGCTGATAGAGTCCCTTGGCCGAGATCGGCTTGGCGAGGAATTCGGTGACGCCGGCATCGCGTGCGATGGTGACGCGGCGCTTCTCGGAATGTCCGGTCAGCATGATGATGGGCGCATAAGGATTGCCCTTGGATTCCGGCTGCCGGATCATCTGCGCGAGCTCGAGCCCGTCGAAGATCGGCATGGCCCAGTCGGTGATGACGATGTCGGGCACGTAGTGGCTGTACATTTCGAGCGCGGTCGCGCCGTCCTCGGCCTCATAGACTTCGCGCGCGCCGAACGAATGCAGCAGCGTCCGTAGAATGCGGCGCATGTGCGGATTGTCGTCGCAGACGAGGAAGCGCAGTTTGTTGAAGTCGATGCGGAACATGACGCCCGGGCCAAAGCGGTCAACCTTCGTTAACCATATCGCGCCGGGAGTTAACGAAGCGTTGCGACGGCGGGGCCCGAGACGTTGCGGGACGGGGGCTCAGTAGCCGAACTGCTCGCGCAGGATGCGCTCTTCCAGGCTGTGGCCGGGGTCGAACAGCATCCGCATCGAGATGGTCTTGTCGGAGAGCACCTCGACGCGGCGGACGTCGCGTACCTCGTCGTGGTCGGCGACGGCGGCGACGGGCCGCTTGTCGCCTTCCAGCACCTCGATCACGACATAGGCCGTGTTGGGCAGCAGCGCGCCGCGCCAGCGGCGTGGGCGGAAGGCGCTGATCGGTGTCAGCGCCAGCAACGCGGCGTTGATCGGCAGGATCGGCCCCTGCGCGGAGAGGTTATAGGCGGTCGAGCCGGCCGGCGTCGCCACCATGATGCCGTCCGCGATCAGCTCGGACATGCGCTCGCGCTCGTCGATCAGGATCCGCAGGCGCGCGGCCTGGTAGGTCTGCCGGAACAGGGCGACCTCGTTGATGGCGTGATGCAAGTGGACGCGGTCATTGACGTCGGTTGCGCGCATCAGCAGCGGATTGATCTCGGATTCGTGCGCCGCTTCGAGCCGCGCACGCAGATCGTGCGTCGAGTATTCGTTCATCAGGAAGCCGACCGTGCCGCGGTGCATGCCGTAGATCGGCTTTCCCGAGTGCATGTTCTGGTGCAGCGTCTGGAGCATCAAGCCGTCGCCGCCGAGCGCGACCACGACGTCGGCATCGGCGGGTTCGCAATTGCCGTAGTCCCGCGTGAGCTGGCTGAAGGCGGCCTGTGCCTCGCTGCTCGGGCTGGCGACGAAGGCGATCCGGTCGTGTCGCGAGGACTTGGTCATGACTTCCCAGGCAGGTGCCGCTGGCTCGAATATGTTCCGCCGGGCTCGTCTATACGAGATGGGCCTGCATTGTCGAGGATGCCTCTCTGCAAAGCAAACGGGCGGCCGTTTTGGCGGCCGCCCGGTTCAATTCAGGGTGAAAAGCGGGTGGATCGCCCGCTCTTCTCAGTATTTCGCGACCACCGCCTGGGGTGCAAAGCGATAGTTGAGGCCGACCTTCACCTGGCTGACGTCTGCCTTGTCGGTCAACGTGGTGGTGCCGTCGCTCGCCAGCGCCGAACGGCGGCCGAAGGCGAGATAGTCGTACTCCGTCTTCGCCGACCAGCCCTTGCCGAGATCGAACTCGCTGCCGAAGCCGATGGTCCAGCCGACGCGGGTGTAGCCGGACGTCGAGAAGCCGGGGGTGATCGCACCGGCCTGGTTGAGGCAGGCGCGGCCGGCAAGCGTGCCAGTCGATCCGTAAATGCAGTTCACCGAGACATTCCCGTCCTCGATCGCGACACCGGCCTTGCCGTAGAACAGCGTGCGGTACCAGGAATAGCCGACGCGGCCGGTCACGGTTGCCATCCAGTTGGATCGGTCGGTGGCGGTCATGAGGGCAGGGCTGAAAGCCACGCTGTTGCCGGTGACGGGATCGAACCCGCTGGCGGTGCCAGCCGTGCGGCTGCCGTGCAGGTTCGTCGCGACGATATCGCCTTCGACACCGAGCACCCAATTGTTGGCCAGCTGATGATTGTAGCCCAATGCGAGGCCGCCAAGACCACCAAGAGTCCAGGGCTTCGTACCTGAGCCCGGCGGGTTGCCGCCGAAGCCGATATCGGTGCGGCCGGCCGCGCCACCGAGCACGCCGCCGACATAGAAGCCGGTCCAGTTGACCATCGTGACGGCGGGCCGCAGCGCCTTGACCGGCGCCTTGGTCGGCATCACGGCAGCGATCGTCTCGGGCGTGAACTGGTAGCGAATGCCAGCATTGCCGGTCCAGCCGTCGATGTTGTTGCCGTTGCGATAATCGACGCGGGCGTAGCCGAGCCAGCCGGTGTTCACGATCTGCCCGGCGATGCCCAGAGAGTATTGGCCGTAGGTGCCGACGCGCGAGGTCGAGGTGGTCTGGGTGAAGGTCTGCGGGACGAGGCCGGGACCAAACGGCCCGCCGGTGAGGAAGGCGCCGTTCGGCAACGACGTGTAGTTGGTGGTGATGCTGCCCGCGAACTCGTGGAACACGCTGGCGGAAGCGAACGGCTGCCAGATCACGTTCGGCGTCGCGATCGTGGTGCCGGCGCGAAGGCTGAGGCGGCCGATCTCGCTCTTGATGTCGCTGGTGGACACCGTGCCGGGGATGCTCAGCAGGGCCGTGCCGGGGTTGACGAAGCTATCGACCGAGGTGCTCGAATAGATGAAGCCGGCCGAGGGCTCCACGAACCAGTTGTTGCCGACGTCGAAATTGTAGCCGGCCGAGGCCGATACCGAATAACCGTGCGCCCCCACCGGCTGGTTGAAATAGGTCAGGCCCGGATTGTTGAGGGTGATGTTGTAGTATTCGGTACGGACCATCAGGTCGGCGAAGAACCGGCCTTTGGTGGCGACGACATAGGTGCCGAGGAACGGCACTTCATACTTGTTGCTGAAGCCGAAGCTGTCGTCCGATTTCGAGCCGAGATAGCCGGCCGTGGTGCCGAGATGGACGTTCCAGCCGTTCCAGTTCAGCCGCGCGATGTCCGCGCCGACCTGCACGCCGGCGAAGTTCGCCTTGACCGAGTTGGCGCAGTTCGTGGTCGAGGTGTTGACGACCGCGCCGGTGTCGTTGCGGACGTTGGTGCTGCTCGAGCTGGACGTCGTCTTCAAGGTGACTTCGCCGCCGATGGCGCGGCCCCACACGCCGCCGCCCGGCTGGTCGGGCGCTGGATTCGCCGGCGCCGAGACGAAGGCGCTGCCCTGCTGGGTCAGGAAGGCGGTATTGACGTTGCCGATCGCGGCCGAGATCGCCGAGGCCGCGGCAGAGGGGGGAATGACCAGCAGGCCCTGATTGGTCAGCGGCACCCCGGTCTGGACCGGTGCCGCGCACTGCGCGAAGACCGCCGAGGAGCTCAGCGCAAGAGCAACCACAGCTCCGGAAGCGATCTTCAACTGACTGATCCGCCCGATCAGCGAGGGCGCAAACGATGCCATCCTTAGTCCCCAATAAAAAAAGAATTTGCGTTCGCACGCCAGAAACTTTCAGAAACGTAAATCACCCGATCGGCGCTCGAAAGCTTGATCCGCCGAGGACCGGGGCCTCCACAGCGGATTTCGGCGACGTTGTACCCGCAAAGTCACACATGTGATGTGACGTCACAGCGATTGACGGCGTCGAGTTGTGACGCAGGTCACGCACGGAAGGCGGCAGCGGGAATAAAACACCTTTGGGCGCAGTCGATTCGCGCATTGATCGGTTGGCGACCCAAAGATAAAGTTCGGCCAGATTTATAGTTTTTCGGACAGGCCGCGTTTCGCGTTTTCAGCATCCCGGTCCCGTGGACGTCATCCCGGGCCGGAACACCCCGGTACGGGTGCCTGCCGACATGGAATTTTGATGCTCAGGCGCTTTATCACAGCGGCTGCGACGCTCGTCGGGACCTTCTGGCTCGTGG
>NZ_JAEMSD010000117.1:0-394 GCF_016462955.1 Bradyrhizobium sp. | reverse complement strand
GCTCGTGGTCCTGGCGAGCGATTGCGCGTTCGCCGAGCGGCGCGTGGCGCTGGTGGTCGGCAACTCGCTCTATCAATCGGTGCCGCAACTGCCCAATCCGTCGCGCGATGCCAATTCGGTCGCAAAGATGTTCCGCGATGCCGGCTTCGATACTGTCGAGACGCTGAACAATGTCGGCAACCTCGAATTCAAGCGCGCCATCCGCAAGTTCGAGACCACGGCGGACCAGGCCGACATCGCGGTTGTTTATTATGCCGGGCACGGGCTTGAGATCGCCGGCACCAATTATCTCATTCCGGTCGATGCACGGCTGGCTTCCGACCGCGACGCCGACGACGAGGCGATCCATCTGGAGCGGCTCGTTTCCTCGGCGGATGGCGCCAAGCGGCTGCGT
>NZ_JAEMSD010000552.1:3115-4198 GCF_016462955.1 Bradyrhizobium sp. | reverse complement strand
TCCTGGTGCTGCGCGAGGACGCGACGCTGGACGAGGCGCTGCGGGGCAGGATCGCTGCGTCGATCCGGTCGTCATTGTCGCCGCGTTTCGTGCCGGACGAAATCGCCGTGTCGCCGGGGATTCCGCGAACGCTGTCGGGCAAGAAGCAGGAGCTGCCGATCAAGAAGCTCCTGCTCGGCCATCCCGTCGAAGAGGTCATCAACAAGGAAGCGATGGCCAACCCGGCCTGCCTCGACTGGTATCTCGCCTTCGCGCGCGACCATTTGGCGCGAAGCGCCGTGTAGCTTCGATCAGCCGCCGCCGAAATTGGAAGGATCGAGATTCCTGTTCTCCGACGGCGGGATCGGCGGCCACCCGGGAAATTTGTACCAGCCGGGCGGCACCGGCGCGTTCTCGGCCGGTTGGACGGCGACGGGATGGGGGTGACGGTGGCGGGCCGGCGCCGCCTCGGCGGCCGCGCCAGCCGACATCAACAGGATCACAATCGTAATAAACCGCATCACATTGGCTCCAGACGTCCACCCGGACCGACATGTGGTGCGGGAACCATGCTGGGCCCACTTGAATTCGCCGTCATGACCGCTCACAACGGCGTCACCAACGCGAGGATCGGCCCAATTGCGCCGATGCCGTTTGGAATCCATTCACCGATGGCCGCTAGCTAGATCAGGATAGATCCTCCGCGCCGGACGCCATGGCCGACCTCAACGCCGTCCTGACCAGGCTGAACGACCGTCTGCTCCGCCTCGAGGGAGAGCTGTTCGTGCTGCGCTCGCTGGCGCGCGCGACGCTGACGGCGGGCGACGACCATGCGGCACGCATGCGCAAGCTGGTCGAGGCTGCAAAGGTTGCGCTCGACGACGAGGCGAGGCGCCCACTCGACAAGCCGACCCGCAAATATGTCGATGCGGCAACGGCACTGGTGGAGGAGTTGCTGGTCGAGCCGACGCCAGCACGACCGCTGTTCACGGTGATCGACGGCGGCCGGCGCGACTGAGCGGCAAATTCGCCGCCGCGGCGATCGGAGCTGACGCACGCCGTATCGCGCTTCAGGTCGTGGAATTCTCTGCCTTCAGCCGGCTC
>NZ_JAEMSD010000552.1:1694-3105 GCF_016462955.1 Bradyrhizobium sp. | reverse complement strand
GATCTGGCTGATCGGAAGGCTGAAATCATAGCCGGACTTGCTCTTCAGATCGACCGCGAGCCGCTGCCTGTGCATCATCAGCTCGTCGAGGCCGCGGCGGTTCTTTAGACGCACATAGGCGTCCACGATCTGCTCGATGGCGTTCGGCATGAATATGTTCCGGCGAAAGGGCCCGGCGGCGCCCACGCCGGCGGACGATCTCGGTGTCGCGGTACGCAATACAAATCCGCGACGGACATTTTGATACGCCAATCTGGTTGAGATCGTATTACCGTCCGATGATTTTGTGATGCGGGACATGAATAGGCCGCCGGCGATCACGCCAGCGGCCAAAACCGGGTTCGAAAACGGATGCGGGTTGAAATGTCGCCAGCCCCGGTCAGGCCCACATTATCAGCCCGCCGGAGACATCTCTGTCACAAACGAAACACAGGAACCCGTGACGTGCTCTCGTCGGTGGCGCAGAAATGGCTGCGCGGCCATTTGCCCGGCGCATTGTTGATAACCTCCGCAAACGCTGCGCGGGTGGTGACAGGGCGTCCGAACGTGTTATCGGGGGGATGACGCAGTTGCGAGACGGATCGGACCCCCATGCGCATTACCCTCGTCGGCTCCCGCCATTTCGGCGTGACCACCCTGAATATGCTCCGGGAGCACGGCGTTTCGATCGTCCGGGTCGTGGTGGCCGACGCCGACGACCGCCTTGCCGCAACGGCCAAAGCGGCGGGCATCGAGGTCGTGGTGCAGGCCAATCCCAAGCTGGTCGTGGCCTCCGAGATCGCCCCGGACACCGATCTGATCATTACCGCGCACAGCCATGCCCGGATCGGCAAGGACGCGCTGTCCGCCGCCAGGCTTGGCGGGATCGGCTATCATCCCTCGCTGCTGCCGCGCCACCGCGGCAAGGCCGCGGTGGAATGGACCATCAAGGAAGGCGACCCGATCGCGGGCGGCACCATCTATCATCTCGCCGATCGCATGGACGCCGGCGCGATCGCCGCCCAGGACTGGTGCTTTGTGAAGAAGGGCGAGACCGCGCGCGAGCTTTGGGAGCGCGCGCTGGCGCCGCTCGGGCTCAAGCTGCTGGCCGACGTGATCGACTACGCCAAGGTCCACAAGGCGCTGCCCGCCAAAGCCCAGGACGAGCAGTTCGCAACCTCCGCGCCGAGCTTGTCCTAAGCCCTCACTATTCCTCGACAAGCCACTCATCAGGCACGGCATTCCGGAATCGTCTCGACGTTTACCCTTAACGTGAAGGAGCGTTGATTCCGCTTCGAAAAACGGAACCAAAAACGCGAATAAACCATTGTTCCAGTTCGAACAATATCCGCTTTGGCTGTCATCAAATTTCCGTCACATTTCGCCCGAATAAGCTTCGGCATCTCAGACAATTCGAGGACGAATTCATGCG
>NZ_JAEMSD010000552.1:0-1684 GCF_016462955.1 Bradyrhizobium sp. | reverse complement strand
CCCTCACTGCTCCCGCCCTTGCCCAGAGCCCGTATGACGGCAATTGGCAGGTCACCATCGTGACCAAGACCGGCTCTTGCGAGCCGACTGCGAGCTCGACGCTGACGGTTGCCGACGGCAAAATCACCGCCCCCGGCACTAACGTTTCCGGCACCATCGGTAGCGGGGGACTTGTGAAAGTTTCGATCAATGGTGCATATGCCAACGGTCAACTCAACGGCAACGCCGGATCGGGGAAGTGGAATGGAGCATCAGCAGGCATACCGTGCAGCGGGCGGTGGGAAGCATCGCGTCTATAAATCAACGAAGGCTCGCGCCCGGAACCGGCGGCTGCTGATCGCGGCCGCCGTTTTGCTTGCGACTGGAATGGCCGCCTCCGAAAGCAACGCACAATCCGGCCCGTTCGCCCCGATGGCGGGAAGCTGGAGCGGCTCCGGCACCGTCACGCTTGATGACGGCTCGACCGAGCGGATCCGCTGCCGGGCCAAATACGCCCCGATCGGCCCGACCATGGAGATGTCGCTGACCTGCGCCAGCGACGCCTACAAGTTCAACCTCGCAGCCAACGTCAGGGCGGAGGGCAGCGCCATCACCGGCAGCTGGTCCGAGGCCAGCCGCAACATCTCCGGCTCGCTCCAGGGCCGCGGCGGCGGCGGGAACTTCGAGGTGGTCGCTTCGACGGCCGGCTTCAACGCCAACATCGGGTTGAGGACGAGCGGCAACAAGCAGACGGTCACGATGCGTGCCGACAGCCAGTTCCGCGGCGCCAACATCTCGATGTCGCGCTAATCTGACCGCAGTCCGGACAAAGCGGCCCGGCGGCTTCGCCGGGTCTTTTTTATGCGCCAGGCACGAATGCCGTGACCTCGATCTCGACCTTGGCCCGGTCATCGACGAGGCCAGCGATATAGAGCAGCGTCGAGGGCGGGAAATTGCGTCCGAGCGTTTCCTTCCAGGCCGCGCCGATGCCGGAACCTGCCGCTTCATACTCACTGCGGCTTGTCAGGTACCAGGTCAGGCGGACGATATGCTCCGGGGCGGCGCCAGCCTCGCCCAGCAGCTTGACGATCCGCTTCAGCGCAGTCGCCACCTGACCCGCCATATCAGGCGCGTAATTGCCGGCCTCGTCGCCGCCGGTCTGCCCCGCCAGCACCACCCAGCGGCCCGGCCCCTCGACCACGACGCCGTGAGAAAAGCCGCGCGGTTTCGACCATTCGGCCGGCTGCAGAATACGCATGAGCATCAACTCCCGATGTTCTCGTTGTTCGATCATGGCTTATCACGCCGGGCTGCATCGCTGCATCCACAGATTTGGCCGTTGCAAACCACGGCAATGTCGTCGATACCGGCCGTCCCTTCGGCTTCCCCCTTCAGCATCCCGCCCCGATGAGCACGACACCGTCCAAAACGATGGCTGCACTGTGGATGGCGGGCTGGCTGTCGCTGATGCTGATCATGGCGGTGGCCGGGCGCGAGACCACGCGCGAGCTGAACGTCTTTCAGATCATGGAAGTCAGGTCGCTGGCCGGCTTCGTGCTGCTCGCGCCGTTCATCTATCGCGCCGGCGGCTTCAAGGTGCTCAAGACATCGCGCCTGCCGCAGCATGTCGGGCGCAACCTCGTGCACTACGATGCGCAGCTCGGGTGGTTCTTTGCGCTGACACAGATCCCGATCGGCCAGGTGG
>NZ_JAEMSD010000551.1:3381-4199 GCF_016462955.1 Bradyrhizobium sp. | reverse complement strand
CCAGCAGACGGCCGGCGCGATCACGCTCGATGCGGATGTCGGCGGAATCGCCGGCCAGCACGCGCGATCGCCCGTCGTCGATGGCGAAGCCGAACTTGGTGGGAAGCGCGAGGCCGGACTCGGCAAGCGCCTCCTCCAGCTCGGCCGCGAGCGCCTGCGTTTCGTCGCCGCTGCTCCAGAACGGCGTCACAAGGATGTTCCGCCGGGCTTCGATCTCGGCGTCGGGGTCGAGCAGCGCCAATTGCGCAAGGCCGTCGAGCAGCGGCCGATGGCTCTGCTCGCTGACTCCCCGAATCTGGAGATTGGCGCGGCTGGTCACATCGATCATGCCATTGCCATGCCGTCCGGCGAGTTCGGCCAGCCCGGCGGTTTGCGCAGCTTCGAGCCGTCCCCCGAACGGACGCACGCGCACCACGAGCCCGTCGCCCGACAGCATCGGGCGCAGCGCGCCGGGACACCAGCCCTTGACCGAGGCCGCACTCATGAGGCCTCCCGCAGTGCTGCGGCGATCGAGTTGCGGCGCGTCTGCCACAGCGCCGCGTCATGCAGGCGCGCAAAGCAGCTCTCCATCGCGGCGAGCGCGGACGGATTTTCGCGGTCCATGAAGGCGCGGACGTCGTCATTACCGAGCGTGGCATCGAAATAGAGATCGAACAGATGCGGCGGCACGGCACTCGCGAGATGGGCGAAAGCCGCCATATGCTCCAGCGTCGCGGTGATCTCGGCGGCGCCGCGAAAGCCATGACGCATCATGCCGGCAATCCAGGCCGGATTGGCCGCGCGCGCGCGAACGACGCGCGAAATCTCCTCCGTTAGCG
>NZ_JAEMSD010000551.1:0-3371 GCF_016462955.1 Bradyrhizobium sp. | reverse complement strand
CG
The DNA here is from genome assembly GCF_016462955.1 of Bradyrhizobium sp. Lineage (GTDB taxonomy): Bacteria > Pseudomonadota > Alphaproteobacteria > Rhizobiales > Xanthobacteraceae > Bradyrhizobium. The sequence continues at coordinate 3,369 of NZ_JAEMSD010000551.1, read as the reverse complement.
TCGACATCGTCGCCACGCCGCACGATGACCTGCCGCCGCTGACGGCCGCGCCGCCGCTGTTCACCGTCGGGGCCGCGGCGCTGGACCGCGCGCCGGAGTGGGCGCGCCTGCGGCTGTTCGGGGCGCGTCGCATCGAGATGATAGAGTGACGGGACGCCTGCACCGAGGTGAGCTGCAGCGGCTGCAATGCCGGCTTCATGCGCGGCATAGTCGGCCGCGAGCAGCAGATCGGTTTCGGGCAAGTCCTGGATATGGACGAAGGCATCGGCGGATGCGAGCCGCGCTTCGATGCCGGCGCGATCCAGCTGCATCTCGCCACCGGTCGAAAAAGCCCAGGACGAGGCCGAGAGCCAAGCCTCGCCGGCGGCCTCACGCGTCTCCGGCGTGAACGCATCCGGGATCGCCGAGAGGCCGACGCCATATTGTCCCGGCCGCGGGGCGAACACGCGCGCGGCGCGATGGCGATACGGATTGTCATCGCCCTCGTCCTCGCGGCCCGCGAGCGCCTCGGACGCCGCCTCGAACAATTGCGCCAGACCCGAGAAGACGTCGCGGAACAGGCCCGATACGCGCAGCGTGACGTCGATGCGCGGACGGCCGAGCTCCGCCAGGGCGATGATGTCGTAGCCGCTGACGCGGCCGGAAGCGTGATCCCAGCGCGGCGCGAGACCCGCCAGATGCAGCGCCATGGCAAATTCCTCGCCCGCGGTGCGCATCGTCGCCGAGCCCCAGAGATCGACCACGAGGCCCTTCGGCCAGTCACCATGATCCTGCAAGTGGCGACGCAGTAGCTCTTCCGCGAGCTTGATGCCTTGCGCATGCGCCGACGGCGTCGGCACCGCGCGCGGGTCGACGGCGAAGAGATTGCGCCCGGTCGGCAACACGTCGGTGCGGCCGCGATAGGGCGAGCCCGACGGGCCCGGCGCAACACGCCGGCCTGCCAGCGCGGCGAGCAGCGCATCGCGCTCCGCTTCGCCACAGGTGCCGCGGCCGAACACGTGCAGGCCGTCGCCGAACTGGCTCTCCTTGAGGTCGCAGACGAAGCGGTCGATCCGCGGAATCGCTTCGGCCGGTGCTGCCAGGGCATCGAGGCCGAGATCGTCTTCGAGGCCCGCCGCGCGCGCCTCGTCGCGGATCGCCGCGATCAGCCGCTGGCGGCGCGAGGGATCGAGACCATCGGCGGTCGAATATTCATCGAGCAGCCGTTCGAGCCGGCGCAGGCTTTCCGGCACCACGGATGTTTCCAGCGGCGGCGGCAGATGACCGATGCTGACGGCTCCAATCCGCCGCTTTGCCTGGGCGGCCTCGCCGGGATCGTTGACGATGAAGGGATAGATGACGGCAAAATCGCCGATCAACGCTTCCGGCCAGCAGCTCGATGACAGCGCCACGGATTTTCCGGGCAGCCATTCCAGCGTGCCATGCGCGCCCATGTGCACAAGTGCGTCGATCCCCTGCTCCCGGAGCCAGAGATAGAACGCGACATAGGCATGGCGCGGCGTGCGGGCGAGATCGTGATAGTCGCCGTCGCGCGTGGCCGCATGGCCACGCTCCGGCTGAACCGCAATGATCGACTGGCCACATTCGATCGCCGCGAAATGGAACGCGCCGTCGCGGCAGCTCGGATCGTCTTCCGGCGCGCCCCAGGCCAGCGCGAGATCGTCCTGCAAGGTTTGCGGCAGGCGCGACAGCGCCGAGCGATAATCGGCGACATTCCAGATCAATTGCTGCTTCAGCAGCGTTTTGCCGAGCGCATGAACCGGAGCGACAGTGTATCCGGCCTCCGCGAGATCGGACAGCAACGCTTCGACCGACGCCAGCGCGTCGAGCCCAACCGCATGTGCGATCTGGTGCGGCCTTCCCGGATAGTTCGAGAGCACGACGGCCAGCCGCTTCTCGCCGGCGGGCTTCATCGCAAGGCGATGCCAGGCCGCAACGCGTGCGGCGACAGCGTTCACACGCTCGTCGTCGGGCCGATGCGCCAGATGCGAGAATTGCAGATCGGGGTCGCGCATCGCCGCCGACTTGAAGCTCACCACGCCCGCAAAGAGGCGGCCATCGACCTCGGGCAGCACCACATGCATCGCGAGATCGCCGGGCGACAGGCCGCGCAGTGATTCTGCCCAGTCCTCGCGCCGCGCCGTGGAGAGCGCGACCTGAAACACGGGGCACGTCGCGGCATCGAACGGTGTCGTGCCGTCATCGCCGATCGCGGAGAACGCCGTCGCATTGACGATCGCAGCTGGAGGATCCTGCGCAAGATGCGCGCGCAGCCAATCCGCTACGCCGGGTGCCTTCAGGGACGTGACGAACAGGCCGCAGGCGTCAAAGCCCTTCTCGCGCAGCCTAACGATCAAGGCATCGACCGGCGCGGTGTCGGCAGCGGTGAGATAGGAACGATAGAAGCTGACCAGCGCGCGCGGCTTGCCCTCGCCAAACGGCGCGGCAATGACGCCGCGCGCGGGATCGTAGAAGCCCATCTCGGGCACGGTCATCTCGCCGATGACCGGTCCGGCATAAAGCCCCGAGGCCAGCGCTAGCTGCGCGATCGCGGCTTGCGCCGCGACCGGGCCACCGGTGTCGCAGAGCACCTTGAGCCGCCGCAGCGTCGAGACCGGCAGGGTCGAGAAGGCATCCAGCCGCGTGTCGTCGCGGCCGTCCGCCGGCAGCACGGCGAGCACGATGTTGCGCTCTTGCGCGAGCTGCTGGAGCGCCGCCAACCCGTACGGCCAGTAGGATTCACCACCGATCAGGCGCACCAATATGCCGCGCGCCTGCGACAGCGTGCGCTCGACATAGGTGTCGACCGACAGCGGATGCCGGAGCTCGGCAAGATTGGCGAGCCGCAGCGACGGCAGGCTGTTCCGGCCACGCCGCCAGCCGGCGGCGAACGCGGCAAGGTCGGAATCCGAATACGAGAGCACCACGAGATCGGCCGGGTCCTGGCCGATGTCTCTTGGCGTCGCGGTCTCCTCAAGACCGCGGCTCTCGCGGAAGACGACGTGCATCAGACACCAAGTCCCGCCTTGATCGCGGCCTCGTCGATGTCGCCATGCTCGCCGATCACGACGAGCTTTGACCGCCTGTGACCAGCGCCCCAGGGCTTGTCGAACTGGTGGCGGACGCGCTCGCCGACCGCCTGTAGCAGCAGGCGCATCGGCTTTCCGGCGACGGCGATGTAGCCCTTGGCGCGCAGCACGTTCTGCTCGCGCGCCAGCTTCTGGACCGATGCGACCAGCGCGTCGATGTCGGCGACCTCCGGAAGCTCGATCACGACGGAGGCGAAATCGTCGTGCTCGTGCTCCTCCTCGCCGTCGTGATGCGAGGGGCGCGCGGCGAGATCGGCCTCGGCCGCAGCGCCGAGGCCGA
>NZ_JAEMSD010000550.1 GCF_016462955.1 Bradyrhizobium sp. | reverse complement strand
ATCCTCAACACCTGCCATATCCGCGAGAAGGCTTCGGAAAAGGTCTATTCCGAGCTCGGCCGCCTGCGCGTCGCCAAGGACGAGGCCGCGCGTGGGGGCCGCGCGATGCAGATCGCGGTGGCCGGCTGCGTGGCGCAGGCCGAGGGCGAGGAGATCGTGCGGCGGGCGCCCGCGGTCGACGTCGTGGTCGGGCCGCAGAGCTATCATCATCTGCCGGAGCTGCTGAAGCGCGCCGGCAGCGAAGGCCGCGCGATCGAGACTGAGTTCCCGGCCGAGGACAAGTTCGGCTTCTTGGCCCAACCCACGCCCGACGCGATCCGCGCGCGCGGCATTTCCGCCTTCGTCACGGTGCAGGAAGGCTGCGACAAGTTCTGCACCTTCTGCGTCGTACCCTACACGCGGGGCTCGGAAGTCTCGCGCCCGGTGGCGAAGATCGTCGATGACGTGAAGCGCCTCGCCGACAATGGCGTGCGCGAGCTGACGCTGATCGGACAGAACGTCAACGCCTATCATGGCGAGGGTCCGGACGGAAAAACCTGGCCGCTCGGCAGGCTGCTCGAACATCTGGCGGCGATCCCGGGCATTGCGCGGCTGCGCTATTCGACCAGCCATCCCCGCGACGTCGACGACAGCCTGATTGCCGCCCATCGCGATCTCGGTGCCCTGATGCCGTTCGTGCACCTGCCGGTGCAGTCGGGCTCGGACCGGATTCTGGCCGCCATGAACCGCAAACATACCGCCGATGACTACCGGCGGGTCGTCGAGCGTTTCCGCGCCGCCCGCCAAGACATTGCTTTTTCATCAGATTTCATCGTCGGCTTCCCCGGCGAAAGCGAGCAAGATTTTCTCGCCACCCTCGCGCTTGTCACGCAAATCGGCTACGCTGCGGCGTATTCGTTCAAATACTCCGCCCGGCCGGGAACGCCGGCCGCGGACATGCAGGAGACGGTGTCCCCCGCCGACATGGACCAGCGATTGGAGCGGCTCCAGGAACTGATCGACAGCCAGCAATCGGCCTTCAACAAGGCTGCGATTGGCTCAACGGTCGATGTGTTGTTCGAGCGTCCGGCCCGCAAGGAGGGCCAGATCGTCGGGCGCACCGCGTACCTCCAGCCGGCGCATGTCATGGCCTCGCCCGACATCATCGGACAGATCCTGCCGGTCCGCATCGACAGCCTCGAGCGGTACAGTTTTCTCGGCGAGCTCGTGACGGCGCGCAGCGCGCGCGAGCCCGCTTTATCGCAAGCCAGTGGAGCCTGAACCCTTGCCAAAAAGCGCATCGGATTCGTCTTCGTTCGCTCCCAGCCGCAAATTTGACCGCGACATGCAAGCTCCGCCCGAGACCCAGGTCGTCATCGACTTCGACGACAACCGCGCCGCCTCCGCACTGGTCGGCCCCTACGGCCAGCATCTGGCGCAGATCGAGCGGCGGCTCGGCGTGGTCGTGGACTCCAAAGGCAACCACATCACGATCGGCGGCTCGCGCGACGGCTGCGACGCCGCGCGCCGCGTGCTTGAGATGCTCTACGGTCAGGCCGTGAAGGGGCAGGATCTCGACCAGGGCGAGGTCGAAGGCGCGATCCGCGCCGTCATCGCGCAAGGCTCGCTGTTCGAGTTCGATGCCAAATCGCCCAAGACGGCCTTCGACAGCATCAACTTGCGCAAGCGCCCGGTGCGCGCGCGCACCGCCGCGCAGGATTCCTACATCCGCGCGCTGAAACGCCACGAGCTGGTGTTCGGCGTCGGCCCGGCCGGCACCGGAAAGACCTGGCTTGCCGTCGCCCACGCCGCCCAGCTGTTCGAGCGCAAGGAGGTCGACCGCATCATCCTGTCGCGTCCGGCTGTGGAAGCCGGCGAGCGACTCGGTTTCCTGCCCGGCGACCTCCGCGAGAAGGTGGATCCTTATCTGCGGCCGATCTACGACGCGCTCTACGATCTCATGGATGCGCGCATCGTCGAGCGTGCGCTGCAGAGCGGCGAGATCGAGATCGCGCCACTCGCGTTCATGCGCGGCCGCACGCTGACCAATGCCGCCATCATCCTGGACGAGGCCCAGAACACCACGTCGATGCAGATGAAGATGTTCCTGACGCGTCTCGGCGAGAACAGCCGCATGATCGTGACGGGCGATCCCTCGCAGATCGACCTGCCCAACGGCCAGACCTCGGGCCTCGCCGAAGCGACCCGGCTCCTGAACGGCATCGAGGGTATCGCCCAGGTTCATTTCAAGGCCGAGGACGTGATCCGCCACGAACTCGTGGCAAGGATCGTCGGCGCCTACGAAGGGTCGCCGCAGCGACCGGCCACCGGTCAATCCTGACGAGGCAACACCGGACCCCGAGGGCGTGAATATGGCGTCCTTCGTCCGAGACAGCACAATGTCCCATTCCAATATTCCCATGACCGAGGTCCTCGTCGTTGCCGATTGCTGGCAGCGCAAGCCCGATTCAGAAGCCGTGATCCAGCGCGCGGTGGCGGCCGCCGCCGAGAGCGTCGACGAAGACGTTGCCGACGCGGAAGTGGCGGTGATGCTGACCGATGATGCCGGCATCCGCACCCTCAACAGCAACTGGCGCGGCATCGACAAGCCGACCAACGTGCTGTCGTTCCCCGCGCTGCAGCCGGAGGGCGCGTGGAAGCCGGGCGATGCGCCGCGCATGCTCGGCGACATCGCGATCGCCTACGAGACCATGCGGCGCGAGGCGGACGAGGAACACAAGCCGTTCGATCACCATCTGAGCCATCTCGCCGTGCACGGCTTCCTGCACCTGATCGGCTACGATCACGAGAACGACGCCGACGCCGAGGAGATGGAAGCGCTGGAGACGCAGATCCTGGCGCATCTCGGCATCCCCGATCCCTATGCCGACCGCACGGGGACGCACTGAGATGCCTGAATCCGACCCAATCCAGGACAACCCGCGCAACACGCGCAATCTGCCCGTCGTCGTGGCGCACGGCGAGGTGATGCGCCCGAGCTCCGAAGGCTGGCTGCTGCGCGCGATCCGCACGCTGTTCGGCTGGAAGGCGGGCTCGGTGCGCCACGACCTCCAGGTCGTGCTGGATGCGACCACACCCGACGACACCGGCTTCTCGGCCGTCGAGCGCACCATGCTGCGCAACATCCTCGGCCTGCACGAGCGCCGGATCGCCGACGTCATGGTGCATCGCGCCGACATCGTCGCGGTGAAGCGCGACATCCCGCTCGGCGAATTGATGGACCGCTTCGAGAGTGCAGGCCATTCCCGCCTCGTGGTCTACAACGAGACGCTCGACGATCCCGTCGGCATCGTCCACATCCGCGACCTGCTCGCCTTCATGACCGCACGCGCCCGCGTGTCGCAAGCCACCAAGACCAAGCGCAAGAAGCCGCTGCCGGCCGGGCTCGACCTGCGTGCGGTCGATCTCGCGCTGCCGCTTCATGACGCGCACATCATCCGCAAGCTGCTCTACGTGCCGCCCTCGATGCGGGCGATCGACCTGCTCGCGCAGATGCAGGCCTCGCGCATCCATCTGGCGCTGGTGGTCGACGAATATGGCGGCAGCGACGGGCTGGTCTCGATCGAGGACATCGTCGAGCAGATCGTGGGCGAGATCGACGACGAGCACGACAGCGACGAGCCACCCTCGATCGTGCGCCTGCCCGACAACGCCTTCATCGCCGACGCCCGCGCCAGCCTCGACGACGTCCGCTCGGTGATCGGCGAGGATTTCCTCACCGGCGAGGCCGGCGAGGAGGTGGAGACGCTGGGCGGCTATCTCGTCAGCTTCGTCGGGCGCCTGCCGGTGCGGGGCGAGGTGATCTCGGGTCCCGGCACCTACGAGGTCGAGGTGCTCGATGCCGATCCGCGCCGCGTCAAGCGGCTGCGCATCTCGACGCGGAAGGAGCGTCCGGCCCCCCGCGTCCAGCGCGAGAGCCGGCGCCGCGAAGCCACGCCGGACAGCGGACAATCGCCGGCCGGCGACACGCCCACGCCGCCGCCGGGCGACGGGACCGCCCCGCAGTGAGCCCATCGCAGCGACTTCGGCAAATTGCGCTCGCCGTCATCCTCGCCTGGGGATGGCAGCGCGCCGTCATCGCCATGGCGGCCGGGGCGTTGTCGGTGCTGGCGCTGGCGCCATTCAACCTCTTCCCGGTGCTGTTCGTCACCTTCCCGGTGCTTGTCTGGCTGATCGACGGCGCCGGCGCCGTCGATCAGCC
>NZ_JAEMSD010000116.1:13136-15819 GCF_016462955.1 Bradyrhizobium sp. | reverse complement strand
TTTTACAACCAGGCGCAGATGTCTTCGCAGGGCATTCCGCAGATCGCCATCGTGATGGGCTCCTGCACCGCTGGCGGCGCCTATGTGCCGGCGATGTCGGACGAGAGCATCATCGTGCGCAACCAGGGCACCATCTTTCTCGGAGGGCCGCCGCTGGTGAAGGCTGCGACCGGTGAAGTCGTCAGCGCGGAAGAACTCGGCGGCGCCGACGTGCATTCGCGCCAGTCCGGCGTGACCGATCATTACGCGCAGAACGATGCCCATGCGATCGGCATCGCGCGGCGCATCGTCGGCACGCTGAAGCCGCCGGCGCGGCCGAACCTCAACATGCATGCGCCGCGCGATCCGCTGTTCGCGGCCGAGGAGATCTACGGCGTGGTGCCGGTCGACGGCCGCAAGCCGTTCGACGTGCGCGACATCATCGCGCGCGTCGTGGATGGCTCGGAGTTCGACGAGTTCAAGAAGCTCTACGGCACGACGCTGGTATGCGGCTTCGCCCACATCTGGGGTTATCCAGTCGGCATCATCGCCAACAACGGCATCCTGTTCAGCGAAAGCTCGCTGAAGGGTGCGCATTTCATCGAGCTGTGCTGCCAGCGCGGCATTCCCCTGGTGTTCCTGCAGAACATCACCGGCTTCATGGTGGGCAAGAAGTACGAGGCCGGCGGCATCGCCCGCGACGGCGCCAAGCTGGTGACGGCGGTCGCGACGGCCTCGGTGCCGAAATTCACGGTGGTGATCGGCGGCTCCTACGGCGCCGGCAATTACGGCATGTGCGGCCGCGCCTACTCGCCGCGCTTCCTCTGGATGTGGCCGAACGCGCGCATCTCGGTCATGGGCGGCGAGCAGGCGTCGATGGTGCTGAGCCAGGTCCGCCGCGACAACATCGAAGCCAAGGGTGATAGCTGGTCCCGGGAAGAGGAAGACAAGTTCCGCGAACCCATCCGCGCGCAATATGAGAGCCAGGGGCATCCGTATTACGCGACCGCGCGGCTGTGGGACGACGGCGTGATCGATCCGGCCGACACGCGCCTTGTGCTCGGCCTCGGCCTCTCGGCAGCGTCGAATGCGCCGATCGAGCCGACGAAATTCGGCCTGTTCAGGATGTGATGCGATGGACCGCTCAAAGCTCTACCGGCGTTTTCGCACCCTCCTGATCGCCAACCGCGGCGAGATCGCCTGCCGCGTCATCCGCACCGCGCGCGCCATGGGGCTGCGCACCGTCGCGGTCTATTCCGAGGCCGATCGCGACGCCATGCATGTCGCGCTCGCCGATGAAGCCGTGCTGCTCGGGCCGGCGCGGGCGCGCGACAGCTATCTCAACATCGAGCGCTTGATCGAGGCCGCGCGCAAGACCGGCGCGGAGGCCGTGCATCCCGGCTACGGCTTCCTGTCGGAGAATGCCGAGTTCGCGCAGGCCTGCTATGACGCCGGCCTCGTCTTTGTCGGCCCGACCGCCGCGATGATGAACGCGATGGGCTCGAAGTCCGGCTCGAAGGCGCTGATGGAAAAGGCCGGCGTGCCGCTGGTGCCGGGCTATCACGGCGAGGCCCAGGACGAGGCGACGCTGGCGAAGGCGGCGGACAAGATCGGCTTCCCGATCCTGGTGAAAGCGTCCGCCGGCGGCGGCGGCCGCGGCATGCGCATCGTGCGCTCCGCCGACGAGCTTGCGCCCGCGATCGTCAGTGCCAAGCGCGAGGCCAAGGCCGCGTTCGGCGACGACCGCATGTTGATCGAAAAATATGTCGACAACCCCCGGCATATCGAGGTGCAGGTCATCGGTGACAGCCACGGCAATCTGCTCTCGCTGTTCGAGCGCGAATGCACGCTGCAGCGCCGGCACCAGAAGGTGATCGAGGAGGCGCCGTCGCCGACCCTCAATGCAGCGCAGCGCGAGACGGTCTGTGCCGCCGCGCGAAAGGCGGCGGGCGCGGTGAATTATGTCGGTGCCGGCACCATCGAGTTCGTCTCCGACGGCAAGGACGTGTTCTTCATCGAGATGAACACGCGCCTCCAGGTCGAGCATCCCGTCACCGAGCTGATCACCGGGATCGATCTCGTCGAGTGGCAGCTGCGCGTCGCCTTCGGCGAGGCGCTGCCGCTGAGGCAGGACGAGATCAAGCTCAACGGCCATGCGGTCGAGGCGCGTGTCTATGCCGAGAACCCGACCAAGAACTTCATGCCATCGGTCGGCCGGATCTCGACCTGGCGGCTACCGGCGGAAACAGGGGGCTTGCGCATCGACGCCGGCTATCGCGAGGGTGACAGCGTCTCACCGTATTATGACGCCATGCTCGCCAAGATGATCGCCTGGGCGCCGACGCGGGACGTCGCGATCGAGCGACTGAATCGCGGCCTGGAGGAGTCCGACGTCCGCGGCATCGTCACCAACATCCCGTTCCTGTCGGCGCTGATGACGCATCCCAAGGTGCGGGCCAATGCGATCGACACCGGCTTCATCGAGCGCGAACTGGCGGTGCTGACCGCGGCGGCTCCGGCGCCGGGCGAACTCGAGCTGTGTGCGGCGGTGGCCGCTGTTGTCAACGAGGAGCAGCAGGCGGCCCGTGCGCAGGCGAATTCGCCCTGGCAAACTTTCGGCTGGCAGCCGGTCGGCCGCCGCCAGCGCGGCTTTGCCTTCCGTGTCGGTCACGGGCCCGAGCAGAAGATTACGCTGAACTACGGC
>NZ_JAEMSD010000116.1:4248-13126 GCF_016462955.1 Bradyrhizobium sp. | reverse complement strand
CTACGGCAGCGGGCCCTCGACGCTGGTGATCGGCGAGCGCGAGCTGGCGTTCGCCATTGCGCCGCGGGACGGCGGATTCGACCTGACGCTGGACGGCGTCAAATCGCAGGTCGCGGCCGTGATCGACGGCCACGAGCTCTACTTGCGCACGCGCAACGGCCGCTTCGACCTGCACTGGGTCGATCCGTTCGGCGGCGAAACCGAGGAGCAGGTCGGCGCGGACAAGATCGCTGCGCCTCTGCCTGGCACGGTCGTCGCGGTGCTGGCCGAGGAAGGCGCCAAGCTGGAGAAGGGCGCGCCGATCCTCACGCTGGAAGTGATGAAGATGGAGCAGACGCTGCGCGCGCCCTATGCCGGCGTGCTGAAGTCGATCAAGTGCAAGGTCGGCGACATCGTGCAGGAGGGCATCGAGCTCGCCGTGGTCGAGCCGTCCGGAGAGTGACATGAGCGATCCCGTCCGCATCATCGAAATGGGGCCACGCGACGGTCTCCAGAACGAAAAGACGCCGGTCAGCGTCGAGGATCGCATCGCGTTCGTCGAGGCGCTGGTCGCGGCCGGCCTCGATACGGTCGAGGTCGGCGCCTTCGTCTCGCCCAAGGCGATCCCGCAAATGGCAAGTTCGGATGCCGTCCTGCGAGGTGTCGCTCATGTGAAAGGCGCCGAATTCCACGTATTGGTGCCGAACGAGAAGGGCTATGAGGCCGCCCGTGCCGCGGGCGCCAAGGTCGTCTCGGTGTTCGCGGCGGCCTCCGAGGGCTTTTCGCGCGCCAACATCAACTGCACGGTCGCCGAATCCATCGAGCGCTTCAGGCCGGTGCTGGCGCGCGCCAGGGCCGATGGCGTGAGGGTGCGCGGCTATATTTCCTGCGTGCTCGGTTGCCCCTTTGACGGCGAGGTCAAGCCGAAGGCGGTCGCCGATCTCGCGAGCACGCTGTTCGGTCTCGGCTGCTACGAAATATCGCTCGGCGACACCATTGGAGTCGGCACACCTGTCAAAGCGAAGGAGATGCTGCGCGCGGTCAGCGCGAACGTTCCCCCCGCCAGGCTCGCGATGCATTTCCACGATACCTACGGCCAGGCGCTGGCCAATCTCTATGCGGGGATGGAGGAGGGCGTGCGTGTCATCGACGCCGCCGCGGGCGGCCTCGGCGGCTGTCCCTACGCGCCCGGCGCGACCGGCAATGTCGCGACCGAGGATGTCGTCTACATGCTCGAAGGCATGGGCGTCAGGACGGGTGTCGATATGGAGAAGCTGCTGGCGGCGACGAATGCGATGAGCGTCGTGTTGGGCAAGCCGCCCGTGAGCCGCGTGGCGTCGGCGTTGAATGCGAAGAAGACGCGCACGGCTTCCTAGCACCAGATCTCGTAGGGTGGGCAAAGGCGCATTGCGCCGTGCCCACCATCTCTCGCAATCATTGGCAGAAGGTGGGCACGCTGCGCTTGCCCACTCTACAAAGCGTGCCCTCAAGCCGCCTTGAGGCCGACATCCGGCAGGCGCGGCCGGTTCTTCAGCGCCTTGGCCATCATGGCCTCGACCTCGGCCTTTTCGTGCGGCAGCAGCGCCAGGCGGGGCGGGCGGGTCAGCGCGGTGCCGCGGCCCATGATGTGCTCGCACAGCTTGATGCACTGGACGAGGTCCGGGCGGGCATCGAGATGCAGCAGCGGCATGAACCATTCGTAGAGCGGCATCGCTTCGGCAAAGCGCCCGGCTTTGGCCAGACGAAACAGCGTCTCGCCCTCGCGCGGGAACGCGTTCGACATGCCCGAGACCCAACCGACCGCGCCCATGGCGACGCTCTCGACGATGACGTCGTCCAACCCGGCGAACAGCACGAAGCGGTCGCCGACCATGTTGCGGGTGTCGATGAAGCGCCGCGTGTCGCCCGAGGAATCCTTGAAGCAGACCACGGTCTCGACGTCGGCGAGCGAGGCGAGGATGTCGGGCGTGACATCGTTCTTGTAGATCGGCGGGTTGTTGTAGAGCATCACCGGCAGGTCGGTCGCGCTGGCGACCGCGCGGAAATGCGCGGCGGTCTCGTGCGGCTTGGACGAATAGACCAGCGCCGGCATCACCATCACGCCGTCGATGCCGACGCGCCTGGCTTCCTTGGCCGTTTCGACCGCAAAGGCCGTGGTGAATTCGGCGATGCCGCACAACACCGGCACGCGGCCTTTCGCGACCGCCTTCGCGGTCTCCATGATCGCAATCTTTTCCTTGCGCTCGAGCGAGGTGTTCTCGCCGACCGAACCGCAGACGATCAGGCCGGAGACGCCGTCGCGGATCAACCCGTCCATGACCTTGGCCGTCGCCTCGATGTTGAGCGACAAATCGTCGTTGAATTGGGTGGTGACGGCCGGGAAGACGCCTTCCCAGGAGATGCGTGGGCTCATTGTTGTGGCTCCGATTGGAATTGTGCCGGCGGATCGTTCGATCCGCCGGGCATTGACGTGAAGGGAATGGATGGGTGTCAGAGCGTCGCGCCGACCTTGCGCAGCTCGGCGAGGACCGGGGCCTTGGGCAGCCAGATCTTGTCGAACTCGGCGATGACGGCCTCGGTGTCCTTGGCATCGACCTGGCGGATCGGGATCGGCGCGTTCTTGAAGTTCTCGATCAGTTTGGGTTCGTTGCCGGCGAGCTCGTCGATCTGCGCGTCCAGCGTCGTTTTGATCGTCTTGGTGATCAGCTCGCGGTCGGCGGCCGGCAGCGATTGCCAGACCCGGCCCGAGACGACGGCGGCCATCGGCATGAAGACGGCGTTCATCTGCAGGATCACCTTCGACACCTTGTCGAAGCGCTGGTTCCAGGAGAATTCGAGATCGGCCTCGAGGCCGTCGACCTGCCCGTTGGCCATGGCATCGAACACCTGCGGGGTCGGGATCGGCGTCGGAGCTGCGCCGAGCGAAGAATAGAAGTCGCGATAGACCGGCGTCGGGTTGATGCGCAGCTTCATGCCCTTGATATCGGCGAGCGAATTGAGGTCCTTGGAGGAGAACACCGCGCGCATGCCGGTGATGCCCCAGCCGAGCCCGATCGTTCCGGTCTCCTGCGGCAGCACCTCGAACAGCTTCACCGCCGCCGGATGCCGCACGAACTTCGCGACCGCCGGCGTCGAACGGACGATGTAGGGCGCGTTGATCGCGGCGATGTGCGGCACGCGCGAGCCGAGCTCGGCAGCCTGGATGAAGCCCATGTCGAGCGCGCCGGACTGCAATTGCTGCATCATCGCGCTCTCGTTGCCGAGCTGACCCGAGTGGAACACGGTCAGGGTGAGGCGGCCGTTGGTCGCGGACTTGAGATCCTCGCCGAATTTGAGCGCGGCCTTGTTCCAGGAATGGCCGTTGGGCGTGATCAGGCCAAGGCGGAATTCCTTGGCCTGGGCCAGCGCCAGCGATGGCGCGAACACCGAGGCGGCGGCACTGGCAGCAAGAAAGCGGCGGCGAGAAAGCGGCATGGTCGGACTCCTATTGGCCTATTTGACGAGGATCAGCGAGAGCGAGGGGTACAGCGAGAGCAGCACCAGGAGGACGCAGGAGATGACGAACAGCGGCAGCGTCACAATGAACATCTTGCCGGGCTTGGCGCCGGTGACGGCGGCTGCGACGAAGAAGCAGAGTCCGACCGGCGGTGACAGCAGGCCGAGCACGAGGTTGATCACCACGACCACGCCGAACTGGCGGGGATCGATGTGATAGATCTCGGTTGCCACCGGCAGCAGGATCGGAACGGTCATGATGAGACCTGGAATGCCGTCGATCACGGTGCCGATCACCAGCAGGATGACGTTGCAGATCAGCATGAAGCTGACCGGGTCCTTGGCGACGGTCTGGATCCAGGCAGCGGTCTCCTGAGGCACCTTGCCGAAGATCAGCACCCAGGAGAATACGGCGGCGGCCGCGACCAGGAACAGCACGATCGCCGAATAGATGGCGCTGCGCAGCATCATCTGCGGCAGTTGCGAGAACTTGAACTCCTTGGTCCAGTATTTTCCGACCAGCGCCGCGGCAACGGCGCCGACGGCCGCGGATTCCGTCGCGTTGGCGAGACCGCCGAGGATGGAGCCGACGATGACGATCGGGATCAGCAGCGTCGGCGAGGTCCGCAGAATGGTCATGACGCGCTGGCGCGGGGTCTGGTAATCCGCGCGGGGGTAGTTGTAGACGTATCCCATCAGCGCGACGACGAGGCAGAACATCACCGTGAGGATGACACCCGGCACGATGCCGGCGATCAGCATGTCGCTGACGGAGACCTGCGCCAGCACGCTGTAGACCACGAACATCACCGAGGGCGGGATGATCGGGCCGAGCATGCCGCCATAGGCTGTGAGGCCGGCGGCGAAGGTCTTGTCATAGCCCTTCTTCTCCATCTCGGGGACCATGATCTGGGCCATGATCGCGACCTGCGCCGTCGCAGATCCCAGGATCGAGGAGATGAACATGTTGGCGAGGATGTTGACGTAGGCGAGCCCGCCCTTGAGCGAGCCGATGAAAGCCATCGCCATGTCGACGATGCGTCGCGTGATGCCGCCACCGTTCATGATCTCGCCGATCAGGATGAACAGCGGAATGGCGATCAGCCCGTAGCTGTCGACGCCGCCGAACAGCTGGAGCGGATAGGACTGAAACAGCACCGGGTTACCCGAGGCGGCGATGTAGACGAGGCCGGCGAGGCACAGGCAAAGCCCGATCGGCACGCCGACCAGCATGAACGCCATGAAGGCCGCTGACGTGATCATCAATTGACCCCGTCGAGCTCGGAGAGCTGGAAGCCCTTCGGCGCCGTCCGCGGGACCAGCTCGAGATCTTCCAGCAAATTGGCGAGCCCGTGAATGGTCATCGACACCGCGAAGATCGGCAGCGTCAGATAGAGCATCCAGGTCGGCCAGTTCAGCGTCTGCGTGCGCTCGGTGTAGAGGAAGTTGAAGGTTGCGGCTGCGAGCTTGCGCCCGTCGAAGCCGGCGCGGGCGAGGCCGACCGGATCCATCCAGAGCACGCAGGTGACGATCAGGGCGACGCCGAACACCACGACGAGGCCGGTCGAGATTACTTTTGCAAATTTCTGGTGCTGAGCGGAAAGGCGCTCCGTCAGCATGGTCACCGCGAAATCGAGCCGCAGCCGCGTCATCGCGGACGCGCCGATGAAGGTCAGCCAGACCACGCAATAGACCGCGGATTCATCGATCCAGTAGATCGGGAAGTGTGAGTAGCGGGTGACGACGTTCACCAGAATCAGGCCGGTGAGCAGATACATCAGGCTCATCAGCGCGAGCCGCTCGCAGGCGAGCAGGGCACTCGACATCCTGACGATCATGCGTCGGAGGCCGAGTGCGCGCGTGGCCGGCATGGTCTGCTCGATCATGAAAGAAGCCCCAACCTCCGAAAGATTTGTCGTGCGATTGCCAAATGTATAATTTATACATTTTGAGTGTCAAACGGAGTTTGCGGTCATTTCGGCGGCAAACCGCGCGTTTGCTGAGCAGTGTGCCTCGGAGGAGGTCGGGCTTTTGCCAGGCATCTCCCCATGCAAGACAGGGACCGCGTCGGTCGAACGAGTCGGGAAGGACAACAGACGATCAGATGAAGCAGCCTCTAAAGCATCGCACCCTGTCGGCCGCGATCGTCGACCAGCTCCGGCAGGCGATCCTCGACGGCACCTATCCCGCAGGATCCCAGCTGCGGCAGGACGCGCTCGGCGAAGCCTATGGCGTCAGCCGCATTCCCGTGCGCGAAGCGCTGTTCCAGCTCGAGGCGGAAGGCCTGGTCCGGATCGTGCCGCAGAAGGGCGCCATCGTCTCCGAGCTGTCGCTGGACGAGATCAACGACGTGTTCGACCTGCGCTGCATCCTCGAGCCTCGCCTGCTGGCGCAATCGGCGCCCCGTTTTACCACGGAGGATATCGACGGGCTCGACGACATCCACAGGCAGTTCGAGAAGGCGATCAAGGCGAAGAACGTCAGCGATTGGGGGCGGCTCAATGCCGACTTCCACATGGCGCTCTACGTGCACGCCCCGCAGCCGCGCACCCGCGCGATCGTGCTGTCGCTGCTCCAGACCAGCGACCGCTACACGCGTCTGCAACTCTCCAACACCAAGGCGATGGGGACGGCGGAGAAGGAGCACGCCCATCTGATCGCGCTCTGCCGCGCGGGGAAGGTCGAAGAGGCCTGTCGTTTCCTGGAGCGGCACATCGAAGCCGTGCGCAAGGATTTGTTGCAGGTGGTGGCGAACGCGCCAAAGGGGCGGCGGAAGGAGAAATCGTAGGGTGGGCAATGGCGCGAATGCGCCGTGCCCACCGTTCTTCTCCGTATCCAAGAAAGATGTGGGCCCGCTTCGCTTGGCCCACTCTACGATCGCTCGCCTACCTGCTTCCGTCCGGCCCCATCACGAGGTCCGGCAGCCAGGTCGAGATCCCCGGCACGAAGCACAGCAGCAGCACCGCGAGCATCATCAAGAGCACGAAGGGCAGGGTGCCCCAGATCACCTCGCGCAGGGGAATGTCCGGCGCGACGTTGCGGATGACGAAGATGTTGAGGCCGACGGGTGGGTGGATCAGCCCCATCTCCATCACGATGGTCATGACGACGCCGAACCAGATGATGTCGAAATTGGCGGCGCGCAGCGGCGGCAGGATGATCGGCGCGGTCATCAGGATGATCGAGACCGGCGGCAGGAAGAAGCCGAGCACGACGACCATGACCAGGATCGCGAACAGCAGCTCCCAGCGCGGCAGGTGCATGGCGACGATGGATTCGGCGACCGATTGCGAGATGTGCAGATAGCTCATCACGTAGGAATAGAGCAGGGACATGCCGATGATCATCATCAGCATGGTCGATTCCCGGATCGTCGACTTCATGATGGGAGCAAGGTCGCTCGGCCGCCACACGCTGTAGATCGCGGCAATCAGCGCCAGCGCCAGCAGGCCGCCGAGGCCGGCGGTTTCCGATGGCGTGGCGTAGCCGCCATAGAGCGCCACCATGACACCGGTGAGCAGCAGCACGAACGGAATGACCCGTGGCAGCACGCTGAATCGCTCGGCCAGCGTATACTCGTCACGCTGCAGGATCGGAGCCTCCGGTCCGCCGTTCTTGTAGGCCGCTTCGGCTGCGGCATATTCCTGTCTGAAGCGGATCACGGCATAGGCGCCGAACAGCGTGACCAGCAGGAGGCCGGGCCCGATGCCGGCGAGAAACAGCCGCCCGAGCGACTTCTCGGCGGCGACCGCGAACAGGATCATCGTGATCGACGGCGGCAGCAGGATGCCGAGCGTGCCGCCGGCGGCGATGATCCCGGCGGCAAAGCCGCCGGAATAGCCGCGCTTGCGCATCTCCGGGATGCCGGCCGAGCCGATTGCCGAGCAGGTCGCTGGGCTCGAGCCCGCCATCGCCGCGAACAGCGCGCAGGCGAACACGTTGGCAACGCCGAGGCCGCCGGGTACGCGGTGCAGCCAGGCATGCAGCGCCGAATAGAGATCCTGGCCGGCGCGCGACTTGCCGATCGCAGCCCCCTTCAAAATGAACAGCGGGATCGACAGCAGCGTGATCGAGGCCATTTCCTCGTAGACGTTCTGCGTCACCGTATCGAGGGAGGCGGCGGGCATGTAGATGGCCATGAACACGACGGCGACGGCGCCGAGCGCGAACGCGATCGGCATGCCCGAGAACATCACCAGCAGCGTCACGATGCCGTAAGCGACGCCGATACCGAGAACGCTCATGGCCGCTTGGCTCCGGTGAAGGGCAGCGCAAGCTGCACGAGAATCTGGATACAGAGCAGGCTCATCCCGAGCGCCATCAGCGTGTAGGGTATGGCGAGCGGCGGCGACCACATGGAGTTCGAGACCTGGCCGTCGACATAGGCTTCGTGCGCCAGCGTCCAGGACTTCCAGGTGAAGAAGGCGCAGAACAGGAACGTGGCCGCGTCGACCAGCCAGAGCCGGACCCTGTTTGCCAGCGGCGAGAGCAGGCCGACAAAGGCCTCGATGCCGATGTGTCCGCGGTGCTGCTGCACGTAGGCCGCGGTCATGAAGGTGGCGCCGACCAGCAGGAACACGGCGGCCTCGTCCTGCCAATAGTTCGCGGCCTTGTACAGCGCGCGGCTGAGCACGCTGTAGCTCAGGATCGCACAGGCCGCGACCAGCGCGACCGCGGCGAACACGACGATGATGCTGTTGAGGATGGCGAGACCGCGATCGATCGCCGCCGCAAGGCCGGTGCTTGCGGCGGCTTTGACCTGGTCATCACGATCCGGAAGCGGACCGTGGCTCATGCGGCGACGTCGATCGCAAGCTTGAGCAGGTTGGCCGCGGTCGCGGTCTTGGCGCTGTAGTCCTTCCAGGCTGTGTCGCGGGCGATGTCGCGCCACTTGCCGACCGTGGCCGCATCGAGCGGCGAGACCTTGGCGCCGGCTTTCTCGTAGACCTTGGCGACCTCGACATCGTCATCCTGCGCACCCTTGCGGCCGAAGGCCTCGAGCTCGGAGCCGACCGCGAGCAGGATGTCCTGATGGTTCTTCGGCAGCTTGTCGAAGATCGCCTTCGACATCATCAGCGGCTCGAGCATGAACCAGTAGGAGGCGCCGGCGCCCGAGGTCAGCGACTTCGCGACCTCTTCGAGGCGGAACGAGATCAGGCTGGTGGAGGAGGTGATGCCGGCGTCGCAGGCGCCGGTCTGCATTGCGGCGTAGATTTCGTTGGAGGGCACCGACAGCACCGAGGCGCCGGCGCTCTGCAGCACCATGTCCATCTCGCGCGAGCCGCCGCGGACCTTCAGGCCCTTGGCATCTTCGGGCGCAACGATCGGCTTGGAGCGGCTGGCGACACCGCCGGCCTGCCACACCCAGGTCAGCAGGATGATGCCCTTGTCGGCGAGGAAATCG
>NZ_JAEMSD010000116.1:2172-4238 GCF_016462955.1 Bradyrhizobium sp. | reverse complement strand
TTGCCGACCGGCTCCTTCTTCCAGCGCAGGCCCTGGTCGTAGGTGGTCACCAGACCCGGCATCAGGCCGATATTGGTTTCCGGCACTTCGCCGCCGGCATAGGGCATCGGATAGAGGCTGATGTCGAGCGCGCCCTTGCGCATCGCGGAGAACTGCGCGTTGGTCTTGATCAGCGAGGAGTTTGGATAAATCTCGGCCGCGATGTCGCCATTGCTGCGCTTGGCGATCTCTGCGGCGAACGTGCGGCAGAGCCGGTCGCGGAAATCGCCCTTGTCGATGGTGCCGCCGGGGAACTGATGCGAGATCTTCAGCGTGGTCGCGGCCTGCGCGGTACCGGTGCCGAAGCGGAGGATGGCGGGCGCAGCGATGGCGGTCGCGAGCAGATGGCGGCGCGTGAGCATGATGTGATGTCCTTGGGCAGTTCTTTGAACGGTTCTTGTTTTCGCGTGATCGGGTTGGTCAGCGACCGCTGCGTAGTCCCATCCTGGCCGCTGTTTCACCCGATATGCTCTCAACTGATAGTTCGAGATCGGATGTCGCGGCAAGTGCCGGGTGTGCTGCGCTGCACACACATCCAATCGTCGCTGGAGCCCTGGGCTCTTTCGGTCGAGGGCTCCCGGTGCGCTCACCGAAAATTATCAAGGGCTGCGTAACAACACCCCCCGACCATCCGTCGAGTCTGGGTAGCGGCGTCCGTCGCTGACAAACACCACCTCGAAGGGAAGATCATCCATGACCATTCGCACCCGCATCGTGCTCGGCGTCTCGGCTGCCGCTCTTTCGCTTGGCCTTGCGCTGTCGCCGGCCGCTTTCGCTCAGGACAAGATGAGCAAGGATGACGGCATGATGAAGAAAGACACGATGTCCAAGGACGGCATGATGAAGAAGGACACCATGTCCAAGGACGACGGCATGAAGAAGGACCACATGTCGAAGGACGGGATGAAGAAGGACGACGGGATGATGAAGAAGAACTGATCTTCCATCCGCCCCGCGCAGGGCCGGCACACCACCGGCCGCGCATTCTCGAATTCCGGGAGCGGTCCCATAGACCGCCCCGGATGAGGTTTCAGTGCCAGTTCAATCGAACGTGATCTGGCAGTCTTACTTGCGCTTGGCCTTGCGGGCCGCGTAGCGCGCATCGCGCTTGGCCTTTTGGTCGGCTTCCAGCGCAGCACGCTGAGCTTCGGCCTCCTCGGCCTCGCGCGCGATCCGTGCGGCTTCGGCGGCCTTGGCCTCTTCCTCGCGGCGCTTCTGCTCCGCCTTTTCGGCCTCTCGCGCAGCCTTCGCCTCGGCGCGCTTGGCCGCAAGAGCTTCGCGCTCGGCACGCTTCGCCGCAACCGCCGGAGCATCGGGACCCGGTTGCGATTTGAATTTGTTCAAAAGATTTTTGCGAGCGTCCTGCGCCGCCTTTTGCCGGTCTGCGAAGCCGGGTTCCCTGAATCCACTCATGGACGAGCCTTGTCTTCCTCGCTTTCGATATTAAATCGGTGCCTGTTGGTAAGTCGGCTGGGCATAGCAGGCGCCACGCGACGCATAAGCGTGTACATCGGCGCGCGTCGCGAAGCCACCCATAATCGCAGCCGATCAGGTCAACGAAAAATCGCCCCCCGACGATCTCTCGTAGCCCCGAAAAACTGCCGAATTGTGATCTCCCTCATAAAGGGAGCACTTGGGCGACGCCTAGCGTTCGCCCGAAAAGACACGGAGCACGGGCATGACGATCTCACGACTGAGCCTGAAGGCGCTCGCAATCGCTGCCGTCCTGGCAGGCGTGGCCGGCGCCGCAATCTTGCTCGCTCGCCCGCAGCCCGTCGAAAGCGCCCTGCTGGGAGCGGATTGGGAATGCACCCAGACCGCGTTCGTGCTCACCACTTGTGCACCGCGGGCCCAGGAGGCGATTCCGGCAGTCGAGACCTTGCGCGAGAATGCGATCCGGCAGACCCGGGGCTGAGCCCAAAGAGGTCGCCCACATGGTGAGCTCGGTGTGACGGGCTGCCTTAAGAGGTAGCCAAAGCCGCCCCGGTTGTGTGATCAGGTGGCGATGTCCAAGCCCGAAACGAGCC
>NZ_JAEMSD010000116.1:0-2162 GCF_016462955.1 Bradyrhizobium sp. | reverse complement strand
CGAACTGAGCCGGAAGCCCAAGCCCGCTGGAAAACCTCAACCCGCCGGCGATCGGCGCGGCGCGGTTGCCGGCTTGATCATCGCGGTTGTCATCCTCGCCGTCGGCTGGTGGCTTGCCCGCGACCTGACCTCGGCCAGCAAGATGCAGGACTGCCTGATGTCGGGCCGCACCAATTGCAATGTGATCGAGCCTGCTCGCTAGGTGCGCCCGGGAGCCCGGGGCCGAAAAAATGCCGTGATCTTAATCATTTGTAACGGGACTTAGCCGATCAAGAAGGGCAGTTATTTCGGCCGGCATCAGCCTGGCGCGTGACGATTCGTCGATCGCGCCGGGACCACGGCCATCGCAAGAGCAGGGGGCGAGTACGCATGAGTGCGTCCAGACGCGTCAAGATCATCATTCCCATGGTTTCGGCCATCTCGTTGCTGGCGCTGCCGGCTCAGGCGCAAGATGCCAGACCGCGGAGCGAGGCCAGCCAACCTCAGGCGCGGCCAGCCGCAGGCCCGCCGCCTCAGTCCGATCAGAACGTCCGCAGAGGTCCCTCGCCGCAACAGGCGGCCCGGCCCGCGCCGCAACCCGGCGCGCAGCCTCGTGCCGGCGGTCCCGGTCCGCACCAAGCGGGCGGCCCGCCGCCCGGCCGCCATTACGCCCGCGGTCCCGCACCGGAGCGCAATTGGGGCGGTCACGCCTATCGCGGCAACCGCGCCTGGGATGGCGGGCGCTGGCGCCACGAAGTCCGCAACGGCCGCTCCGGCTGGTGGTGGGACGTAGGCGGCGTCTGGTATTATTATCCGCAGCGCATGGCCGGCCCGCCCGCCTACATCTCGGAGGACTATATCGATGATATGCCGGTGGCCTATGCTCCGCCGGTCACCTATGCACCGCCACCCCCGCCGCCGCAGCCGGCTGATCCCGGCGTCAGCGCGCTTGGCGGCGCGATCGTCGGAGGTGTGCTGGGCGGCCTGATCTCGGGCAATGCAACAGGGGCTGCCGCAGGCGCGGTTCTCGGCGGTGCGACCGGTGCGATCGCCGGCGCCACCGCGGCGTCGCAGCCTGGCTATTACTGGGCGCAGGGCACTTGCTATTATCGCTACCCGAACGGCCAATATGTCCAGGCCGATCCCCGCGCATGCTACTGAGTCCTCAGGGGCGGATTGCAGCACCGAGGCGGGCTTAGGCCCGCCTTGTTTTTTCGAGCGGGGCGACTCGTGCGTCAGGACACGAGCCAGCTGAAGAACGCGATCGTGCCCCAGACCAGGCCGCTGATCCAGGCCACCATCACGACGCCAATTGTGCCGAGACAGGCGACGCGGAGCATGCTCGTGCGATGTCGTTGCGTCGGGACGATGATTTCGGTTGCTGCTTTGCGCGTCATCACCGGACATCACCCATGAAGGCTCGCCGTGACTTTAGCGGACATGGCCGTGGGCAGGCTATGACATGGTTCACACATCGGCCCGCCGGCCTGACGGAGACCCCGCAATCTTACGGATGAAATTGCCACGCGCTTGTCCAGATGGCCGGCTAAGCTCTGCCTCATGTGCATCAAGTACGATCCACAGCATGAGGCCGAGGCCGCAATGAAGCGCGCCGCGGAGGCTGACGGTGCCGACAGGCAACGGCTGATCCAGCTGGCCTTGGCTTGGTACGAACTCGCCCGCGATCCGCGCGATGAGCCGACCGACCTCTGTGATGCAGCCGGGCAAACGCCTCCGGTCCGATAGCGGCGGCACGAGAAAACCCCGTGCTCGGGGGACGAGCACGGGGTTGTTCAAGGCCGATCGCGGCTGGCGGATCGGCACCACTGAAGCCGGTTACTCAACGCTCTCGCCGCGCCTTCGTTCCGTCTCGATGCGCAGGCGCTGCAAGGACCGGCGGAAGGAACCTACGTTCCGCGGCAAACGTTGTGCGGCTATGACCGACCCCGAATTACGTGCGCAGTCCTTCGAGATCGCCTGGCGATATCTCGACCAGTCCGGCCTGCTCACGGGTGAGCACAAGGATTCCGCCCGCTTCATTCTGAACCGGATCGATCGCATGATGCTGCGCGGCGAGCGACGCAGGCTGCTGTTGTCGAATGCCGCGATCGATGCGTATCGGCTGCGGCCCGTGCTTGTGAGCGCATGATCGATCCGGCAAGCCATTCTTAACAAGTGCTCGG
>NZ_JAEMSD010000549.1 GCF_016462955.1 Bradyrhizobium sp. | reverse complement strand
CCTTTCCCCTGCGCGCCCTCGCCTGGCTCGGCGGCCAGGGCACCCGTGCGGTGGCGGCGATCGCCTTCATCGCGGTCGCGGTGCCGCCGCTCGGCGCACTGCTGCGCCCGTACGTCACGGAGGCGATCTTCCTCCTGCTCTGCATCTCCTTCATGCGCGTCGATCTCGTGGCGCTGCGCGGCCATCTGCGCCGGCCCGCGCTGGTCGCAGCCGCCACGGCCTGGACCACGATCGGCGTGCCGCTCATCGTCGCCCTCGCCGCCCACGCGACGGGGCTCTCCGCGACCTCGCCAGGCCTTGCTCTCGCGCTGATGCTCCAGGGCATGGCCTCGCCGATGATGGCGGCGCCGGCGCTTGCAGCGCTGATGGGCCTCGATGCCACGCTGGTGCTGGTCACCTTGGTGACCTCGACCGCGCTCGTGCCATTCACGGCCTCGCTCTACGCCAGCCTGTTTCTCGGCGACATGCTGAGCATCTCTCCGGCGATGCTCGGCTTGAAGCTGCTCGGCATCCTCGCCGCTTCGCTGCTGACCGCCACGATCATCCGCGGTCTGGCCGGTAGCGATGCGATCCAGCGCCACAAGCGGCCGATCGACGGCCTCAACATCATCACACTCCTCGTATTCGCCTCCGCAGTGATGGGCGACGTCGCAACCGACTTTCTCGCCGATCCGCTGTTCACGATCGCGGTCGCGCTGCTCGCCTTTGCGGTCTACTTCACTCTCCTCGCCGCAACCGCGCTGATCTTCCGGCGTGCCGGCACCGAGCGTGCGTTCGCGCTCGGCCTGATGGTGTCGCAGCGAAATCTCGGCCTGATGCTGGCGGCCACTGCCGGCGTGCTGCCGGCGACGACCTGGCTGTATTTCGCGCTGACGCAGTTTCCGATTCACCTGGCGCCGTACCTGCTGATGCCGATCGCAAGCCGCCTGGCGGCACGCCGCAATGCGTCCAGCGGAATGAAGGCCGACCTTCACCGGCTTGCGTCACACCAACGCAGCGGAGGAACATCGATTCAAGGTCCCGGTTGAGGCCAGTCACCGAAACGGAGGTTCGCGATGAAGTTCGCCATGATTGTGGTTCTCGGCTCGCTCGCCCTGGGCTCGGCAGCGAAGGCCGATCAGCCGGGACCTGACTGGATGCCAATGGAGCAAGTGAAAGCCAAGGTCATGGAATCAGGCTATTCGCAAGTGACAAAGCTCGAAGCCGACGATGGCCAGTGGGAGGGCGAAGGCGTCAAGAACGGCCAGAAGATGGAATTCCACGCCGATCCCAAGACCGGCGCCATCGTGCGCGAGAAACCGGACAAGTAAGCATCACCGCTCCGCTTCTGAGCGACGCCGGTCTCCGCCATTCCACCGTGGTCGGCAGGCTCAAGAGCAAGCGCTCTATCCTGCACGCGCCGCCCGCCGCAACGCCTGCGGAGGCTGGCCGAACGCGCGGATGAAGGCGCGCCGCATCCGTTCGGGATCGCGGAAGCCGGTCGTTTCCGCAACGCGCTCGATCGCCTCGCGCGAGGACTGCACGCGTTCGCGCGCGACTTCGAGCCTGAGCCGCTCGATCGCCTTGGACGGCGTCGTGCCGGTCTCGGCGGCAAAGGCGCGGGCGAAATGCCGGGCGCTCATGCCGGCGCGATCGGCGAGGTCCTCCACGGTCAGTGGCGCATCGAGATTTTCACGCGCCCAGGACAGCAGCGCGCCGAAGCGGCCGTTCGGCGTCTTCAGCTCCAGCAGCGAGGAGAATTGCGACTGGCCGCCGCTGCGACGGTGGTAGAGCACGAGTTGGCGCGCGGTCGCTTGCGCGACCTCCTCGCCATGGTCCTCGGTGATCATCGCGAGTGCGAGATCGATCCCGGCGGTGATGCCCGCCGACGTCCAGACATTGCCGTCCCGCGTGAAGATCTGGTCGGGCTCGAACTTGACCTTCGGATAGCGCGCCACGAAATCGCGCGTCCGTCTCCAATGGGTGGTGGCGCGGCGGCCGTCGAGAAGTCCCGCCTCGGCGAGCACGAAGGCGCCCGAGCAGACGCTCGCAACGCGCATGCCGCGCTTCGCCACCCGCTGGACGAAGGCCCGCGTGACCTCGCAGCGTGCGGCGTCGGAAACACCCGCGCCGCCGGCCACGACCAGCGTCGTGATCGCATTCGCCGCCTTGAAGTCACGCGCCATCATCTCGACACCAGACGAGCTGCGCACCAGCCCCGGCCTCGCCGCCAGCACGCGGATGGCCGGCGCCTTGCCGATGCTTCGCGCCGCGATCTCGAACGCCGAGATCGGGCCTGCTGCGTCGAGCAGCTGAAAGTCCGGGAAGACCAGGATTCCGATCATCGGCCAGCCCACAAGGATATGTCCGAAAGCGAGGGAATTATGCCATTTCGGACAGAAGGGCACCATGTCATCCTGCTCCCGTCAAGTGCATTGTCGGAGGCTCCCATGTCGTCACCGCTTCAGATTGGAATCCTGGTTTTCCCGCGCGTCACCCAGCTCGACTTCACCGGGCCGTTGCAGGTGTTCGCGATGGTTCCCGGCGCAAAGCTGCACCTGATCTGGAAGACGATCGAGCCGGTGCCCAGCGATTCCGTCCTGATGCTGACGCCGACCAGGAGCTTTGCGGATTGCCCCCAACTCGACGTCATCTGCGTGCCCGGCGGTCAGGGCACCAACGACCTGCTCAACGATGAGGAGGTGCTGGATTTCCTGCGCCGGCAGGCTGAGGGGGCCAAATACGTCACCTCGGTCTGCACGGGATCTCTGGCGCTCGGCGCCGCCGGCCTGCTGAAGGGCTACCGCGCGGCCACCCATTGGAGTGCGATGGAGATGCTGAGCCAGTTTGGCGCGACACCGACCAAGACACGCGTCTGCATCGACCGCAACCGCATCACCGGCGGCGGCGTCACCGCAGGCATCGATTTCGCCCTCACGCTGGTCTCGGTCATGGTCGATCGCACCACGGCGGAGGCGATCCAGCTTCAGATGGAATACAACCCGGCCCCGCCGTTCCATTCCGGCTCACCCGACACCGCGCCGGCCGAAGTGCTGGCGCTGCTGAGGGAGCGCGGCGCGCAAAACCAGGCGCAGCGGCTCGAGGCGGTGAAGCGGGCGGCGGAACGCGCTGCGTCCGGGGCAAGAAACGTCGGGTAAGTCCTCGACAGAAAAAGGCCGCCCGGTTTCCCAGGCGGCCTTTCCTGTCTTACGGCGGCTGCACATTCACATCGGGCGATTTGGGAGCTTCCAGACCGGGGGCCTATCTCCCGATCGAGTCCCTTCCTCGGCGGCCGCTGCATCTCGGGACAGTCGCGAGCTGTTGCCCGAACCGAACGCGATGGTCTCCCATCTCCGCAAGATGGGATCATTCAGCCGCATCGCCCGCCGCAATGCAACGCCTACGCAGGCGACGTCCCCGCTGTTACCGTTGTCCACAGCGACGCGACGCGGATGCATGTGCATCCGCTTCGAAGAACGACGTTCGTTGATGGATCGGAAGGCTAGCCGGGCGTCCAGGGCTGATAGTCGCCGGTCGCCTTGGGACGCTTGCCGCTGGCGAGCGTCGAGCCGGAGGGCCGGTAGGCCTTGGCCGTGCCGGTCAGATTCGGCTGGTGCGGCTTTTCCCACTCGCGCGGCTGATAGTCGATCTCGGTCGGCGGGGTATCGACGACGTGATGCATCCAGCCATGCCAGGACGGTGGAATCCGGCTCGCTTCGGCGTAACCGTTGTAGATCACCCATCGCCGCTCGAAGCCGAGCGCCGGATCGATCGCGCCGCCCCGGGTGCGGTAGTATCGGTTCCCCTGCTCGTCCTGGCCGACCAGCTCCCCATACCGGCTGGTCCAGAGTTGGGTGCCAAACGTCTGGCCATTCCACCAGGTGAAGAACTTGAGGAAGAATTGTTTCATGCGGCGCGGGCCCTGCTTGGTCGGGCCCTGATGCCACCCGGGCGACGAAATGTCCAGTTCGGCCAGCTTTCACGATGTGCAACCGCACCTCCATGATCGCAAATCGGACACGAACCGTTCATGCCGGGTACAGCGTGCGCGCAGGAGGCTCAATTCCCGCGCGACCGGCACGATCCCCAGGAACTCCTGCCCAATCATGGGGTTTGCTTGAGGGAAAAGGAGTTAAACCATGAACAGTTTGAAAGTTTTGAGTGCTGCAGCAGCGCTGGCGCTCGTTCTACCCATGACCTCGCCTAGCTTTGCGCAGGGAGGGGGTCCC
>NZ_JAEMSD010000548.1 GCF_016462955.1 Bradyrhizobium sp. | reverse complement strand
GCCTCGCGCTTTGCCACCGGGGTCGCGGTGCTGACCGCGCTCGACGAGCACGGCCGCGTCTGCGGCATGACGGCGAACAGCTTCGTCACCGTCAGCCTGTCGCCGCCGACCGTGCTGGTCTCGGTCATGCCCGGCCGCATGCACCGCGCGATCTCGGCGACCGGACGTTATTGCGTCAACGTCCTGCCCGACCATGGCCGGGATCTCTCACGGCACTTCGCGAGCCAGCCGAACACCGGCGCCACGCCGGACTACGACATCGTCGACGGCCTGCCGCGTCTCAAGGGCTGCATCGCCTGGTTCGCTTGCGAGGTGACGCGCCACGTCGACGTCAGCGACCACACGCTGATCATTGCGGAAGTGTCGGCCTGCGATCATCGCGACACCACGCCGCTGGTGTTCTTCTCCAGCCGCTACCATCTCGGTCCGGGCCTGCCGGTGGATCGGTGACGCCCGCGCGCCGTTTCGCGTGCGCTCAGGCGTAGGCCACCCAGCCGCGGAAGGCGAATCCGGCATAGAACAGCGTCGGGTCGGAAAAGCCGGCCTCGCGCAGGATCGCCTCGTCCTGCGCGGGTGCCAGAATGCGCAGATGGTTGGTGACGGCATTCTTGGCAGCCGCCGCCTGCTCGGATTCGACGCCGGAGGCTGCCAGGAATGCGGAGTACCGCGACAGCCATCGCGGGCGCTCCTCATCGCCATCCGGCGCGCTCAGATGCGCGATCACGAACGGTGCGCCCGGCTTCAGGCGGCGGCGAACCTCGGATGCAATGCGGCGGCGTTCGGCGACATCGACGAAGTGCAGGGTCAAGAGGCAGGTGGCCCCGTCGAACGGTCCTTCCGGGGCATCTTCGATATAGCCTTCGTGAAAGCGTGCACGCGGGGCCAACTCTCCCAGGGTCTGCCCGGCCAACGCCAGCATCGCCGCGGACGGGTCGACGCCGTCGAAGCGCCAAGTGGGATGCGCCAGCGCAAACGTCCTCAGTTCCAAACCGCCGCCGGCGCCAAGGACAAGGATCTGCGCATCGTCGCGCGCGCGCTCGGCCAGCAGAATTGCCGCCATGGCCTGCATGGACTCATACCCCGGCACGAAGCGCCGCGGCCCTTCTGTGTATCTCGCCACGAATTGCGGATCAGAGAATGCGGTTTGAATGTCGGTCATGATGGTGTCCTGTGACTGGACCTGTTCACGCGCGATGCGCGCTGATGTCCTGGATCTTGCGAGACCCGAGCCGCTTGCGCAGGTCCTCGCCCAGCATCGCCAACGTCACCTCGCCGAGGCGCCGCAGCAGAAGCGCCTCAGCATCGTGAAAGGCCTGGTCGAGCGCGGCATTGACGGCCTGCTCGACGAGGCAGCCGGGCGACTCCGTCCGGTGGCCCATCGCCAGCAGCGACGGGCTGCCGAGCGCGGCATAGACGTCGCGCAGCGTCACCTTCGAGAGGTCGCAGGCGAGCGTCCAGCCGCCGCCATGCCCCTTCTCGGAGCGCACGTAATCAAGCTCGCGCAGCCCGGCCATGATGCGCCGGATCACGACGGGGTTGGTGTCCATCGCCTTGGCCAGAGTCTCGGACGTGAAGGGCCCAGGCTGCTGCGCCATGTGCAGCAGCACATGGAGCACGCCGGACAGGCGGCTGTCGCGTTTCATGTAACTTTACATGTTGCATGATGGCGTTCGAGTCAAGTGCGGCGGGTCCTCGATCACCAGTCTGTGCATGGGGTTGCTTTCGCGGTTTTGTTTCAGCGGCCGATTTGTCACGGTGACGCCGCCGCGCGCGGGGACGACAATCAGTCTGGGCGACCCGCGGACGTTTCGTCCTGACCTCGCGCGCCGTCCCGCTTTTCATCCATCCATTTTTTTAAGGAGGCCACCATGCAAATTTACAATGTGGTGAAGTTCAGGGTGAAGCCTGGCGCGGAAGCCGCCTTCCTCGACGCGCACCGGGACGGGAAGGCCAGATGGCCGGGCCTGGAGCATGGCGTCATCATCAAGACCGGCGAGCAGAGCTTCTGCCTCATCGGCACCTGGTCCAGCCAGGAGGCGATGGTCGCGGCGCGCGCCGCGATGATCAGGACGCTCGACAGTTTCAGGTCAGTGCTCGAGGACCAGGGCAACGGCCGCGGCGTCACGGATGCCGTGTCGGGCGAGGTCGTGCTCGCGCTGTAGCAGGCGAGCGCCGGCCTGCGATGGCGAAACCCATCATGCCTCGCCACAGGCGGAGGGTTGATGGGTTCGCTGGCGCTCTGCCGATCTGCGAGCTATAGGCAACAAGCGTGGCGCGGCGCTGCCGACGAAGTTATTGGCTTGGCGCTGCCGCAGCCGTCGCCACATACTTCCCGTAGAATTCGGCGACCCGGCCGCGCCACATGCCGACGAACGCTTCTGACGTCACGTTGTCCACCGATTTCCAGCTGCGCTTGAAGGCCGGAAGCGTATTGCCCCAGATCGCGCGTTTGCACCACCTCTCACCCTTCTCCTTGCCTTCGCTGCTGGCGCACATGGATTTCCAGGCGAGGCGAGCGGGCTTGCTGATGTGCTCGGCAGCGCCTTCCCAGCCCTGCTGATGGATCAGGTAGAGATCGCTCATGTCCGGCTT
This sequence comes from Bradyrhizobium sp., assembly GCF_016462955.1. Lineage (GTDB taxonomy): Bacteria > Pseudomonadota > Alphaproteobacteria > Rhizobiales > Xanthobacteraceae > Bradyrhizobium. The sequence continues at coordinate 1,621 of NZ_JAEMSD010000548.1, read as the reverse complement.
GCGGCGCGTGATCCACTCGAACTGGACGCCTTCGGTGATGATCTTGTAGGCGGCCGCAACGGCGTTATCCCGCGGACTGCGGATCTCCCCGAAGCCGAACTTCCCGAACTCGTAATAGCTCAGCTGGAACAGCCCGATATACGACCCGGTGCGTTGATTGGGGTTGAAGCCGGATTCGATCTTGGCAACCGCCATCATGAAATTGACATCGAGACCAAACGCATCGGCAGCGCGCTTGATCTCCTCGGTCGGTGTCCCCACCGGAATGTCCTTCAACGCACGCAAGACGATCTCCGCCGGTTTCTCGGCGGGCGGCAGTTCGGACCAGACGTAGTAGATCAGATGACGGAAATCCTGCGTCGCCGCCGCTTTCGGAGCACCGCTCGACGCATCGCGTTCCGGCGGCAGCGATTGGACGACATCCTGTCCCAACGACGCCAATTTCGGCGCGGCGGGTTCATCGACGATCTCGGTTTCGGTGCGTAGCGGCGCCGAACCGGCCGGCGTCACCGAGCCCAGCTCTGCTCTTTCTGCCCGAAGCGCTGCCGCAAGTCTGGCGGATGCCTCTGCGTACATGGCCGGCGTCACCAGGTTCGCGGAAGGCTCCATGCGCCCCGCAGCCGGTATGCTCGCCGTCGCTTCCGACATGAGATCCGGCAACGTCGCGGCCGGTCTGTTAGCGGCAGTCAGAAAGACTCCCGCGGATGCGAGAACAGCCACGATGCAGCTGGTCTGCCAGGCCTTCATTGCCGGAAGGCCACGGATGGCTTCTGTACGAAGGCGGTTGGCATGGTTCTGCGGCCTCGTGGGTGACCACTCTTCGTAGAATCTTAAGGTTTAAATGTGGTGAAGGGGCGTGCGGGAGCCCAGCCAACTGATCCAGCGAGGCGCGCAGCGGCGACGCGGTCGCCTCTGCGCGCTCCGCTTCGTCCGTCGTATACTGATCCCAAACCATTGCATGGCGTCTCGCCGCAGGTAAAAGTCGGTCGAGAACTGGTGGTAGGAATCGGTGTCGAACGCAGGCTGCCGTCGAGGCCTCTGCTCACGCCTTCGTTGACCACCCATTGTGCAACGGCCAGATGCTCGAGGACCAGGGCAACGGCCGCGGGATGACCGATGCCGTGTCGGGCGAGGTCGTGCTCGACATCTAAAGCATGATGCGATCAGGTTTGAAGGTCACCGGCGGCGCGCTGCCGCTTGCGCGGTGTGCGCGCAACTAGTCTGCCCCACCCGATCAGCGCACAAAACACGATGGCGGCAGCCATCGTGGTGTGACCGCTGAACATCACGAGACCCATGCCCCAGCTTCTTGCGGTCACGAGATTGGCGAGCGCAAGCAGCAGGACGCTCGCGCCAGCGGCCCGCAGGCAATGGGTCGTCACGGGCGGCAGCGCCTTTCCGAAAATATCGCGCTGCTGGCGGTGCGTGGCGAAAGCCAGCGCTCCAAAGCCCGCGAGGCAAAGCGCAAGAGCGACTAGATGGATCATTCTGCCGCACCGCTCGACGCAATGGCGATCGGCACCTGCGATTTCGGCTTGCGGTTCGACTGCCGGACGGCCTGATTCCTGGCGGTGCGAACGGCCAGGACGACGTGGAGCAGCGCGAGCGCCCAGCACATGAT
>NZ_JAEMSD010000547.1 GCF_016462955.1 Bradyrhizobium sp. | reverse complement strand
CCAACGTGCAGACCGTCGCCGCCGCGGCCGAAGAGATGGCCTCGTCGGTCGACGAGATCGGCCGCCAGGTCCAGGATTCCGCGCGCATCGCTGGCGAAGCCGTGCAGCAGGCGGTGCGGACCAACGATCATGTCGGAGAACTCGCAAGGGCCGCGGGGCGGATCGGCGACGTCGTCGAGCTCATCAGCCAGATCGCGGGCCAGACCAATCTTCTCGCGCTCAACGCCACCATCGAGGCGGCGCGCGCCGGCGAGGCCGGACGGGGCTTCGCCGTCGTCGCCTCCGAGGTCAAGGCGCTGGCCGAGCAGACCGCCAAGGCTACCGGCGAGATCAGCCAGCAGATCTCCGGCATCCAGGCCGCCACCGAGGATTCCGTCGGCGCCATCAAGTCGATCAGCGACACCATCTCGCGCATGTCCGAGATTGCCTCCGCGATCGCCGCGGCGGTCGAGGAGCAGGGCGCGGCAACGCGCGAAATTTCCCGCAACGTGCAGCAGGCGGCGCGCGGCACCCAGCAAGTCTCCGCCAGCATCGTCGACGTGCAACGCGGCGCGAGCCAGACCGGATCGGCCTCTTCCAATGTGCTCGCTTCCGCGCGGTCGCTGTCCGGCGAGAGCAGCCGCCTCAAGGTCGAGGTCGGAAAATTCCTGAACGCGATCCGCGCGGCGTAGCTTCACCTCTCCCGCTTGCGGGCAGGGCAATCGCATATGGGAATGATCTCGCCTGTGGCCATCCTTCGAGACGCCCGCCGTTGGCGGGCCCTCAGGATGAGGACCGCATGCGTTTCGCTGGTTTCAACGGGCACCGGTGCCGCTTAGCCTCACCCTGAGGGACCGCGAAGCGGTCGTCTCGAAGGGCGAGGCGCGCGCAGTGCAGTCGCTTCAGCTCAGAACTCCCCGTGCAGCCGTCCTGAAAACACCGACACCGGGCCGCGGTCGGCGTTGTAGGCGGGGTTGACGATGAGCTGATAGTCGGCGGTGAACGTCAGTGCCTTGTTCAGCGCGTAGGCGTAGTAGGTTTCCAGCACGCGTTCGCGGCGGTAGTTGAGCCGGCCGTCGCCGATCAGCGGGCCGAGACCACCGGCGGCGATGAAGTCGCGGTGATCCTGCGTGAGGGCGTTGACGGCGCCGGCGATGGCGACGACGTCGTCCGGCCGGCCCCAATTCGTTCCCTTCATGGAAACGCCACCCGACAGACTGCGGTCGATGTCGGTGAAGGCCATGATCTCGTTGCGGCCGTCGTTCCAGCTCCAGCGGCCGAACACGCCGATGTCGTCGGTGATGGCTTGTTCGAGGTTGAACGCGTAGCCGTACTTGATGCGGCCGCGGCGAGTCTGGCTGATGTCCACTCCGAACGCAGGATTGTCCAGCGTTTCGCGATAGCTGCCAGCAAAGGCGCTGTTGACGAAGCCGAGCGTGCGCAGCTTGCCGGGCCGGCCGAACAGCGAATAGCGCGTCTCGAGCTCCATCACATATTCGCCGCGGCGGCCGACATTCATGTCGAAATTGTTGGAGTTCGATTCCGCACCGATCAGGAAGTAGCCGGCCCGCAGCGCCCACTGCTTCTGGTTCAACTCGGCGGTGGCGCCGTAGCCGAGGCCGAGCTTGTCGGCGGCGTAGTCGAAGGCACCGGAGGCCCAGATCGACCAGTTCATGAAATCCTTGCGCGGATCGTGCGCGTAGGAATTGCCGTCGAACACGTCGACCACGGAGAACTTGCCGACCTGCAAGGTCAGGCGTGAGACATCGACCTTGCTCGCAAGCTGAAGCTGCCCGGAGGCAAGCTCCTCCTGCTCGCCGCCGAAGCCGAAGGTGTGTCGCACGAACAGCCGCGAAGCATTGAAGTGGGGATAGGGGAAGCCGGACTTCTGCGCTTCACCGTTGGGGAAACCCGCGGCACCCGTCGTGTTGTTGAACCCGAAGCCCTGCAAGAGTTCGGGATTGAAATAGATCTCGCCGCCGTCCCACAGCCGCGCATTCAGATAGAGCGAATTGCTCCATGTCTGCTGAAAATCGGGCGATGGAAGCAGGCTGTTCGGTCCGGTATAGGGCGCGCGGAACGCGGGGTAGCCCTGCCCCAGCGCGGTCGACTGGCCGTGGATTTCCCAACGATCCGATTCCGTATCGATCACGCTCGAGTTTGGATTGTAGGTCGGCACGCCCGGCCAGTCGATCTTGCGATTGAGACCAAGCCGCAGGCTGTGAAAATCCATCGACGAGGAATATTGCCCGCCGGAGGGGAAAGTGACGTCGGCGTCCGCGAACTTGCTGTAGAGATATTCCAGCCGGGCGCTCCAGTGCGGCGCGAACGCGTATTCGGCGCCACCGCCGGCGGTCCAGCCCAATCGCGTGTGCAGCACCTTCTCTTCGGTGCCGCCGGTCGGCGTCGAGAGGAAGCGCTCGCCGGCGAACGCCGCGCCGCCGGTCGCGTAAAACAGCCAGCTGCCTCTGGCGTAGCCGAGCCGCGCGCGCAGGCTCGCGACATAGTCCCAGCGTTCCTCCGCGCTCGACAGCGCAGTCACGGCCGATGAGACGACGTGATTGGAGGGAAGGTAGTTCGGGAAGGAGATATCGCCTTCGATGCCGAACAGGAAACCCGAGTTGAGGCGCCAATTGTAGCCGGCCTGGACGCCTCCCGTCGCGCCGTTGAACACGTGATTGTCGGTCGCGACCGTGGGATCGGCCAGCGTTGCCGCGGATGTGCCGCGTGTGAAGCCGGCATGCGCCCCGATGTAGAGCCCGGTCCAGTCGTAGATCGCTCTCTGCGCCGGAGCTTTCAGTGGCAGATCGGCCGTGTGGCCGGCGGCGGGAAAAGCCAGCACGCCCGCGGCAATCGCCGCGACCGTTCGCAAGCACCGGTGTCTGTGACCTCTCAACGCCAAAACGCACGCCCCCAAACGCGAATGTGTCCCACCCGCCGCGAATATCCCTGCCGGGTCGCGGCGATTCTGTCACCAGGCCTCGGCGCTCGAGGCGACCGGCCGGGATGGTCTCGAATGGCCTCGCCTTCGTCCCAAGTTCCTGAAGCTGCGAAAAAGCTTTATTGCGAATTATTCGCAAGAGCAATCGGTGCGCGCCGCCTCTGGAAATGGTTCGCACCACTCTGTGACGGGACTGCAACAACGCCCCTCCGTCTGGCGATCTGAACAGCCCGAGCGGAGCCCAGTCGCTGCGGGCGACTCATCGTCATCGGAGGCCAGGGAAGTGGCGGGGCAAGCGGGATGGCGAAGGCCGGCGTCGGTCGCCGACCGGCAGAAGCACCTAGCAGCCGCGACAGATACCCTTGATCTTCTTGTCGAGCAGCGCGTCCTCCTTGCTGGACGGACTGCTCGCCTCCGGTTTGCTCACCGCCGGGCTATTACTCGCGGGCGTGGGCGCGCCCCAGCGCTCCTGCCAGAGCTTCTCACCGATCGTGCAGACAACGCGCGGCTCCTTGTCCTTGAAGCGCGCCGGCGATTGTTTCGGCGTGAGCCCCGCCACTTCGAGAGCCAGTTTGGTGCGGATCGCCTTCGAAATTTTCACGGCTGGTGATCGGCAAAACAAACGAACCTGGGCCGCCAATCACGCAATCCTCATAGTACCAATCGATATGGTCGATATGCTGAAAGTCTGTCGGAGCAACGGGTGTCGCGTTGGTCATGACTGGCAGGCCGGTGATGACGATGCCCTGCTGCAACGCTGTGTCGCGTGCTGAGGTGACTGGATCGCCGTTGCTGTTTGGACCATCACCCGAGACGTCGATGATACGGCGCGGACCACGGTAGGGGTTCTGCTCAAACAGCGACGCGGCGAACTTAATTGCACTTGAAATCGAGGTGCGCGAGCCGCGGCGGATCGGTGCATTGGTGATTTCAGTTGCGACGGCCTTAGCCGCTGCCGGCCCGTCGATCTGTCGCCAGGGAACGATTATTTTCTGGTCGCCGGTTGCCGACCATTCGAAATAGGTCAGCGCGATCTTGCCGGCAGGACCGGCTCGCACCGCCCGGAGAAACTCCTGCGAGACAATGGCATTGGCATAGCCTTCGCGTTGGGCTGCCAGGTCCTCCGGCTTCATCGAGTAGGAAATATCGACTGCGATCACGAGTTCGAGGTCCACAGCGGGGTGGCTGTCGCCTTGAGGCACTGCTTTCGGCTGCGGGGCCGGGTCGGAAAACGCCTGTGCCGATGTCAGGATCGCACTCAGGATCGATCCAACCGAGACCCGCCAATTCACCCTCACCCTC
>NZ_JAEMSD010000546.1 GCF_016462955.1 Bradyrhizobium sp. | reverse complement strand
GCGCTCGACACGGTGGAGGGCGCGCCGGAGCTGAACGAGGCGCTGCGCGTGACCACCGAGCGCATCCTCGCCACCTTGCCGTCGGCGCGACTTGCCTGCGTCAACGTGCTCAAGCTGAACCGGCTTGCGATCGACCGGATGCTGGACGAACAGGGCTCCAATAAGCACATCGACCGTCTGGTGGCACTCAGGCACTGGGCAACGCCGCTCAACCTGGATGAGAGCCGGCTGTCGGCTCATGTGCTGGAGGCGGTCGATCCCGCCGCCGCAATCCTGGAGTTCGCGCAATCCAACCAGGTCGACCACGTCATCATCGGCGCGCGGCAGAGCTCGTTCAAGCGCACGCTGCTCGGCAGCGTCTCGGCCAAGGTGGCCTCGGAGGCGTCCTGTACCGTCACCGTGGTGCGGCCGCCGCGGATGGCCGGCGATCCCCGCGAAACGGCGGGTTAGGCCGCTAGGTGCCGTCCGGCTGGATCAGGCGGCGTGGACGGTGTGGGCGGCGCGATTGCGGCGGATCGGCCAGCAGAACTGCGGCCCCGGCTCGCCGTGATCCGCGCTGCCGCCGAAATACTGGATGATCTCGCGGCAGGGCTCGCAATTGAACAGGTTACGCGACGCGGACGCCTTGGTCATTTCCTTCAGGCAGTTCGGGCAATGCGGTTTCATGGGCGGTCCGGAAAAAGGAAGTCTCAGTGTCGGCGTGGCGAGCCAAACGAACGGTCGAGGTCCGAATGGTCGAGCCCGGCGTCATCGTCCAGCGTGGCATCGGTGCGCTCGAGGCGGCCGAAGAAATAGTCGAGGTTCGGATGCGGACGGCGCGGAATACGGCACCTGCGCTTCGGCTGACGTTTCACGAGGGCGAGCTGCATGGCATCAGCGCCGGCGAGGAAGAAGATGGATGATGCGGCCGGAAGATGCGACCTTCACCGGTCGTGCGACGTAGAGGCCGCGAGCTGCAATCGCCGCATTGAGTCCTAACCACAACGCTACGCCAGTCCAAATCAGGGTCGTCGTCATGATGTGCTCCCGTCAAAAGCAGGCAGGAGTCACTTGCGGTGATTTGCACGAATCAGGGAAGTCCGGATGAGTACGGATTCGAGTTGCAATTTTAGGCATTGCGCGCCGCACGACCCGTAGAAGCCGCAGGGCTTTCCGGATGCGACCGACCTGTCTTGCCGCTGCGCGCATCGTCGAGGATGTCGCGGACGTGCGCGGGGTTGCGAACGCAGCGAAAGCCGTAGCTCCCGGTGTAGTCGGTATCGGGCGAGCGCGTCGACCGCCCCGATGCGAAGTTGAGGTGGCCGGCACCGCGGCCGATGTCGAGGATTTCGAAGACTGCATCCATGCCCTCGAACGAGGTTTGGCTCACCGTCGGTCTGCCCCAGGCGGTGCGCAGGATCAGCGCGCGGCGATCGGTAATCACGTAAAGCGTTTGCAGGTCGTGCAGCAGCATCACCGCCGGGGCGGCAACCATCGCAATCCCGACCATGACTAGGGGTTGAGCAGCCTGGTCGATCCAGCCGGCCCTGAGCGCGAGGACGGTCAGCGCCATCCAGGGAAATCCGATCCACCAGAGAAATCGCCACATGGCCGCGCGGGCGATGCCGTCGGGCTGCCCCCGCCAGACCACCCGCTCTCCATCGCGCAAGGACTCGGCGAGAAGGCGAAGCAGGCCCGCCGAAAACGGAGTTGCGCGCAAGTCATCCATTGCCGTTGGTCGCAGCGGCCGCCGCTCGAGTTCGGACGGCGATGGCCTCAAATCGCTTCGCCGCGGGCGCCCAGTGCCGCATTGCGGATCGCCGCGATGTTGGTCTTGTAGGCTTCTTGCGTGCCGCCCTTGAACACGGAGGTGCCGGCGACGAAGGCGTTGGCGCCGGCCGCGGCGAGCGGGCCCGCGACGGCGTGGCCGACGCCGCCGTCGACCTCGATGTCGATCGGGCGTCCCGCCGTCATGGCGCGGATGTCGCGTATCTTGGCGATCGCGGAGGGGATGAAGGCCTGGCCGCCGAAGCCGGGATTGACCGACATCACCAGAACGAGGTCGACGAGGTCCAGGACGTATTCGAGCGCGCTGATCGGCGTCGCCGGATTGAGCGAGACGCCGGCCTTCTTGCCGAGTGCGCGGATCGCCTGCAGCGAGCGGTGCAGGTGGGGACCTGCCTCCGCATGCACGGTGATGTGGTCGCAGCCGGCTTTGGCGAAGGCCTCGAGATAGGGATCGCAGGGCGAGATCATCAGATGCGCGTCGAAGATCTTCTTCGTGTGCGGGCGCATCGCCTTGATGACGTCAGGGCCGTAGGAGATGTTGGGAACGAAATGTCCGTCCATCACGTCGACATGGATCCAGTCGGCGCCGGCGGCATCCACGCTGCGCACCTCCTCGCCGAGCTTGGAAAAGTCCGAGGCCAGGATCGAGGGGGCGATGGCCAAAGGGCGGGGGACGAAGGCTTGGGTCATGGCGCATTTTCCCGTGGCGACGGACGACGAAGGGCCTCGCCTAACATGGGCCTCCGTGGCGGGCAATGCAGGAGGGGCGGGCTTCCTGTGGGCGGAAATTTCTGCCGCGGCCGGCATGAATTGCCGACGTTCCCGCGGTCTCCACGACCCGGCGGATGCGGATTTCGTTGAGCTTTTCGCGATGGCACGGCGCTTGCTGACTTCAGCCGCAGAAATATTGGTCGCGGCATGCCGCGCCCCATTGGAGTTGTGCAATGTTGCTCGCCCTTGGTGCGGTATCGAGCGCGCTCGGCGCGATCCAGTCGCTGGCGAATGCGAAATCGTCGTCGGCGGCGCACAAGACAGGCTCCTCGCAGAGCGCGGCGACCAATCCGTTCGCGATCGACAGCGGCAGCAGCAGCGCGACCGCCGCGACCTCCTCGGTCAACCCAGGCAAGCATCCGCAGATCTCGCCCGAGACGATGAACGCGCTGTTCGCGGTGCAGGGCCAGTCGGCCGACGGCGCGGGCGCGACATCCTCAACGACGAAGAGCCGCGAGGCTGCGCTGAAGGACCTGTTCTCACAGATCGACGCGGACGGCAACGGCAAGATCACCAAGTCCGAGTTCGAGGACGCCCTCGGCGCCGGAGGCACCAATCTGGCGAAGGCCGGCGAGGTGTTCTCCAAGATGGACGCGAATGCGGATGGCGACATCGATCTCGGAGAGATGACGAAGGCGCTCCGGGGCGGCCAGGGCCATCACGCGCAGGGTGTCGGCGGCGCAGGCGATGGCTCGGACTCCTCGTCGCAATCCGGCGGCGGCTCGACGTCGACCACGACGACCAATGCCGATGGCTCGACAACCACCACCGTCACCTATGCCGACGGCTTCAAGATGTCGACCACCGTGCCTGGCGCTTCCAGCACTTCGAATGCCAACGGCGGCGGCAATTCGCCTTATGACTGGTTCGGGCAAATGATGCAGCGTCAGGCGCAGGCTTCGGCGGGGTCGGCATCATCGATGTCGATGAGCGTGTAAGCGCGCCCCGAGGCTAACCCGCATATTCGTGCGTGATGTCACGATAGACATAGCGGTCGCGGATCTCGCGATTGAAGAAGATCCCTTTCGAGCGCGCTTGACTGAATGCAGCGGCGGCCTCGGGCGGGACGTCCTCGTAGAGGTAGATCCTTCCGCTGACGAAAGTCACCTTCAGCTCGCGCGTATCCGGCGCATATCGAAAGAAGCGGATCACGGACGACGGCATGACGAACATCTCGGCCCGCCGGGACAACGCCGTATCAGCCGTTTCGTTTCTCCCTAGCCGAACTTGTCCTTCCACGCCGGCAGTGCACCGGGGAACGGCAGCGCGGTCGCGCTGTACACGCCGCTTGCGATCGCGCGTGCGACCACGTTGGCGGCGACCATGCCGAGCTCGGTGAGCCCCACCAGCGGCTCGATCGGCTTCTCGCAGGTGGCCGCGGCAAACAGCACGTCGCCGTCGAGCGGGGCGTGCACAGGATAGATCGCGCGGGCAAATCCGGTCTGCGCGATCATGGCGAGCCGCTTGGCCTGCGCCTTGCTCAGGATCGCGTCGGTGACGACGAGGCCGATCGTGGTGTTCTCGCGCTCGCTCGCGGCCGGCCCGCCCTTGATGCGCATCGCCAGCATGTCGGGCGTGAACGCAGGCGGAAGGCCCCGGCCGCCGAACTCGCCGTTTTCCTCGAACGGCGCGGCCCAGAACCAGGGACCGTTGCCGACGGTGACGCTGCCGACCGCGTTCACCACCATG
>NZ_JAEMSD010000115.1:2360-15910 GCF_016462955.1 Bradyrhizobium sp. | reverse complement strand
GGATCCCTCCAGGGGAGGGTAAGAAGATCACGCCTTCAATCTCTCCGCATGCCAATGCAGGTGATCGCTCATGAAGGTCGAGATGAAATAGTAGCTGTGGTCGTACCCCGCCTGGCGCCGCAGCGTCAGAGGGATGCCCGCCTTGGTGCAGGCCGCTTCGAGCAGCTCGGGCCTCAGCTGTTCCTTCAGAAAATTGTCGGCGTCGCCGACATCGACCAGGAAGCCGGGGAATTTCGCGCCGTCCTCGATCAAGGCCACCGTGTCGTGGTTGCGCCAGGCATCCTTGTTCGGCCCGAGATAGCCGGTCAGCGCCTTGATGCCCCAGGGCACGAGCGAAGGCGCCACGATCGGCGCGAACGCGCTGGCCGCGCGGAAACGGTGCGGGTTGCGCAGCGCCACCGTCAGCGCACCGTGGCCGCCCATCGAGTGTCCCATCACCGATTGGCGCTTGGCATCGACGGGGAAATTCTCCGCCACCAGCTTCGGCAGCTCGTCGGTGACGTAGCTCCACATGCGATAGTTGCGCGCGAACGGCTCTTGCGTCGCATCGACATAGAAGCCGGCGCCGAGGCCGAAATCATAGGCGTTGTTGGCATCGCCCGGCACGTCGGGTCCGCGCGGTGAGGTGTCGGGCGCGACGAAGACCAGGCCGAGCTCGGCGCAGGCCTTGCGGAATTCGCCCTTCTCGGTGACGTTGGCATGCGTGCAGGTGAGCCCGGAGAGGTACCAGACCACAGGCAGCTTGGCGCCGTCCGCATGCGGTGGAACATAGACCGAGAACACCATGTCGGTTCCGGTGGCCGCGCTCGCATGGCGATACACGCCCTGCACGCCGCCATGGGATTTGTTCGTCGAGACAGTTTGAATGGCCATGCACAAGACTCCGCGGCTTCTCACCACACCAGGATTGCAACGCTTGTGTGACCGAATTCGCGGCGCCGTCAAGCGACGCCGCTGTCGATCGCCAGCCGCACCAGCTCGACCGAGGTCTTCACCCCGAGCTTCTGGCGCATGATTGACGAGGTGTTGGCCACCGTCTTGTAGGACGATTGCACCAGCCAGGCGATCTCGGACAGGCTCTTGCCTGCGCTGAGCAGCCGCAGGATCTCCATCTCGCGCGCGTTCAGTTTCGACAGCGGGCTCTGTGCCAGCGTCGGCCCGGCAAAGGCGATGCTGCGCGCGATCGCACTCGGCAAATAGGTGCCGCCGCCGCCGACGGCGCGGATGGCTTCGACGAGGTCGTCGGGGTCGCCGGTCTTGGAGACGTAGCCCTTGGCGCCGCACTCGATCGCGCGCGCAGCGAAGGCGGGGTCGTCGTTCATGCTGAACATGATGATGCGGGCATCGGGCGCGCGCTCGAGGATGCGGCGCGCGAGTTCGAATCCGGAGACGGTCGGCAGGTTGATGTCGACAATGCAGAGGTCGGGGCGCTCGACGATGAAGACGCACTCGCCGTCCTCGGCGTCCGCCGCCTCCAGGATCTCGATCTCGCCCTCGTCGGCCAGCACGGCACGGCAGCCGGAGGCGACAATGGGATGATCGTCGACGATCAGAATGCGCATAGGCGTTCCCTGCGACAGCGCGTTCCCCTGATTAGAACTGCCTGTTCTGTGCCGCATGTCGGCGGTATGAGCATCAGTGTGTCTCATGTCGCCGCATGCAACCCGGCCGGGATTGCTGTACGCTTCCGATTAAATATCCCTCGCTTCGCCCCTGTCAACGGCATCGGACAGCGGCCGCGAGGCTTCGCGAGGCACGAGCGAGACCCATGTGGCAGAATTTATCCTTGCGCGGGCGCATCAACCTCCTGCTGGCGCTGCTGCTGGCGCTGGGGCTCGCGGTCAATATCGGCCGCCAGGTCGCCGAGGCCGGCCCGCGCGTGCAGGCCGAGGACCAGAGCGTAATTCGCCTTGCGCGCGAGTTCATCGAGATGATCGTCGCCGATCTCAACGAGGCGCCCGATCCGGATGCCAGGCTCAACCAGATCGCGCGCGATCTCAGTCGCCTGCGCCATGTCAGCATCACGCTACGGGACGCCGGCGGCCTGCCGCTGACGCCTCCCCGGCTTGACGGTGACGCCGACACGCGCGCGCCACCGGCCTGGTTCGTCGCCCTGGTGCATCCCGAGCAGACCGCCGTCACCGTGCCCGTCTCGATTCAAGGCAAGCCCGGTTCACTCGTGATCACCTCGCATCCCGACGACGAGATTGCCGAGATCTGGGACGGCATCGTGACGCAGCTCGAAGTCGGCTCGGTGATCGCGCTCGCGCTGTTCTTCCTGATGATGAGCGTGGTGGGCCGGGCGCTGGCACCGTTGCAGTCGCTGGCGGACACGATGGGCAAGCTCGAAGGCGGACATTACGAGGCCCGCGTGGAGCCAGGCGGCGCGCCGGAACTCGCCGCGATCTGTAACAAGCTCAATCATCTTGCCGCGACGCTGCACGAGGCGGTCGAGGACAAGCGGCGTCTTGCCGAGCGTGCGGTGTCGCTCCAGGACATCGAGCGCAAGGAGATCGCGCGCGAACTGCATGACGAGTTCGGGCCCTATCTGTTCTCGCTGCGCGCGCATGCGAGCGCGCTGGCGAAGCTGGCGGACGGACGCGCGCCGAGTGCGGATGCGGTGCGGAAGCATGGCAGCGCCATGCTGGAGCAGCTCAATGCGCTTCAGCAGTTCAATCGCCGCGTGCTGGAACGGCTTCGGCCCGTGGGCCTTGCCGAACTCGGCCTGCGCCAGGCGCTGGAATCACTGTCGCGGCTGTGGCGGGAGTCCCATCCAGACGTTGCGATCGAGACCTCGATCTCGCCGGCGCTGGGCACGACCGGCGAGACCGCCGACCTCACCATCTACCGCATCGTGCAGGAGGCGCTCACCAATGTGTTCCGCCACGCCGGCGCCACCTCGGTCAATGTCGTCATCGAGCCCGTGCACCAGCACGGGCGTGACGGTCGGGTCTGCGCCCGGGTGCGGGTCAAAGACAACGGCCGGGGCATGGAGCCGGGCCAGAAGCTCGGCTTCGGCCTCGTCGGGATGCGCGAGCGGATCCTGGCGCTGGGCGGCACGCTCAATGTCGTGTCCGGCGATGGGGGGGTGACCGTCGAGGCCTTGGTTCCGACTGGCTCGTCCTGATCCGAATTGACGTCGAAACCGTGGCGCGCGTCAATTCGAACCGTCTGCGTCGCCCGCGAGCTCGTGCGCTCGGCGGAGCAGATCGCTGGTGCGACGGATACCGAGCTTGATCCTCGCCTGCTTGACCAGCCGAGCGACGGCGCGCGGCGTGATATCCAGCTCCTCGGCGATCGCAGGGTATGCGTTGCCCTGGCCCAGCAGGCTGAGCGCCTCCCTTTCTCTGCGGGTCAGGGCGGCGGCCTTGCCGAATTCGACGTGATCGGGCAGGGGGACCCCGCGCAGATTGATCCGCTCGTCGACATAGCGATGACCCAGCCTGACCTGGCGCACAGCCTTCGGCAGCTCGTCCGGCGGAGAGTCCTTCAGCAGATATCCGATGGCTCCCGCCTTGATCGCGGACGCGACGATGCTTGCGTCCGCGTGCATGCTGAAAACCAGCACGCGGGCGAGCGGTGCACCCGAGGAGATGCGGTGCAGCAGGTCGACGCCGCCCAGTGCTTCTCCGGGAAAGGTCAGATCCAGGATGACGACTCCGGGCCGGTGCTCCAGGAACGCCTGATAGCCACTCGGCACGTCACGCGCAGCGACGACGTCCTCGACGTCGCCCAGCACGAGGCGGCAGGCTTCTGCAACGATCGGATGGTCATCGACGACGAGTATCGGATTCAAATGGAATACTCTGGTTTGCATCATGCTGCATTGATGCAACGTTAGCGTTGAAGCCGGCTGCGGCGCTGCCGCCGCAGCCGTGCCGCCACGTCACTTCTTCGGCCGTATCGCGTCGGCGGTGCCCTGGATGAAGGCCTGGATCTTCTCCACGTCGGCTTCCGTCAGTTTGCCCGTGAAGTCCGGCATGCCCTTGTCCCGGAACGGTCCCTTGAAGACGATGCTCTTGAGGTTGGCGATCTCCTCCGCCGGCACATAGCCGAGATTGCGGACGTTGCCGCCCTTGTCGACGCCGGGCACGCCATGGCAGGTGGCGCAGGCGGCGACGTAGAGCGCCGTTCCTTCCGGCACGTCCTTGGGATCATACGGCACCCCTTGGAGCAGGCCTTCGGTCTGGTACTTCACGAATTCCGGCAGCGGCGCCTTGCCGTTGAGCGCGAACGTGTAGACCGTTCCAGGACTTTGCCGCTCGGTCGCCCGCTGCGCCATGCCATAGACGCCGCCCCAGCCGACGGCGATCGAGACATACTGCACGCCATCGAGCAGGTAGGTCGAGGCCGCTGCGACGACCCCTGTGCCGGTCGGTGTTTCCCACAGCGACTTGCCGGTCTTGGCGTCATAGGCGACGAAGCGTCCGTCGGCGGTGCCCTGAAACACCAGGTTTCCGGCCGTGGTCAGCGTGCCGCCGTTCCATGGCGAGGGGTATTCAACGCGCCAGGCTTCCTTCTGCTTGACCGGGTCCCACGCGATCAGGCGCCCGAACGGAAGGCTCTTTGGCGGCTCTCCGTTGAGCACGAAACCGACATTCCAGCCGGTGGCGCCGCCGAACTTGCCGGGCGTTGCCGCATTCTGTTTGAACATCTTCTCCGGAATGAGGTTCACCGGCACGTTCTGCGCCGGCAGATAGACCAGCCCGGTCTGCGGGTTGAACGACATCGGATGCCAATTGTGGGCGCCGTAGGGCCCGGGGATCGAGTCGTATGGCGCTTCGCCGCGCGCGGCCGGCACCTCGATCGGGCGGCCGTTGGCGTCGTAGCCGGTGGCCCAGTTCACATCGACGAAATTCTTCGCCGAGATGAATTTGCCGTTGGTGCGGTCGATCACGAAGAAGAAGCCGTTCTTGGGCGCGTGCAGGATCACCTTGCGCGGCACGCCGTCGATGTTGATGTCGGCGAGGATCATTGGCTGGGTCGAGGTGTAGTCCCAGTGGTCGCCGGGCGTCTCCTGATAATGCCAGACATACTTGCCGGTATCGGCGTTCAGCGCCACGATCGAGGCGAGATAAAGATTGTCGCCGCCGGCGGGGCTGCGAACGTTCCTGTTCCAGGGCGAGCCGTTGCCGGTGCCGATATAGACGAGATTGAGATCGGGATCGAAGGTGATGGTGTCCCACGGCGTGCCGCCGCCGCCGTTAATCCAGTACTTGCCGGCGGGGTCCCACGTCTTGGCCGCCTTCTCCATCGACTCGTCTTCGAACGGCTTGGAGGGATCGCCGGGCACGGTGAACCAGCGCCACAGTTGATCGCCGCTCTCCGAATCGTACGCAGTGACGTAGCCGCGCGCGCCATATTCGGCGCCGCCTTGCCCGATCACGACCCTGCCGTTGAAGACGCGCGGCGCCCCTGTGATGGTGTAGGAATGCTCGTGGTCGATCAGCGTGTCCTTTTCCCAGACCTTCTTGCCGGTTGCCGCATCGAGCGCGATCAGTCGGCCGTCATAGGCCGCCACGAACACCTTGCCCTTGTAGAGCGCGACGCCGCGGTTGACGACGTCGCAGCAGCCCTTGTAGCCGAGCTCCCGGTTGACTTCCGGATCGAACGTCCAGATCCGCTTGCCGGTGCGCGCGTCGATGGCATGCACGACGCTCCACGAGGCCGTCTGGTACATGATGCCGTCGACGACGACCGGCGTCGCCTCGACGCCGCGTGAGGATTCGAGATTGTAGGTCCAGACCAGGCCGAGGCCCTTGACGTTGTCGCTCGTGATCTGGTTGAGCTTCGAAAAGCGGGTCTCCGCGTAGTCGAGACCGATGGTCGGCCAGTTGGTCGACGTCGCGGCGTTCGCCTTGATGTAGGCGCTGTCCACCTGCGAGGTGATGGCCTTGATGCTCTCCGGCGTCGGGCTGTTTGTCTGCGCAGACGCGGCGATGATGGATACCGCGAGACCGAGGCCGGTGACGAGAGCTGTGACGGCGCTTCTGCGGACTGGGCGAGCCGATGAAGATCGAAGTGAAAAACGGTCGCGCAGCGTCATCATGTCCTCCCGGTGTTTTCCCTTTGCCGCAAAAACACCCCGCCACGAGGGCGGGGTGAGTCTGCGGATGAAATGACTCGCGATCGGATCGCGACGTCGAGCCAAGGATTGCACGAAGGTCTTTCGCGAAGTTCGGCAAAAAGTCTCATGGCGGCCGGGAATAGTTCCCGGCCGGACCGTTGTGGCTCACGCACGGCGCCGGATCGGTCGGGAAGAATTCCCGATCCGGTCGGGAATTCGTGCTGCGGAGGACGCGGACCTTTTACGCTGGTGCTTGTCTGCTGTTGGCCTGTATCGTTCGCCTAACCGGCGGGGCAACAAAGAGAGCCGGACGATACGGGTGGAGGCGTCAGTATGCGCGTTCGTGGTCTGGTCATCGTTTCAATTTCCACGGGAATAGTCATCGCGAGTGACGCCGTGGCTGCCCAGGACGAGCAGACCAACGTCCAGAATCTGCCGCCGGTCGAGGTGGCGGCGCCAGCGCCATCGGCAAGGCCCATCACATCGGCGCGTCCGGTGGCGCGCGCGGGGGCGCCGGGGTCCGCCGCTCTGAGGACGCGTCTTTATGTCTATCCCACCTCGCCGGGCACCGGGCGGGGCCTCGACGTCGACAAGGTTCCTTCCTCCATCAACGCCGTCGATGCCGGTCAGATCAGGCGCACCAATTCTCCGAATATCGCCGATGCCTTGCAGCAGTACGTTCCCGGCGTCAGCATCAATGAAGTGACCGGCAATCCGTTTCAGCCCGATATTCAGTTCCGCGGCTACGTCGCTTCACCCCTCGCCGGGACGCCGCAAGGGCTCGCCGTCTATCAGAACGGCGTGCGCATCAACGAAGCCTTCTCCGATATCGTCAATTGGGATCTGATTCCGACGGCTGCGATCCGCTCGGCGGTCGTGGTCACCAACAACCCGGCGTACGGCCTGAATGCCCTCGGCGGCGCCATCGATCTGCAGATGAAGAACGGTTTCAATTATCAGGGGGCCGAGATCGACATCATGGGCGGCTCGTTCGGTCGCATTCAGGGCTCTGCGCAATGGGGCAAGCAGGTCGATGGAAACTGGTCTGTCTATGGCGCACTCGAAGGCATTCACGACAACGGCTTCCGCAATTTTTCGTCGTCGGACGTCCGGCGCTTCTACGGTGACGTCGGCTATCGCTTTGAAGGGAACGAATTCCACCTCAATGGTGGCGTCGCCAACAATTCGCTGGCTGGTCCCAGTACTGTTCCGGCCGAACTGCTCCAGCAATATTGGGGGGCCACCTACACGACACCACAGACCATCTCCAACAAGGTCGCTTACCTCAACTTGACCGGCAAGGTGGAGGCGACCCCGACCTGGACCTTTGAAGGCACGGCACGCTTGCGGCGCTTCAAACAAGGTACGGTCGACGGTAACCCGACCGATACCCTGCCTTGCGACGACCCGACCTTGTTGTGCTTTGACGATGACGACGTCCCGGCTTTCGGCCTGAATGGCGTGCAACTCGCCAACACCTTTGCACCTGGTGCCATTCTCAGCCAGATCGATCGCACCTCCACCAAGTCGACGTCGTTTGGCATATCCGGACAGGCGACCAACACGGATCAGCTGTTCGGTCACGGGAACCGCTTTGTGGTCGGCGCAAGCTATGACCTCAGCAAGACGCATTTCACAGGCAGCACCGAATTGGGAACGATCGGCACTAACTATGTCGTTACGGGCAGCGGCATATTCCTCGGTCAGTCGGGCGAGCCGACGTCGATCGGCCCGGTGTCGCTTCGCACCGTCAACCAGTATCAGGGCCTCTATGCGCTGGACACGTTCGACGTGACGGATCGTTTTGCGATCACTGGCGGCGGACGGTTCAACGCCGCCCAGATTTCCCTGATGGACCAACTCGGCACCGCGCTCAACGGCGATCATGCCTTCTACCGCTTCAATCCCATCGTCGGAGGCACCTTCAGGATTACGCCCGAAGTGACGGCCTATGCCGGCTACTCCGAAGCCAACAGAGTGCCGACACCGCTCGAGCTCGGCTGCGCCGATCCGGCGCGGCCGTGTATCATCGGACAATTCCTGGTCGCCGACCCTCCGCTGCAGCAAGTGGTGTCCAAGACGGTGGAAGCAGGCTTCCGCGGTACGAAGGAGCTGATCATCGGTTCGCTCGGATGGAAGGTCGGTGCCTACCGGGCCACCAACTACGATGACATCGTCGCGACCCCGATCCCGGGCCTGACCGGTTTCGGTTTCTTCCAGAACGTCGGTCGCACCCGCAGGCAGGGGCTCGAAGCCGAGGTGAGCCTGAAGTCGAACGTGCTGGCGTTCCAGGCAAGCTATGCATTCCTCGATGCGCGCTTCCTCGATGCGCTCACGCTGGGCTCGGATAGCCCGTTCGCGGACGCCGACGGCAATATCCAGGTCCTGCCGGGCAATCAGATTCCGCGCCTGCCGCGACATCTCATCAAGGCCAGCGTCGAATATGCAGTTACCGATGTCTGGAAAGTCGGTGGCGACGCACTCTTCGTCTCAAGCCAGTTCTTCCTTGGTGACGAATCCAACCAGTTTCCGCAATTGCCGTCCTACACCGTTTTCAATCTGCACACG
This sequence comes from Bradyrhizobium sp., assembly GCF_016462955.1. Classification (GTDB taxonomy): domain Bacteria; phylum Pseudomonadota; class Alphaproteobacteria; order Rhizobiales; family Xanthobacteraceae; genus Bradyrhizobium. Next base: position 7,275 of record NZ_JAEMSD010000115.1, on the reverse strand, counting down.
TCCTATCAGGTCACGAAGAACGTCCAGCTCTATGGTCGCGTGAACAACATCTTCGACCACCGCTACTCGACGCTCGGCACCTTCTTCGACCGCGAAGCCCTGCCCAACTTCACCAATGGCGCGGAATTCACCGACCCGCGCTCGCTGAGCCCGGCAAGGCCGCGCGCGTTCTACGCGGGGATGCGGGTGACGTTCTGAAGAGGGGAGCCGTGGCGCGGCCGGTGCTTCGCCGGCCATGCCGGCTTCTCGTCCGCCAGCGGATGGGACGCGCATTAACCTGCCGGCAACCATAGCAAATGATCGGAAAATTTTAACGAAACTGCTCGGCTGTTTCCGCGTCAGTTCGTCGGAGGGCCCGCCTGATGACAGAGCGCCAGTTGAGAGAACAGGAATTCAAGATCGCGCGTTACCGGCATCTGGAGCGGGAAGTGACGGATCCGCTTGCAGCGTGCCTGCTTCACAGCATCATCGAGGAGCTTGAAGCCGAGCTGCGGAGAGACATGCCTGATCGGCACGGGCCGCGCGGTTAACGCTTTCTTAGCGCTGATGATGCGGATTGTCGCGTGGGGCACCAACGGAGATGGCTCCCATGCTGAAGGACGGGACATATGCGGCGTGGTACAACACGCCGCTCGACCAGGGCACCGGAATCGTCCACGTCGCAGACGGCCAGATCTGGGGCTGCGACAGTCTGATGACCTATCACGGCTCCTGTGAGGTGGATGGAGATCGCTTCACTGCGACCGTATCGACGAAGCGTCACACCGGCGGTCGCCCCACCGTCTTCGGCACCGAAGATGAGCTGACCTTGACGATCGAGGGAAGCTGCCCCGGCAAGATCGCGACCTACACCGCGACGGCACCTCAGGCGCCGGGCATGATCCTCCACGGAACACTCATTCTCACGGAACAACAGCCGCCCGCACCCGAACGAACCGGGCAGATGCCGGCGTTCAATCCCGGCAAGCTGCCGAAATTGCCGAAGCGGTCGCGCTGAGTGCGAGCAAGCGCGTCGGCCCGCATCCATATGTCGCGCCACGCCGCCAGATTCTGCATCCGGGTTTCGCCAACGCTTGCTTTTCAAACCGCCCTGGACTCGCCATTGTGCGCCCGCAACAAGCCGGAAGTGGAGCAGCATCAATGACGGACAAGGTCTCGCGTCGCCGATTCGCGAAACTCGCGGGACTGTCTGCAGCCGGCTTGACCGGTTCCCTCGACGCAGTCGAAGCCAAGCCGGCAGCAACGCCACGCGCCCGAAACAACGGCTTCCCCGCCGGCTTTCTCTGGGGCACGGCGACCTCGTCCTATCAGGTCGAGGGCGCGGTCAACGAAGACGGGCGAGGGGCCTCGATCTGGGACAAGTTCGTCCGCATCCCCGGCAAGATCGAGGACGGCACCACCGGCGATCGTGCCAATGAGCATTATCACCGCTACAAGGAAGACATCGCCCTCATCAAGCAGCTCGGCTGCAGGGCTTATCGCTTCTCGGTGGCCTGGCCGCGGATCTTTCCGGACGGTGACGGCAAGCCCAACCCGAAGGGGCTCGACTTCTACAACCGTCTCGTCGACGAACTCCTGAAGAACGGCATCGAGCCGTGGCTGACGCTCTATCATTGGGACCTGCCGCAAGCGCTTCAGGACCGGTTCGGCGGCTGGCGCTCGACGGAGACCTGCAAGATCTTCGGCGACTACGCCGCCTATGTCGCCGAGCGCCTCACGGATCGCGTCAGGAACGTGTTCACGCTGAACGAGAGCGGCCGCTTCGTCTATTTCGGCTACGGCATCGGTATCGACGCGCCGGGCGTGACGCTGCCGCAAGCCGAGGTCAACCAGATCAGGCACAACAGCGCGCTGGCGCACGGGCTCGCGGTACAGGCGGTGCGGGCCCATGGCCGCCGCGGTACGAGGGTGGGGCCGGCCGAGAACATCGACGCCTGCGTGCCCGCGATCGACACGCCGGAAAACGTTCGCGCCGCGGAGATCGCGCTGCGCGAGATGAATGCCGGCTATCTCAACGTCATCATGACCGGCCGCTATACCGACGCCTTCCTGAAATTCGCCGGGCCCGACGCGCCGAAATACACCGATGCGGAGCTCAAGATCATCTCCTCGCCGATCGACTTCCTCGGTCTCAACATCTACGCGCCGCAGAACTACGTGGTGGCGACGGATGAGGGCGCGGGCTTCAAGCCGCTGCCGATCCCGAAATCCTTCCCGCACATGAATTCGGACTGGCTGCGCGTCGGGCCCGAGACGATCTACTGGGTGCCGAAGCTGGCGGCGAAGATCTGGAAGACGGATGCGATCTACATCAGCGAGAACGGCACCTCCGGCGACGACGTGGTGTCGCCCGACGGCAAGATCTACGACACCGACCGCATCATGTATCTGCGCAACTATCTCACCCAGCTCCAGCGCGCCACCGCCGAGGGCGTGCCGGTGCGCGGCTATTTCCTCTGGAGCCTGATGGACAATTTCGAATGGGTGTACGGGCTGAACAAGCGGTTCGGGCTCTACCACGTCAATTTCGACACCCAGGTCCGCACGCCCAAACTCAGCGCCAGCTTCTATCGCAACGTGATCGCCAAGAACGCGTCGGGGGTGTGATCGCGCCCATAGTGTAGAGGTCGCCATGCCCGGGCTTGACCCGGGCATCCACGTTCTTCGCGCGACGTAGCAAGGCGTGGATGGCCGGGCCTTCGCCGCGCCGAAGCGGCTTCGGCCGCGCAGGCGGGACAAGCCCGGCCATGACGTCGCGGAGGCTTTCGCGCAGCGGAAATCTAGGCGAGGGGCTGGAGAAAGCGCGCAGCGCTGCGCATTGACTCTCGTCTCCCCCTTATTCAGAACCGTCCTCAACACTCACAACGAGAGGATAACGTCCATGCCCGACGCACTGATCATCGATGCCTGCCGGACCCCCCGGGGCGTCGGCAAGGCCGGCAAGGGAGCTCTCTCGGGCATTCATCCGCAGCAGCTGGGCGCAACCGTGCTGCGCGCGCTTGCCGACCGCACCGGGATCAACACGGCCGATGTCGACGACATCGTCTGGGGCTGCAGCGCGCAGGTCGCAACGCAAAGCGGCGATCTCGGCCGCATGTCCGCGCTCGATGCCGGCTACGACGTGCGCGCCAGCGCCGTGACGCTGGATCGTTTTTGCGGAAGCGGCATCACCAGCGTCAACATGGCGGCGAACTCAATCATGGCGGGCGCCGAGGACCTCGTCATCGCCGGCGGCTGCGAGATGATGTCGATGGAGGGCCGCCGCGGCGGCGGCCCGATGATGATGGACAACGGCAATCTGCGCCTGCGCGCGAAGCATCCGCAGTCGCATCAGGGCGTCTGCGCCGACGCGATCGCGACGCTGGAAGGGATCACGCGAAGGGACGTCGACGCGCTCGGGCTGGAGAGCCAGAAGCGCGCCGCGCATGCGATCGCGAACGGGTACTTCAAGAAGAGCCTCGTGCCCGTCCACCGCGAGGACGGCAGCCTCGCCCTCGACCACGAGGAATATCCGCGGCCGCAGACCACGATGGAGGGGCTGAGCAGCCTGAAGCCGGCATTCCCCGCCATCGCGGACTACGCGCTCGACGACAAGGGCACGACCTATCGCGGCCTGATCTTGCAGGAATACCCTGATCTGGACATCGACTTCATGCATCACGCCGGCAATTCCTCCGGCGTCGTCGACGGCGCCGCTGCGATCCTCCTGGCCTCGCCCGCCTATGCCAAGGCGCACGGCCTCAAAGCCCGCGCCCGCGTGGTCGCGATGGCCAACATGGGAGACTCGCCGACCCTGATGCTGAACGCGCCGGTGCCGGCAACGCGCAAGGTGCTGGCCAAGGCGGGCCTCACCATCGACGACATCGACCTGTTCGAGATCAACGAGGCGTTCGCCGTGGTGGCGGAGAAATATATCCGCGACCTCGAGCTCGACCGCGCCAAGGTCAACGTCAATGGCGGCTCGATCGCGCTCGGTCATCCCATCGGCGCCACCGGCTCGATCCTGATCGGCACCGTGCTCGACGAGCTCGAACGGCGCGATCTCAAGCGCGGCCTCGTCACCATGTGCGCCGCCGGCGGCATGGCGCCGGCCATCATCATCGAGCGCGTCTAGTCGATCGCCCCCTCACTTTCTCCCTGTTTTTACGGGGAGGAAGACCGGCGACATGCGATCCGCCCTTATATTTCAGGGTGAAATACGCGCCTCCTTTCACAAAGAGGGCGGTCGTCGCTTGTCGAAAGCGGCGAATCAGCTTTAGCAAGATGTCGTGCGGGCCTTTGAAACAAGGCAAAATCCGCTGCTCAAGGCTCCTTCCGCACTGGAAGCAGCTAAAATGCAGGGTTTTTTGTCACAGAGGGCCAAAAATGCCCGTAAAACCGCGACAAAACTGTGCAGAAGGCTATAGGCCTTCGCCGGTTGGTCTAATATGCAGCCGTCACGAATCAGAGGAGACACGATGGCCACCCAAATGTCCAAATCGCAGTTGATCGAAAAGATTGCGACCGCCACAGAGCTTTCCAAGCGCGACGTCAAGAACGTCATGGAGACGCTGACCGATGTCGGCCACAAGGAGCTCAAGAAGAACGGCCTGTTCCTGGTGCCGGGCTTCGCCAAGTTCGTGGTCATCAAGAAGCCCGCGACCAAGGCGCGCAAGGGCACCAACCCGTTCACGGGCGAAGAGATGATGTTCAAGGCCAAGCCGGCCCGCAAGATCGTCCGCGCCCGCCCGGTCAAGGCGGCCAAGGACGCCGTGGGCTAACAAACGCAAAGGCCCCCTCGTCGAGGGGGCCTTTTGTTTGGGGCAGCCGCGAGGCCTGAGACGGAGGGGCTCAGTCCTTGCGGCGCTTCACCCGGACCGGGACGGGCTGAAGCCGCGGCTCGGGTCCTGCGAGCGCATCGCGAAGCCGGTCGATC
>NZ_JAEMSD010000115.1:0-2350 GCF_016462955.1 Bradyrhizobium sp. | reverse complement strand
ATCGCCCGATCGAGCAATTGGTGCAGCCGTTGCGCCTTCCCCGATCTCTTTGCCCGTGATCGCTTCGCTCTTTCCAGCAGTTTCTTCATCGCCTTCACTCCGCCGCTTCTTTGGCTTCAGCCGGCTCGAGCGCCGCGGCGATGGCTTCGTCGACGCGCTCCAGCCAGATGAATTCGAGGTTGTCCCGCGCGCTCTTCGGGATGTCGTCGTAATCCCGCTTGTTGCGCGCCGGCAGCATCACCCGCTTCAAGCCGGCAGCCGCCGCGGCTACCACCTTTTCCTTGATGCCGCCGACCGGCAGCACCAGGCCGCGCAGCGAGATCTCGCCGGTCATCGCGGTGTCGCTGCGCACCGTGCGGTTGGTGAGCAGGGACGTCAGCGCCGTGAACATCGCAACGCCCGCGCTCGGTCCGTCCTTCGGGGTCGCGCCCGCGGGGACGTGAACGTGGATGTCGCTCTTCTCGAACGCCTGCGGATCGATGCCGAGCTGCGGGGCCCGGCCCTTCACCAGCGTCATCGCGGCCTGCACGCTCTCGCGCATGACGTCGCCGAGCTGGCCGGTCAGGATCATGCCGCCCTTGCCGGGCACCTTCGATGCCTCGATGAACAGGATGTCGCCGCCGACAGGCGTCCAGGCGAGGCCGGTGGCGACGCCCGGAATGCTGGTGCGCAATGCGATCTCGCCTTCGAAGCGCGGCTGGCCGAGCACCGTGGCGATATCCTTCGCCGTCACCACGACCTTTTCGGCCGTGCCTTCGGCAATCTGCACTGCGGCATGGCGAAACACCTTGCCGATCTCGCGCTCGAGGTTACGCACACCCGCCTCGCGGGTGTAGCCCTTGACGATCAGCTTCAAAGCCTCCGGCTCGATCTCGGCCTGCGCGGCGGTCAGGCCGTTGGCCTCCAGCTGCCGCCGCACCAGATAGCGCCGCGCGATCTCCAGCTTCTCGTCCTCGGTGTAGCCGGCGAGGCTGATCAGCTCCATGCGGTCCAGCAGCGGACCCGGGATCTGGTCCAGCATGTTGGCGGTCGCGATGAACACGACGCGTGACAGGTCGAAGGGCACGCCCAGGTAATTGTCCCGGAACGTGCTGTTCTGCTCGGGGTCGAGCACCTCCAGCATGGCGGCAGAAGGATCGCCCTGCACGCCACGGCCCATCTTGTCGATCTCGTCCAGCATCATGACGCAATTGCGCGCGCCGGCCTTCTTGATGCCCTGGATGATGTTGCCGGGCAGCGCGCCGATATAGGTACGCCGGTGGCCGCGAATCTCCGCCTCGTCATGCACGCCCCCTAAGCTGACGCGCACGAAGGGACGGTTCATCGCGCGTGCGATGGACTGGCCGAGCGAGGTCTTGCCGACGCCGGGCGGACCGACGAAGCACAGGATCGGCGCCTTGCCCTGCGGGGCCAGCTTGCGGACCGCCAGATATTCGATGATCCGGGTCTTGATCTTTTCCAGGCCGAAATGGTCGGCATCCAGGACGGCGCGCGCCTGCTTGATGTCGATCGGCTTCTCCTCGGGCAGCGCCCAGGGCAGCTCGATCAGCCAGTCCAGATAGGTGCGGACCATTCCGGCCTCGCCGGCCGCCTCGGGCATGCGCTCGTAGCGGCGCAGCTCCTTCTTGGCGTGCGCCTCCGCCTCGGGCGGCATGTTGGCCTTGGCGATGGCGGAAGTCAGCTCGGCGACCTCGGCCGCCTTGCCGTCGCCTTCGCCGAGCTGGCGCTGAATGGTTGCCATCTGCTCGCGCAGGATCGCCTCGCGCTGCCGCTCGTCGAAAGAGGCCTTGGTCTTCTGGCCGATTTCATTGCTGATGCGGAGCACCTCGAGCCGCTCGGCCAGATGCTTCGACACCTTCTCCACGCGCAGGGCGAGGTCGATAGTCTCCAGCACCTCCTGCTTGTCCTGAGGCTTGATGTCCATGAACGACGTGGCTAGATCCGCCAGCGCGCCGGGGGCGCTGGTGCCCTGGAACATCGCGGAGAGCTCGGGCGGCGCCTGCGGCAGCAGCTCGATCGCCTCGATCGCCAGACGCTGCAGGTTCAGCGCGCGCGCCTCGATCTCGGGAGAGGTCGTGGTCGGCTCAGGGATCTGCTGGAAGCGCGCGACAGGGAAGGGCGTCCCCGGCAGGAAGTCGAGGATGCGCGCGCGCTGCACGCCCTGGCAGACGATGTGATGGGTGCCGTCGGGCGCGGTGATATAGCGCACGATGTTGGCGATGGTCGCAACCCGATAGAGGTCGTCCGGCCCGGGGTCGTTGGTCTCGGGGCTGCGTTGCAGCACGATGCCGACCGGCCGCTGCACGCGCAGCGCCTGGCCCGCAGCGGGCGTTACGACGCGGTGATCGCG
>NZ_JAEMSD010000114.1 GCF_016462955.1 Bradyrhizobium sp. | reverse complement strand
CGGGGTCGCCATCGACGTCGGTGTCCAGGGCAACGTCGTGCTCGGATTCCGCGCCATCTTCGCGCTCGGGCACGAGCACCGCAGCCGCCTCAACGGCCTTTACATGGCGACGTTTTTCGCAGCGGGCGCGGCCGGCTCCGCGGTCGGAGCCTTCGCCTTCGCGCAAGGCGGCTGGGTGCTGGCATCTGCCATTGGCCTTGCGCTGCCCCTGATGGGGCTGCTCTATGCGGCCACCGAATAGCCATGCCCTGCTTGCCAGCCTCCGCAGTAAATCCCACAGCGCGCGTTGCGCCCGCGCAACAGTCCGGCAACCATCCGCGAACATGCCGCGCGCCGCTAACTTTTCGAAAAAGATTTGGCCGCAGTTTCTCCCGCGGGAATGACGAGGGAGTTTTCGGAGATGAACGGTTACGCCATCCTGGAGAACGTGCGCCGCTATCGCGGCATCGCATCGCTCTATCGCCAGACCGCAGCGTTCCGCCCGGGCCAGAGCTGGTCGCTGCTGGAGCAGGCGAGCGAGTGGGAAGCGCGGGCGTTGTCGGAATTGGAAGCCTATTTCGCGACACGCACGGACCACGCCGCGCTCGCGGCCTGATCGCCGGCGATCGGCGCGGCCGTGAGCCGGCCCGCCGCAGCCGTCACCGGCCACGGGGCAAGTACGGAGTTGTCTCCGTCCTCTTCTGTGCTAGCAACGAGCCGATCTCCTTTGCGTCGGCCGGGGCACGCGATGACCACCTTCAACCGCATCTTCACGACCGAGCGCCTGCTTCAGATCATCCTGGTGCTGGCGGCTACGCTCGCCATGAAGCTGATGAGCTGAGTGCCGGCGGCCTATTGCCCGCCGAGATCGGGCACATCGGGCAGATAGTTCGACCCTTCCGAGCCCAGAAAATCGAACATCGCCTGCGCCGGCGGCAGCAGCACCTTGTCGCTGCGGCGGATCACGTACCATTGCCGCACGATCGGCAAGCCCGCGACGTCGAGCACGACGAGCCGGCCCTCGGCGAGCTCATGCGCCACGGTGTGAGCCGAGATGAAGGCGATGCCGAGCCCGGCGATCACGGCCTGCTTGATGGTCTCGTTGCTGCTCATCTCCATGCCGATGATCGGCTCGAGATCGGACTTCTGGAACAGGCCCTCCATCAGCGTGCGCGTGCCCGAACCGGGCTCGCGGGTGAGGAAGGTCTCGTGCACGAGATCGGTCAGGCTGAGGCCGGAATCCTTCTCCAGCCAGTGCCCCTTGCGGGCGACGATGATGTGCGGATTGCGCCCGAGCTGGCGGACATCGACGGTGACGTCGGCCGGTGGCCGACCCATCACCGCGAAGTCGAGGTCGTAGCCGTGCATCGCCTCGCGGATCTCCTCGCGATTGCCGATGGTCAGCTTGATCTCGATCCTGGGGTAACGCTTTGAGAATGCCGCAATCGCATGCGGCACGAAATATTTGGCGGTCGAGACCGCGCCGAGATGGACCGTGCCGCCGGTCCGACCCGCGAGCAGGTCGAGCGCGCCCTGGCAGTCCGTGATGGCGGCCTCGACCCGCTCGGCCAGCGCCAGCACCTCCTTGCCCGCTTCCGTCAGCAGCATGCCGTCGCCGGTCCGCTGCACCAGCGGCAGGCCGGCAAGATCCTGAAGCTGCCGGAGCTGCTGCGTCACGGCCGGCTGGGTCAGACCGAGATGGTTGGAGGCCGCGGTCACGCTGCCCTTGGCCGAGAGCGCCGCAAGCGAGCGCAGCTGCCGGATCGTGAGATGCCGGAGCTGAGCCGCTGCATGGCCAGGACCATTATAAGAAAATTCTTTGAGGCTCATTATGAATAGAAATTTTCCTTATTAAATTGCCCCTGTCAATCTCCTGAAGCCGGGACTGACCGCATCGACCCCCAGCGGGGAGGGAATGAGTGCGGCACCGGCAAAGGGGATGGACGCCGATGACCGGGCAACTCAGGCTGGACGATCACCTTCAACGGTATCGCGAAACCGCACCGCACGCGCTGGCCGTGGCGGCCGCGGTCGATGCCGTCGCTGCGGCGGCGATCGAGATCGCCGACCTCATTGCCGGCGGCGACCTCTTGGACGCATCGGGCCTGACGACGGGGCGCAACAGCGACGGCGACGTCCAGCGCGACCTCGATGTGCAGGCAGACGCGATCCTGCGCCTCTGCCTCGGCAAGCTCCCGATCGCGGCGCTGGCGTCGGAAGAGATGCGCGAGGCCCAGATCGTCGATCGTCAGGGCCGCATCTGCATCGCGATCGATCCGCTCGACGGCTCCTCCAACATCGACATCAACATGACCGTCGGCACGATCTTCTCGATCCTGCCGGCACCGGACGATCTCTCGCTCGCCTTCCACCAGCGCGGCTCGGCACAGCTCGCGGCGGGCTTCGTCACCTACGGCCCGCAGACCTCGCTCGTGCTGACGCTGGGCGAGGGCGTCGACATCTTCACGCTCGACCGCAAGTCCGGCTGCTTCCGCCTCGCGCGCAGCGGCGTGCAGATCGCCGAGTTTAGCGAGGAGTTCGCGATCAACGCCTCGAACAGCCGGCACTGGGATCCGCCGGTGCGCGCCTTCGTCGACGAATGCCTCGCAGGTGTCGGAGGGCCCGCGAACCACGATTTCAACATGCGCTGGGTCGGCTCGCTGGTCGCCGAGGCCTACCGCATCCTGACCCGCGGCGGCGTGTTCCTCTATCCCTCCGATGCGCGTCCCGGCTATGGCGACGGCCGCCTGCGCCTGACCTACGAGGCGCATCCGATGGCGATGATCATCGAACAGGCCGGCGGCTCCGCCACGACGGGACGCGGGCGCATCCTCGACCTCTCCGCGCAAAGCCTGCACCAGCGCGTGCCGCTGATCATGGGCTCGAGCAACGAGGTGCGGCGGGTCGAGGAGCTGCACTGCGATCCGCTGCTGGTCGCCAGCGTCTCGGCGCCGCTGTTCGCGCGGCGCGGATTCTTCCGGCTCTGAGCGGGGTGACGCCATGTCCAGGAAACACCCGATTATCTCCATCACCGGCTCGTCCGGCGCCGGAACCACCTCGGTCAAGAAGACCTTCGAGCAGATTTTTTTCCGCGAGAAGGTCAACGCCGTCTACATCGAGGGCGACGCCTTTCATCGCTACGACCGCGCCGAGATGCGGGCGCAGATGGCGAAGGAGGCCGAGCGCGGCAACAAGCACTTCAGCCATTTCAGCCCCGAGACCAATTTGTTCGAGGAGCTGGAGCGTGCCTTCCGCGACTACGGCGAGACCGGCACGGCGGTGACGCGGCATTACGTGCACGACGCCGAGGAGTCCGCGCTGCACGGCGCGGCGCCCGGTACCTTCACCGATTGGAAGAAGCTGCCGGAGAACTCCGACCTGCTGTTCTACGAAGGGCTGCACGGCGCCGTGGTCACCGACAAGGTCAATGTCGCGCGCTATGCCGACCTCAAGATCGGGGTCGTGCCCGTCATCAATCTCGAATGGATCCAGAAGCTGCACCGTGACCGCAGCGCGCGCGGCTATTCGACCGAGGCCGTCACCGACACCATCCTGCGGCGAATGCCCGACTACATCCACTATATCTGCCCGCAATTCAGCGAGACCGACATCAACTTCCAACGCGTGCCGACGGTGGACACTTCCAATCCGTTCGTGGCGCGCTGGATCCCGACGCCGGACGAATCGATGGTCGTGATCCGCTTCAAGAATCCGCGCGGCATCGACTTCCCCTATCTGCTCTCGATGCTGCCGCAAAGCTGGATGTCGCGCGCCAACTCGATCGTCTGCCCCGGCGCCAAGCTCGACCTCGCGATGCAGCTGATCCTGACACCGCTGATCATGCAGTTGATCGAGCGCAAGCGCAGCCTGAAGTGAAGGAGGAGAGCATCCGATGAACATCTCCGTCCATGCCGAAGCCGACCTCACGGCGGTCACGCACCACGATCTCGCCAATGCGGTCCGCTTTCTCGCGGTCGACGCCATCGAGACCTCGCAGTCCGGTCATCCCGGTTTGCCGATGGGGATGGCCGACGTCGCCACCGTGCTGTTCTCCCGCTTCCTGAAGTTCGACTCGGCCCATCCCAATTGGCCGGACCGCGACCGTTTCGTGCTGTCGGCGGGGCACGGCTCGATGCTGCTCTATGCGCTGCTGCACCTCACCGGCGGCGACCTCAGCCTCGACGACATCAAGGCCTTCCGGCAATGGGGCTCGAAGACGCCGGGCCATCCCGAATATGGCCACACGCGCGGCGTCGAGACCACGACGGGGCCGCTGGGGCAGGGCATCGCGACCGCCGTCGGCATGGCGCTCGCCGAGCGTATGGCCAATGCACGGCATGGCGACGGCCTCGTCGATCACTTCACCTATATCATCGCCGGCGACGGCTGCCTGATGGAAGGCATCAGCCAGGAAGCGATTTCGCTCGCAGGCCATCTCGGCCTCGGTCGGCTCATCGTGCTGTTCGACGACAACGGCATCTCGATTGACGGTCCGACCTCGCTTGCGACGTCGGACGACCAGCTCGCGCGCTTCGCTGCCTCCGGCTGGTCGGTGCGCCGGGTCGATGGGCACGATTCCGAGGCGGTCGCGCAGGCGATCGCCGAGGAGCGGGAGACCGCAAAGCCGTCGCTGATCGCTTGCCGCACCATCATCGGCTATGGCGCGCCTGATAGACAGGGCACCGAGAAGGCGCATGGCGCGCCGCTCGGCACGGAGCAGACAGCGGCGGCGCGCCGGAATCTCGGCTGGGACTACCAGCCCTTCGTGGTGCCTATCCCGGTGCTCAAGGCGTGGCGGATGATCGGGCAGCGCGGGCAGGTCGATCGGCTCGCCTGGCTCGATCGCTATGAAGGCGCGACGCCTGAGCAGCGCGACCTGTTCGTCGAGGGCAAGGCCGTCGCTCTGCCGGCGGCCTATGTGTTGGCCGCCGCGAAGTTGCGCGAGCGCTTTGCCAGCGAACAGCCGAAGCTCGCGACCCGGCAGGCCTCGCAACAGGTGCTCGACGGCATCGCCGGGACCATTCCCGGCCTGGTCGGAGGCTCCGCGGACCTCACGCATTCGAACCTCACGCATGCCAAGGCGCAGGCTCCCGTCAAACGAGGAGCGTTCGGCGGCGAATACATCCACTACGGCATTCGCGAGCACGGCATGGCCGCCGCGATGAACGGCCTCGCGCTGCATGGCGGCTTCATTCCCTATGGCGGCACGTTCCTCGCCTTCTCCGATTACAGCCGGCCGGCGATCCGCCTTGCCGCGCTGATGCGCCTGCGCGCCATCCATGTGATGACCCACGACTCAATCGGCCTCGGCGAGGATGGCCCGACGCATCAGCCGGTCGAGCATCTGGCGGCGCTGCGCGTCATCCCGAACCTCCTGGTGTTCCGTCCCGCGGACGCGGTGGAGACGCTGGAGGCGTGGGACTGCGCACTCAGCTCCGAGAAGCGTCCATCCGTGCTGTGCTTGTCGCGGCAGGCGCTGCCGACCTTTCGCAGCGATGCCCGCGGCCGAAACCGTGTCTCATGTGGCGCCTATCTCGTCGTCTCGCCCGACGGCGGCCGCGACGTGACGCTGATCGCAACCGGCTCGGAAGTGGCGATAGCCCTGGATGCCGCCCGCCTGCTAGCGACCGAGCACATCCGCGCGGCCGTGGTCTCCGCGCCGTGCTTCGCCCTGTTCGAGGAGCAGCCGGACGACTACCGCGCCGCAGTGCTCGGCACCGCGCCGCGCGTCGGAATCGAGGCAGCAGTGTTGGGCGACTGGCCACGCTGGATCGGCGCCGACGGCGAGTTCGTCGGCATGCGCGGCTTCGGCGCCTCCGCGCCTGCGCCGGTGCTATATCGCGAATTTGGCATCACGCCGCAGAGCGTTGCGGAAGCCGCCCGCCGGGCGATCGCCCGCAAGAGCCAATAAGGAGGACAATCCGTGGCCCGTATCACCCTTCGCCAGTTGCTCGATCACGCCGCCAGCCACGGCTATGCCGTGCCTGCGTTCAACATCAACAACATGGAGCAGGGCATCGCGATGATGCAGGCTGCGGCGGAGGTCGACGCGCCCGTGATTATCCAGGCCTCGCGCGGCGCGCGCAGCTATGCCGGCGATCTCATGCTCTCGCACATGATCGACGCGCTGGAGCGGACCTATCCCGACATCCCGCTCTGCATGCACCAGGACCACGGCAATGACGAGGCGACCTGCGCGTCCGCCATCGCCCACGGCTTTACGTCGGTCATGATGGACGGCTCGCTCAGGGCCGATGCCAAGACCGCGGCCGACTATGATTACAACGTCGCGATCACCCGCCGCGTCGTCGATCTCGCGCATTGGGTCGGCGCATCCGTCGAAGGCGAGCTCGGCGTGCTCGGCTCGCTGGAACATGGCGGCGGGGAACAAGAAGATGGCCACGGTGTCGAGGGCAAGGTCAGCCACGACCAGCTCTTGACCGATCCCGACCAGGCCGTCGACTTCGTTCGCGCCACCAAGGTCGACGCGCTCGCCATTGCGATGGGTACTTCGCACGGCGCCTACAAGTTCAGCCGCAAGCCGGATGGCGACATCCTGGCGATGCGGGTGGTCGAAGAAATCCACCGTCGGCTGCCGAACACGCATCTCGTCATGCACGGCTCCTCCTCGGTGCCGCAGCCGCTCCAGGACATGTTCAACCAGTTCGGCGGCGAGATGCCGCAGACCTGGGGCGTGCCGGTGGATGAGATCGTTCGTGGCATCCGAAGCGGCGTGCGCAAGGTCAATATCGACACCGACTGCCGTCTGGCGATGACCGCGGTGTTCCGGAAAGTGGCCGCGCAGAGCCGCAGCGAGTTCGACCCGCGCAAGTTCCTCAAACCGGCGATGGATGCGATGCGCGAGCTTTGTCGCGAGCGCTTCGAGCAGTTCGGCACCGCGGGCCATGCGAGCAGGATCAAGGTGATTCCGTTGAGCGAGATGGCGCGGCGCTATCGCGCAGGTGACCTCGATCCGCGCATTGGCACGCGTGAGCCGGTCGCCGCCTAATCAATTCAGAGAGAAGAGCAGGAGAGAGCCATGAATGCGCATGCAGGAACCGTCCGCGGCAAAGAGCGCTATCGATCGGGCACGATGGAATACGCGCGCATGGGCTATTGGGAGCCCGAGTACACGCCGAAAGACACCGACGTCATCGCACTGTTCCGCGTGACTCCGCAGGAAGGCGTCGATCCGATCGAGGCCTCGGCTGCTGTGGCCGGTGAATCCTCGACCGCGACCTGGACGGTGGTGTGGACCGACCGCTTGACTGCGGCGGAGAAATATCGCGCCAAGTGCTACCGGGTCGATCCCGTCCCAGGCTCGCCCGGCTCGTATTTCGCCTACATCGCCTATGACCTCGACCTGTTCGAGCCGGGCTCGATCGCAAACCTCTCCGCCTCGATCATAGGTAACGTGTTCGGCTTCAAGCCCCTGAAGGCGCTGCGGTTGGAGGACATGCGTTTCCCGGTCGCCTATGTGAAGACCTTCCAGGGGCCGGCCACCGGGATCGTGGTCGAGCGCGAGCGGCTCGACAAGTTCGGCCGGCCGCTGCTGGGTGCGACGGTGAAGCCGAAGCTCGGGCTGTCGGGCCGCAATTACGGCCGCGTGGTCTATGAGGCGCTGAAGGGCGGCCTCGACTTCACCAAGGACGACGAGAACATCAACTCGCAGCCCTTCATGCACTGGCGCGACCGCTTCCTCTATTGCATGGAGGCGGTGAACCGCGCGCAGGCGGCCTCGGGCGAGGTCAAGGGCACCTATTTGAACATCACCGCTGCCACGATGGAGGACATGTACGAGCGCGCGGAGTTCGCCAAGGAGCTCGGGTCGTGCATCGTCATGATCGATCTCGTGATCGGCTACACCGCGATCCAGTCGATGGCCAAATGGGCGCGGCGCAACGACATGATCCTGCATCTGCACCGCGCCGGCCATTCCACCTATACCCGGCAGAAGAGTCATGGCGTGTCGTTCCGCGTCATCGCGAAATGGATGCGGCTTGCCGGGGTCGACCACATCCATGCCGGCACGGTGGTCGGCAAGCTCGAGGGCGATCCCAACACCACGCGCGGCTATTACGACGTCTGCCGCGAGGACTTCAACCCCACCAGGCTCGAGCACGGCCTGTTCTTCGACCAGCACTGGGCCAGCCTGAACAAGATGATGCCGGTCGCCTCCGGCGGCATCCATGCCGGCCAGATGCATCAATTGCTCGACCTGCTGGGCGAGGACGTGGTGCTGCAATTCGGCGGCGGCACCATCGGCCATCCCATGGGCATCGCGGCAGGGGCCACCGCCAACCGCGTGGCGCTGGAGGCGATGATCCTCGCCCGCAACGAGGGCCGCGACTACGTCCATGAGGGCCCGGAGATCCTCGCCAAGGCCGCGCAGACCTGCACGCCGCTGAAGGCCGCGCTCGAGGTCTGGAAGGACGTCACCTTCAACTACCAATCCACCGACACGCCGGACTTCGTTCCGACGGCGCTGGAAACCGTCTGAGGAGATTCGAACATGAAACTGACCCAGGGCTGCTTCTCGTTCCTGCCCGATCTGACGGATGACCAGATCACCAAGCAAGTGCAGTATTGCCTTGCCAACGGCTGGGCGGTGAACATCGAGTTCACCGACGACCCACATCCCCGCAACACCTATTGGGAGATGTGGGGCCTGCCGATGTTCGATCTTCAGGACGCTGCCGGCGTCATGATGGAGCTCGCCGAATGCCGCAGGGTGTATAGCGATCGCTACATCCGCATCAGCGGCTTCGACGCCAGCCACGGCTGGGAATCGGTGCGGATCTCCTTCCTCGTCAACCGGCCGAAGCAGGAGGCGGAGTTCGAGCTGGTGCGGCATGAGGTGGCGGGCCGCGCGATCCGTTACACCACCGTGCGCAAGCCGGCCGTGCAGGCATCGACCTGAGCGGTTCCCTTCCGCACGGAGCTCTCCCTGCTCCGGATCCTTGGCGGACCATTGCTTCGCGGCTCCCCCGCGGAGAAGCTCTTCTTTCGAGGCTAGCCATGCTCGATGTGCCCCACGTAACGACCACCGAACACAGCGAGACCCATTTCGATCTCCGCAAGGAGGCCGAAGCCGCGGGGATTACCGCAACGCTGCAACAGCTCGATCAGGAGTTGATCGGGCTCAAGCCGGTGAAGAACCGCGTACGCCAGATCGCATCCCTGTTGCTGATCGAACGCATCCGGCAGCGCGCCGGCCTTGCATCGGCGCCGCCGACGCTGCACATGTCCTTCACTGGCAATCCCGGCACTGGCAAGACCACGGTGGCGCTACGCATGGCCAGGATTCTGCATGGGCTCGGCTTCGTGCGGCGCGGGCAGGTGATCTCGGTGACGCGCGACGATCTCGTCGGCCAGTATATCGGTCACACGGCGCCGAAGACGAAAGAGATCCTGAAGAAGGCGATGGGCGGCGTGCTGTTCATCGACGAGGCTTATTATCTGCACCGGCCCGACAACGAGCGCGACTATGGCCAGGAGGCGATCGAGATCCTGCTCCAGGTGATGGAGAACCAGCGCGAGGATCTCGTCGTGATCCTCGCCGGCTATGGCGAGCGCATGACGAGCTTCTTCTCCTCCAATCCCGGCTTCCGCTCGCGCATCGCCCACCACATCGAATTCCCTGATTACGCCGAGGTTGAGCTGCTGGTCATCGCCGAGCTGATGCTCAAGGAGCGGGGCTATCGTTTTTCCGCAGCGGCGCGAGAAGCGTTCGAGAGATACATCGCCCTGCGCCGGACCCAGCCGTTCTTCTCCAATGCGCGCTCGATACGCAACGCCGTCGACCGCATCCGTCTGCGACAGGCCGACCGGCTGGTGTCCGATCTCGACCGCATGCTCGATGTCGCCGACCTCGAAACCATCGATCCCATGGATGTGCTTGCCAGTCGCGTATTCAGCGGCGGCGCCGACGCCCGGAGCCCAAAGCCATGACGAGGGAGATCGTCATCGCTCCCTCGATCCTGGCCGCGGATTTCGCGCGTCTCGGCGAAGAGGTCGCCGCGATCGACGCCGCTGGGGCCGACTGGATCCATTGCGACGTCATGGACGGACATTTCGTTCCAAATATCAGCTTTGGCGCCGACGTCATCAAGGCAATCCGGCCGCTGACGAAGAAGATCTTCGACGTGCACCTCATGATCGCGCCTGTCGATCACTATCTCGAAGGATTCGCGAAGGCGGGGGCCGACGTCATCACAGTTCATGCTGAAGCAGGCGCCCATCTCGACCGCTCACTCCAGGCGATCCGTGCGCTCGGCAAGAAGGCCGGCGTCAGCCTGTGTCCGTCGACGCCCGAGAGTGCGATCGAATATGTGCTCGATCGTCTCGACCTGATCCTGGTCATGACGGTCAATCCGGGATTCGGTGGCCAATCCTTCCTCGGATCCCAGCTTGAGAAGATCAGGCGGATCGGGACCATGATCGGCGCGCGGCCGATTCGGCTCGAGGTCGATGGCGGGATCACGCGCGACAATGCCGCGGCCGTGGTTGCAGCGGGCGCCGATACGCTGGTCGCCGGCTCCGCCGTATTTCGCGGCAAGAGCGCTGCCGAGTATGCCGCCAATATTGCGGCTATTCGCGTCGCCGCGGAGACGGGCCGGGTTCAGAAGCTGCAACATAGTTCCGCGCCCCCACAGCGAGCCGGAGAAAGTGCGCTCATTCGGTAGATTACGGATCAGCCCTGCTGCCGTGGTTCCGGTGTGTCAAGGCGCGCCACTTTATCCGGATGTCTACGGAGGATGCCGTCCAAACCGACCGGCTCATTCAGGCCGGGGTAACCAACGCACCTGAGAAGGACAATCGGTTAACGACCGCGCAATGCCGAGCGTCTCAATCTGTGGTTTAGGAAGGCCATGAGAGCGCGGATGCGGAATGACGATAATTGCGGGCATGAAGACCGCACGCGGCGCAAAGTGATGGCATGAGCATGCATCGCTTGTTCGCCGAGCAGCTCCGCTGCGCCACCGATGCCGCCGGACAGGTCGATCTCGTCAAGCTCGGCGAGTTCGTCAGTGCTGCCTACGAGGCCGGTGATCGAGAGCGTCAGCGGATGATCGAAATACGCGCGCAAACGCGCGACGAGGTCGAGCAGGATCTGCTGCGGACCCGCGAATTTCTCGATACCATCATCGAAAACATCCCGATCGCGGTCTTCGCGAAATGTGCGGAGAGTTCGCGCTACATCCTGCTCAATCGCGCCGGCGAAGACTATTACGGCATGCCGCGCGAACAGATGCTCGGCCGAACGCCCGAGCAGATTTTCCCAGCTGACGTGGACCGCATGGTCAACGAGCAGGATAAGCGCGTCGTGGCCAGCGGCATGCCGATGTTTCTCGAGGAGCATCTGCTCGAAGTCGGCGTCAAGGGCCGCGACCGGGTCGTCAATTCACGGAAAATGCTGATCACGGATGGGAATGGGGGTCCGCAATATCTGGTCGGCGTGATCGAGGACGTCACGGAGCGTGTCACCACCCGGCAGCGGATCAGCTATCTTGCGCATCATGATGCGTTGACCGATTTGCCGAACCGCAGCGCCTTCAATGCGGCGCTGGCTGAACGGCTGGAGCGGGCGCAGGAGGCGTCGACAAGTTTCGCCGTGCTGAGCCTCGACCTCGACCGCTTCAAGGAAGTCAACGACGTGTTCGGTCACCCCGTCGGCGACATGCTGATGCGGGCGGCGGCTGACCGGCTTGCTGCGGAAGCCGACGGCGCCTTCGTTGCCCGCATCGGCGGCGACGAGTTCATGATCCTGATGCCTGACCACATCAGTCGCGAGGACGTTGTGGCGCTGGCCGAACGCCTGGTCGAGGCGATCGGCCAGGAGCTGGAGGTCCAAGACTATCTCCTCCACGCCGGACTCAGCATCGGTGTCGCGTTCTATCCAGACGACGGCGTCAACGCCGCGACATTGCTCGCCAATGCCGACTCGGCCCTGTATCGTGCGAAGCGCGAGGGCAGGGGGCGGGTTCGTTGCTTCGTATCCGAGATGGATCAGGAGCTGCGCGACCGCAGGCTGTTGCAGCACGATCTGAGGCAGGCGCTGGAGCAAAACCAGCTCCTACTCCATTTCCAGCCCCAGGCGCGGGTGGATGGCGAGGTGATCGGCTTCGAGGCGCTGCTGCGCTGGAATCATCCGACCCGGGGCTTCGTGCGGCCGGACCAGTTCATTCCGCTGGCGGAGGAGAACGGGCTGATCATCGAGATCGGCGAATGGGCCTTACGCGAAGCGTGCCGCGAGGCGGCGTCATGGCCGCGGCCGTTGCAGGTCGCGGTCAATCTGTCCCCGGTCCAGTTCCAGGCCGGCGATCTCGAACGTTCGATCCACCAGATCCTGCTGGAGACCGGGCTTTCGCCGGCGCGGCTCGAGGTCGAGATCACCGAGGGCGTGCTGATCGGTGATTTCACCCGCGCGCTCAATCTGCTGCGGCGGCTGAAGGCGCTCGGCGTCCGCATCGCGATGGACGATTTCGGTACCGGCTATTCCTCGCTGTCCTATCTGCAGTCGTTCCCGTTCGACAAGATCAAGATCGACCGCAGCTTCATCTGCAATCTCGAGGCGACGCCGCAATCGGCCGAGATCGTCCGCGCCGTCCTGAGCCACGCGCACGCGCTGAAGATTCCAGTCATCGCCGAGGGGGTGGAGACGGAGGCACAGCGTGCCTTTCTGGCCCGCGAGGCCTGCGAGGAGATGCAGGGCTATCTGGTCGGCCGGCCCGACTTGATGGAACGCTATCTCGACCTGGTCGGTGTGACGGTGGAGCGCCGCCTCTACGCCTGACGCGCGTTGGGCGAGAGTTCCGCGGGAACGTTTGGAACCAAAGTTCTTACCCGGCTTTCTCGAAATTAACCGAGCTCAGGCACGTTGCCCGCGCAGCAAATGTTTTGCATAAGCGCCATCGGCCTGACGCAAATCCGGGCAATAAGCCTGTGAACGCGAGGGAGGGTCTCATGGAGAACGTACGTCGCTACCGGGCGCTGGCGTCCCTCTGTCGCCAGCAGGCGGCCTACCGGCCGCTGCAGACCTGGGAACTTCTCGGCCAAGCCGAACATTTCGAGCATCTCGCCGAGATCGAGCTCAAGGCGCATTTCGACGCGTGCAATGTGCATGGCGACGTGGACGCCGCCGCACCCGCGACATGGGAAGCACCCGTCGCAGCGTGATGGCTTCAGGCCGGTGGCTCAATGCGACATCAGCGCGGGGACCGTCATGGCTTCCAGCATGGCACGGGTGACGCCCCCGAGGACGCGCTCCTGCAAGCGCGAATGGCCGTAGCCGCCCATCACCAGGAGATCGAGGCTCTCGTCGGCGGCCAGCGACAGGATGGTCGGCTGGATGTCGGCGCGCGCTGCCGACAGGCCGACCGTGCGGGTTGGCACTCCGCGCCGGCCGAGATGCCTTGCCAGAGCGCTCGCTGAGGCTTCGCCGGAGGCTGCGTCGGTTTCGTTGACCGTGATGATCACGATCTCTGCGGCGCGCGCGAGGAACGGTGCTGCGTCGCGCACCGCGCGGGCGGCGAGGCGGCTGCCGTCCCAACAAATGCCGATCCGGTTCGCCTTGAAGGCTCCGCGGAAGGTGTAGGGCAGGAACAGCACCGGGCCGCCCGCCTGGAACAGGATCTCGCGCGGCACGTCGTTGTCGAACGAGCCTTGCGCCGGATCCGGCTGGAGCACGACGCTGAGGTCGTGCAGGCGCGCCATCTCGCCGAGCGTGCTGGCCGCATCCGCCGGGATCGCGCCGAGTGCGTGGCAGGTGTGGGAGAGACCGGCGTTCGCCGCTTCGCTCTTGAACACCGCGAGCGCAGCCTCGGCTCGCTCCACCGCGCGCTCGCGTTCCAGCTCGAACACGGCCGCCACCGCGGCGCCGCCCTCCATCACGTAAGCTGCACTGGTTGTGACATAGCCGACCGCGATGGCGTCGAGATGTGCGTTGAGGTGCGCCGCGAGCGAGATCGAGCCCTCGATGACGGGGCGCATGGGACGTTCGGTGGGAATGTGGACGAGAATGTCTTTGTACATGGCGCGCCTCCGGTCATCATCCGACGCTCGCAGTTTTTCACGGCGCCAAGGACTCGTATTGAGCTGCATCAATACGGGAGGTGATTTGCCAAGGCGCCCGCTGCCCCATTGTTTGCCGAGATTTAATCGGATGGACGGGACGCCGTAAGGTGGCAGCGGCCATGTTGAGGGCAAGGCGACACCTGCTCAACATGGACATTTCGACATGAACGACCGCGTCAATTTCGACACCAACACGTCTCGCAAGATACTCAGGCCGCGCCGGCTCGCGCTGCTCGGCACCGTGGCTGCGCTCGGCGTGGCCGTGCTGGCGGCATCACCCGGCGCTTCGCCGTTCGGTATGAATTCCTTCATCGCGCCGGCCCAGGCCGCGGAAACCGCCGCGACGCCGCCCGGCTTCGGCGATCTCGTCAGCAAGGTCAAACCAGCAGTGATCTCGGTACGCGTGAAGATCGACCGAACCAGCGACAAGACGGCGATGCTGCAGCAGAACCGGATGGATTCTGACGAGGACTCCCCGCTCGACCAGTTCTCGCGACAGTTCGGCTTCCGCTTCCCTGGCGGGGCGAACGGCATGCCGCGCCAGCGCCATCAGATGATCACGGGCGAGGGCTCGGGCTTCTTCATCTCCGCCGACGGCTATGCCGTGACCAACAACCACGTCGTCGACCACGCCGAGTCCGTGCAGGTGACCATGGATGACGGCACGAGCTACACTGCGAAGGTCGTCGGCACCGATCCGAAGACCGACCTGGCGCTGATCAAGGTCGACGGCAAGAAGGACTTTCCCTTCGTCAAATTCTCCGACCAGAAGCCGCGCATCGGCGACTGGGTGGTCGCGGTCGGCAATCCCTTCGGGCTCGGCGGCACCGTGACCGCGGGCATCGTCTCGGCCAGCGGCCGCGATATCGGCAATGGTCCCTATGACGACTACATCCAGATCGATGCGCCGATCAACAAGGGCAATTCGGGCGGTCCGGCCTTCGATATGAACGGCAATGTGATCGGCGTGAACACCGCGATCTTCTCGCCCTCGGGCGGCTCGGTCGGCATCGGTTTCGACATCCCGGCCTCGACCGCCAAGCTCGTCGTCGCGCAGTTGAAGGACAAGGGCGTGGTCACAAGGGGCTGGCTCGGCGTGCAGGTGCAGCCCGTGACCTCGGATATCGCCGACAGCCTCGGCCTCAAGGAGGCGCGTGGCGCGATCGTCGACAGTCCGCAGGATGGCAGCCCGGCGGCGAAGGCCGGCATCGAGGCAGGCGACGTCATCACGGCCGTCAACGGCACCACCATCAAGGACTCCCGCGATCTCGCCCGAACCATCGCCACCTTGGCGCCCGGCGCGTCCGTGAAGATCGACGTCTTCCGCAAGGGCGACAGCAAGACGCTGACCGTGGCGTTGGGCGAGCTTCCCAGCGACCGCCAGGCGAAGGGAAATGGCAATGCTGACGAAGGCAGCAGACAGCCGAATGCAGGCACGCCGCGCCTGGGCCTCAGCCTGGCGCCGGCCGGTGACGTCCAGGGCGCGGGCCCGAAGGGCGTCGTCGTGACGGAGGTCGATCCGCAAGGGCCGGCCGCGCAACGCGGTATCCAGACCGGCGACGTCATCCTCAATGTCGGTGGCAAGGCCGTCAGCAATGTCGGCGAGGTGCGCTCGGAACTGGCGCAGGCCAAATCGTCTGGCAAGCGGAGCGTGTTGCTGCAGGTCAAAAGCGCTGACGCCACCCGGTTTGTCGCGGTGCCGCTCGCCTAGCGCGAGCCACGGCTGCGCAAATCTGAAAGGCGGCCCTCGGGCCGCCTTTTTCGTGGTCGCGGAAACTCCCACGAGCCGCGATAACATTCTCGTTAACGGCAGGGGCGATGACCAGGGACCGTCCGAAAAAGCCGCTATCGCCGA
>NZ_JAEMSD010000113.1:5738-15930 GCF_016462955.1 Bradyrhizobium sp. | reverse complement strand
TCGAAGACGCAGGGGGCGGTGAGCTGGTCGTGGCGGAGCGCGCCGAGGAATGTGAAGGGTACGCCAATGCCCGTGCGGGACGAAGCCGCGCAGGCGTGCCCCTTTGGGGCCCCAGCCCCGCAAGGGGGCCATGTTGGTCTTGATCCAGGTCTCATCGATGAAGACGAGCCGGCCCGGATCAAGTCCGGTCTGCCAGGATCGCCAACGCTGGCGCCTACGAGAGACGCCGGTGCGAGCCTGTTCGAGGGCAAACAGTGTTTTTTGAACCGCAGCCCTTCCCGGCGGAGGAACAGCCAGACCGCGTTGTGTGAGACCTTGACCCCACGGGCTGCCAGTTCCGCCTTCAGACCATGCAACGTCAAATGCGGCGTCTGAGTGATCCGTTCGACGATGAAGGCGCGATGCGGATCAAGCACAGGCTTGCGGTGGCCGCCCATCTTGCCGGGCGCAACCGAGCCGATCGCCCGCTGCCGCTGTGACCACTTCACAACCGACGAGACTGCAACGCCCAAAACGCTCCGCCACAGACCGGCAGCTCTCGCCGGCCAATATCGACGCCACCACACGCTCGCGAAGATCCAGGGAAAGAGGTCGGGTCATGCGATGCTGGCCTCCAATCCAGTCAGCATCTTGAATTACAATCCGCCAAAAACCGGAATCCCCTCCGGCTCAATTAAGCGATGAAACGCTCTTGAGCCGGCGCTGGCGTGGAAAACCTAACCCGGCGGATCGGGGGCATACTTGACCTGAGTCAAAAACTCCTCACCGGAGGAGATTGCCCTCAAAGACCACCATCTTTCGAGTCGGCCGCATCGGCGCGCTCGCGACGCCAAGGCAACCGGCCGTCGATTTCGATCTGGAGCGAGAAGCTCAAGAACGTGCGTATCACGATGATCAAGCCAAGAACCGCAAGCCGCTCGAGTGTCGGAACGATGGCCACCATGCCGATGATGTCTGCTGCGATCAAAAATTCGAGGCCGAGCAGGATCCCGCGCCCCAGGTTTGCTCGATAGGACCGGAAAGCACCGCGCCATTCACCGAGAAACATCTGCGGGATGGACCATGCGCTCGCTGCGATCACGGCGACTACGATGACCCCGACGCCGAGGACTTCCACGATCGCGGCGATCCAGTGGAGTGTATGCAGCACGATGGCTCTGGCATCCGTGCTGAGGACGAGCTCGGAAGTCAGCATTTCGACTCCTTGGTCTTTTTCATGGATTCCGCCGCCATGGTGACCGGAGAGGGTGCTGCAGCCGCCGGGGGCACTTGCGTCTGCGGCGCCGTGAACGCGTACTTGTCGATCTTCTTCGACCAGGAGCGATAGTATGCAACGCCGGTCATGATGGACAGGCCGGCCGCTCCTACTAGGACCTGGACGTAGAAAGCGTTCGACGTGGCGTCCAACACGAAGTGCGCAACGAAGGAAAGAAAAACCCCGACGCAAAAAACCTCGAGCGATTGTTGGCCGCACTTGATCAGCGGACGGAAGATCGGCCAGCCGAGACCGGACCAGTCGAACGGGATGAATCTCACGGCGAGAAGAGCCAGGGCCAGAAGGTGCAGGATGCGATAGGGAGCGAGGTTGGTCTTGTCGTTGGGGCGAAAGGCCTGCGTAAGCTGGCTCACTATCGGAGAGTCGATTTCGGGAATGAGCGTCGCAAGCGTCGCCACCAGGGCGAACAACAGGAAAGCAACGCTGAGAACCAAAGGGGTCAGAGCGGTCACGATTGGACGGACCGTCCGAGCGCCCCCGGCCGCAAGCCATGCTCCCAGCACGAACAGCAGCTGCCACGTGAATGGGTTGAAGAACCAGTCGCCGGAGGGATAGGAAGGCAGATTCCAATGTAGAAATCTGGCGGCGAAATAGAGCAGCACCGATCCGGCCAGCGCCCAATTTCTGTGGCGTAGCATGAGCCACAGGACCGGGGGAAAGGCGCCCATCAGGACGATGTACAGAGGAAGTACGTCGAGATTGAGCGGCTTGAACTTCAGAAGGAGCCCCTGCGTTAGTGTCTCCACCGGGAATTCCATCAAGTGCGCGACGTTGAATTGGTCCATCAGATGCGGAATGTCGAACCGGTGCGCCAGGTAGTGGACCGACGTGAGATAAAATATGAACAGAAGCACATGCGCGACGTAAAGCTGCCAAACGCGCCGAAGCAGTCGGGTCGCGCCGATCAGGAAGCCGCGTTGCACCATCATCCTGCCGAACACCAGGGTGGCGGTGTAGCCGGAAATAAAGACGAACAGGTCAGCCCCGTCGCTGAAGCCGTAGTTGCGCGAGGTCAACCACGCGAGCGCCGTGCCGGGAATGTGGCCGAAGAAAATGGCCCAGTTCGCCACTCCGCGGAAGAGATCGAGCCTTAAATCTCGCTCGTTCGACGGGACGAAGAGGGTCATCGGATACGACTCCGGCCTTGCTGCTGATAGGGGACTCGCGAGCGCATTCCCCAGATAAGACTTTCAGATTTGATCCAAGTCAAAAAATCCACCTTCATGGTTCCTCTAAACCACATCGACAAGCGAGAGGAAGTCGCCAGCCCCGCTTCCGATCGCGACAAGCCTGCAGATTCCGTCTGCAGGCTTTTTGCGTTCTCATCGGCTAAACGCTAGAGACTCGTCACGCGCAGGCGCAGGGCATTGCCCACGACACTGACGGACGATAGTGCCATTGCGGCGGCGGCGATGATTGGCGAGAGCAGGATTCCGAACGTCGGATACAGAATTCCCGCCGCGATCGGGACACCGGCGGCGTTATAGATGAACGCGAAGAACAGATTCTGTCGGATATTGCTCATGGTGGCCTCCGACAGCTTGCGGGCACGGACGATGCCGCCCAGGTCTCCTTTCAGCAGGGTCACGCCAGCGCTTTCCATCGCGACATCGGTCCCGGTGCCCATCGCTATGCCGACCTCGGCGGCGGCGAGGGCCGGGGCGTCGTTGACGCCGTCGCCGGCCATGGCGACGATCGCGCCAGCCTTCTGCAATCTGGCGACGACAGCGCTCTTCTGGTCCGGAAGCACTTCGGCCTCGACGTCCCCGATCCCGAGCTGGCGCGCGACCGCCTTCGCGGTGGTGCGGTTGTCGCCGGTCAGCATGATGACCTTGACGCCCTCCGCCTTCAGTTCTCTCAGCGCCGCCGGGGTCGACGCCTTGATGGGGTCTGCGATTGCAAAGAGACCGGCCAGTTTCCCGTCGATCGCCATGTTAATCACGGTGGCGCCGTCACCTCGCATGCGTTCGCCCTCCGCTTCCAGCGATTGTGTCCCTACGCCCACGGATGCAAGGAAGTTGGCGTTACCCAACACGATGGATTTGCCGTCGACCTTGCCTACGGCCCCCTTGCCGGTCGGAGAATCGAATTCCTCGACCTCGCCCAGGACCAAGCTGCGGTCGTTGGCGGAGCGGACGATTGCGTCGGCGAGGGGATGCTCGCTGGCCCGTTCGACGGTGGCGGCGAGACGCAGAAGTTCGTTTTCGTCGTAACCCGGCGCAGGGACGATGGAGACGACCTTCGGCTTGCCTTCGGTGAGGGTGCCCGTCTTGTCCACCACCAGCGTGTCGATCTTTTCCATGCGTTCCAGCGCCTCGGCGTTCTTGATCAGCACGCCGGCCTGCGCACCCCGGCCGACTCCGACCATAATCGACATGGGGGTGGCGAGCCCGAGTGCGCACGGACAGGCGATGATCAGCACGCTGACCGCGGCGACCAATCCGAAGGCCATCCGCGGCTCGGGTCCGTAGTAGGCCCACGCGCCGAACGCGACGAGAGCAACGACGATGACCGCCGGGACGAACCAGCCTGCGACCTGATCGGCCAGACGCTGGATCGGCGCGCGGGAGCGCTGCGCCTGCGCGACCATCTGCACGATCTGGGACAGCATGGTGTCGCTGCCGACCTTCTCGGCTCGCATGACGAAGCCGCCGGAGCGATTGAGCGTGCCGGCGATCACCTTGCCGCCGACGTCCTTGCTGACGGGCATCGATTCGCCGGTCACCATGGATTCGTCGAGAGAAGAACGCCCTTCGACGATCTCGCCGTCGACAGGCACCTTCTCGCCCGGCCGGACGCGGAGCCGATCGCCGACCTGCAGCTCCGAAATCTCGACCTCCTCGTCGGTGCCGTCCGCCCGAATGCGCCGCGCCGTTTTCGGGGCGAGGTCGAGGAGGGCTTTGATCGCGCCCGAGGTCGCCTCGCGGGCCCGGAGCTCGAGTACCTGGCCAAGCAGAACCAGGACGGTGATCACAGCAGCCGCTTCGAAGTAGACGGCGACGGCGCCGTCATGGCCTCTAAAGGTGGTCGGGAAGACGCCCGGCGCGATGGTGGCGACTATGCTGTAGACCCACGCGACACCGGTGCCCATCGCGATCAGAGTGAACATGTTCAGATTGCGAGTGACGACCGACTGCCATCCGCGAACGAAGAAGGGCCAACCGGCCCAGAGGACGACAGGTGTTGCGAGAACCAACTGGATCCAGTTGGATAGCGTCTGATCGATCCACCCATGGCCACCTATGAGGTGCCCGCCCATTTCGAGAACGACGACCGGAACGGAGAGTGCGAGACCCACCCAGAAACGGCGGGTCATGTCGATCAGCTCGGGGTTGGGGCCGCTGTCCGCCGTCGCGACCTCGGGTTCGAGCGCCATGCCGCAGATGGGGCAATTGCCCGGTCCGACCTGGCGGATCTGCGGATGCATCGGGCAGGTGTAGATCGTGCCTTCCCGAACTTTGGCTGGCGACACCTGCTGCGCCTTGCCGTGCACGTATTTCGCCGGGTCGGCTTCGAACTTGGTGCGGCAGCGCTCCGAGCAGAAATAGAAGGTCTCTCCGCCATGGTCGATCTTGTGGCGAGCGGTCGAGGGATCGACCTTCATCCCGCAGACCGGGTCCACCGCCAAGCCCGCAGCATGATTGTGATGATGAGTATGTCCCGAATGGTCATGAGTCGCCGGATGGGAGTGCCCGCAGCAGGCCCCGTGAGCCGCTCCGGATTTGGGGTTGTCATGCACGGCCATCTGCGACTCCATCTCTTGCGGAAGGTACCCTCGGGGGGTATATACGGGCCATGAGAAGCGACATCAAGGCGTCCTGCCAGAAACGTCTGAACCGCATCGAAGGCCAGGCTCGCGGGCTCGCGAAGATGGTCGACGAGGACCGGTACTGCATCGATATCGTCACGCAGATCTCGGCGGTACGTTCCGCGCTCAGGCGGGTGGAAGAAGAGATTCTTAAGGATCACGTGGCCCACTGCGTGGAACACGCTATCCGGAGCGGCGATAAGGCCGACCAGCGCCGCAAGATCGCAGAACTTATGAACGTCGTCGGTCGGGTGGACAGATAATCGTCCGGCGGTCACAAATGCTTGAGCAGGATCAAAGACTCCATCCGCAGTCGGTATATGTTATCGAAGCCACGACGCGGCTTGAGAGGTAAGTAGATTGTATGCGGTTCGTCCGTACCATCTTGGCATTCGCGATCGCCCTCTCCTGGGCGATGCTGCCGCTCGGCGCCTCAGCCGGTCGCGCGATGTCGTCGGACGACATGCAGGCCGCTATGCACATGGTGGGTCAGGGCGACATGTCGATGGACTGCTGTCCGGAGGACATGCAGGGAAAGGCATCCGACACGGCCGGCTACAAGTGCGGGGCGGGACTCTGCTGCGTCGGCGGAACATTTGCGCTCGATGACGTTCGCCCCGTCGTACTCGGTCTTCTCGCCATTACTGCCGACGAGATCGCCATACCCGCGGACCAGGTCCTCTCCTACCGCAGCGGCAGTCCTCCCTTCCGACCTCCTCGAAGCTGATCCTCAATGCTTGGCGCCCGCACGCTCGGGCGCGCAGACGATTGACGTGCGCGCGCCACAAGCGCCACGGCGGAAGATCAACTTCATGAGGACAAGACGATGTTTTCCAGATTCACGACCGCGGCAGTCGCCGCCACCCTTTTGCTTGCTGCTTCTGCTGCCATGGCAGGCGCCGGCGACTACGCCTTCGAGCCTGTCAATCCGGAGATGAAGAAGGGCGACGACGTCACGCTCTCCGTTCGCCTGACCAACAAACAGACCGGCAAGCCTGTGTCTGACGCGGTTATCTTCAAGACCCGCGTCGACATGGCGCCCGACGGGATGGCCGAGATGGAATCGGCGGTCTCGCCGCTGCCGTCAAAAGAGCCTGGCGTCTACGCCTTCAAGACGGACCTGCCGATGGCCGGCCGCTATCAGGTTACGCTGTCCGCGAAGGTGCAGGGCGAGGCCGAAACCGTCACCGGCAAGGTGATCGTCAAGGCGGCCAAGTGAGCCTTCGGGCGTCGCGCGGCGACGCCCGAACTCCTGTTCCCATTCCCATGGATGCGCGCTCCGAGCGCGCGGGTAGCACACCATGAACACGCAGCGTCTCCTGACGGCACTCGCAATGACGGGCGGTTTGGCCCTAGGAACCTACTGGTACGCGAACGGCGAGCACTGGTCCGTCCATGCCGAAGCGGCCACCCGGGCCGGTGCCGAGCGAACTCCGCTCTACTACCGGGATCCGGATGGGGCGCCCTTCTGGTCGGCCGTGCCGAAGAAGGACGAACGCGGGCGGGATTATCTGCCCGTGTACGACGACGACAAGGGCTTCTCCGAGCCGGCAAAGCCGAAGCTGCAGGCGGATTCGTCGCGCAAGATCCTCTACTACCGCAATCCCATGGGCCTGCCCGACACCTCGCCAGTGCCGAAGAAGGATCCGATGGGGATGGATTATGTTCCCGTCTACGAAGGCGACGACGCCGACGACGGCACGGTCAAGCTCTCGCCCGGCAAGATTCAGCGGACGGGCGTGAAGTCGGAGCCGGCGGAGCGCCGCGCGATCCGCGTCTCGGTCAGGGCACCGGGCACGATCCAGTTGGACGAACGCCGCGTGTCGGTTATCGCGATGCGGGCCGAAAGCTTCGTGCAGAAAGTCGCCGACGTGACCACCGGCACGCGGGTGAAGGCCGGCCAGGCCTTGATGCAGATTTACAGTTCGGCCGTCGCGTCCGCCGCCGCCGAATATCTCTCGACTATCACGTCCAAGACCACGGGCGGCATCGAGGCCTACGGCCGCGGCTCCCGGCAGCGACTGATCAACCTCGACGTCCCCGAACAGGTCATCACCGAGATGGAGAAGTCCCACATCGCGCCCGTAACAGTCCAGTGGGCGGCGCCGCGCGACGGCATCGTGCTGGAGCGCAACGCGATCGAGGGCATGCGCGCGAACCCCGGCGACGTGCTGTTTCGGATCGCCGATATCTCGATGGTGTGGGCGCTGGTCGACGTGGCCGAGCGCGACCTCGGCAACATCTCGGTCGGCCAGCCGGTGTCGATCCGCGCCCGCAGCTTTGCCGGCCGGACCTTCTCGGGAAAGATCGCGGTCGTCTATCCCCAAGTGAACAAGGACACGCGCACCGCGCGCGTTCGGATCGAGCTCGCCAATCCGGACCTTGCGCTGCTGCCGGACATGTACGTCGATGCCGACATCGACACCGCGGATTCATCGTCGGTTCTGGCCGTGCCGGATAGCTCGGTGCTCGACACCGGTGCCCGCCAGGCCGTACTCGTCGACAAGGGCGAGGGCAGGTTCGAGCCCCGCGAAGTGAAGCTCGGCCGCCGGGGCGGTGGCTACATCGAGATCCGGGACGGCCTCAACGACGGGGAAGCGGTCGTCACATCGGCGAACTTCCTGATCGACGCGGAGAGCAACCTCAAAGCCGCCCTCAAGGGCTTCGCCGAGGCAAGCGCGCCGGCCGACGCTTCGAGCGGCCACGTCCATGGAGAGCAGAAATGATCGCCCGCATCATCGCCTGGTCGGCGCGCAACCTGCTGCTGGTGCTGTTCGGCACCGGCTTTGCGGCCGCGGCCGGCCTCTACGCACTGGTCCATCTTCCGCTGGATGCGATCCCGGACCTCTCGGACACCCAGGTCATCGTCTACACCGAGTACCCGGGCCAGGCGCCGCAGGTCATCGAGGACCAGGTCACCTATCCGCTGACGACGGCCATGCTGACCGTCCCGAAGTCCAAGGTGGTGCGCGGCTTCTCCTTCTTCGGCGTGTCGTTCGTCTACGTTATCTTCGAGGACGGCACCGACATCTATTGGGCGCGCTCGCGCGTCATGGAGTTCTTGAACGGGGCTGCTTCGAGACTTCCGACCGGCGTCACGCCGACCATCGGGCCCGACGCCACCGGCGTCGGCTGGGTCTATCAGTACGCCGTCGTGTCCAAGGAATTGAACTTGGCGGACACGCGCACGATCCAGGACTGGAATCTGAAGTTCGCGCTGGCCAAGGCGGAAGGCGTCGCCGACGTCGCCGGTATCGGCGGCTTCGTCAAGCAGTATAACGTGGTGCTCGATCCGCAGCGGATGCGCGACCGCGGCATCAGCATGCAGAAGATCCGGGAGGCCATCCGCGCCAGCAACGCCGATGTCGGCGGCCGTACCGTCGAGCTGGCGGAGTTCGAATACGTCATCCGCGGCAAGGGCTACATCAAGAGCATCAACGATCTGGGCAACATCGTGCTGAAGACCAGCAACGGCACGCCGGTGCTGCTGCGCGACGTCGCCCATGTCGAGTTGGGACCTGACGAGCGGCGGGGCATCGCCGAACTCAACGGGGAGGGCGAGGTCGCGAGCGGCATCGTGCTGCAGCGCTTCGGCGTCAACGCCCTCGACGTGATCGAGAACGTCAAGAAGCGGTTCAAAGAGATCGCAAGCAGTCTGCCGAAGTCGATCGAGATCGTGCCGGTCTACGACCGGTCCAACCTGATCTACGCGGCCATCGACACGCTCAAGCACACTCTATTCGAGGAGAGCATCGTCGTCGGGCTGGTCTGCATCGTGTTCCTGCTGCACGTCCGCAGCGCGCTCGTCGCGATACTGATGCTGCCGGTCGGCGTGCTGATGGCTTTCGGCGCCATGAAGCTGCTCGGCCTCGGCTCGAATATCATGAGCCTCGGCGGCATCGCGATCGCGATCGGCGCTATGGTCGATGCCGCGATCGTCATGATCGAGAATGCCCACAAACATCTTGAACGCGCCAAGCCCGATCAGCCGCGCGTCCAAGTCCTGATCGACGCCGCCTCCGAGGTCGGCCCGGCACTGTTCTTCAGCCTGCTGATCATCACCGTCTCGTTCATGCCGATCTTCACGCTGGAATCGCAGGAGGGACGGCTGTTCAGTCCGCTGGCGTTCACGAAGACCTTTGCGATGGCGGCCGCCGCCCTCTTGTCCGTCACGCTGGTGCCGGCGCTGATGGTGATCTTCGTCCGCGGCAAGATCGTTCCGGAGCACCGCAACCCCATCAACCGCTTCCTGATCTGGATCTACCGGCCGGTCATCAAGGGCGTGCTGCGGGCGAAGACGCTGGTGATCCTGGCCTCCTTGGCCGTGCTGACCGTCTCGATCTGGCCGGCCCGCCAGCTTGGAACCGAGTTCATGCCTTCGCTCAACGAGGGAACGCTGCTCTACATGCCCACTACGCTGCCGGGCATCTCCGTGACGAAGGCGGCCGAACTGATGCAGATGCAGGATCGCATTATCAAGTCGTTCCCCGAGGTCGCCTCGGTCTACGGCAAGGCGGGGCGGGCGGCGACCGCGACAGATCCAGCCCCGACCGAGATGTTCGAGACCGTGGTCAACCTGAAGCCGAAGGAGCAGTGGCGCCCGGGCCTCACCGTCGACGCCCTGATTGCGGAGATGGACAAGGCGCTGCAGTTTCCGGGGGTCTCGAATGCCTGGACCATGCCGATCAAAGCCCGCATCGACATGCTGTCGACGGGCATCCGTACGCCGATCGGGATTAAGGTGATGGGTACGGACCTGGTGGAGATCGACCGGCTCGCCAAGCAGGTCGAGAGGGTGGTCAAGGCCGTTCCCGGCACCTCATCGGCCTACGCCGAGAGAGGGATCGGCGGCTACTATCTCGAGATCGCTCCGGATCGCGAAGCGCTCGCCCGCTACGGGATCCTGATCCAGGACGTTCAGGACACCATCGCAGCCGCCCTCGGCGGGCAGACGGTGACCACGACCGTGGAGGGTCGCCAGCGCTTCACGGTGAACATGCGCTACCCGCGCGATCTCCGCGACAATCCGAAGGCCATCGCCAGCGAAATCCTGGTGCCGATGCCGGCGGGCGGCGCCGTGCCCCTGGGCGAGGTCGCCAAGGTAGAAC
>NZ_JAEMSD010000113.1:0-5728 GCF_016462955.1 Bradyrhizobium sp. | reverse complement strand
GGTAGAACCGGCCCGAGGCCCGACCTCGATACGGACCGAGAACGGGCAGCTCGCGACCTACATCTACGTCGACATTCGCGACCGCGATATCGGCGGCTATGTCGCCGACGCACAGCGCGCCGTCAGCGACAGCATTCAATTCCCGGCCGGCTACTACGTAGTCTGGAGCGGCCAGTACGAATACCTAGAGCGGGCTGCCGCCCGCCTCAAGATCGTCATACCGGTCACCCTGACGATCATCTTCCTGCTGCTGTACCTGAACTTCAGGGCCATGACCGAGACCCTGATCGTCATGCTGTCCCTGCCGTTCGCGCTGGTCGGCGGCATCTGGATGATGTGGTGGCTCGGCTTCAACCTGTCGGTCGCCGTCGCCGTCGGCTTCATCGCGCTGGCCGGCGTCGCGGCCGAGACCGGCGTCGTGATGCTGATCTACCTCGATCACGCCTTGGCCGAGATGAAGGCCGGCTGCGCTGCCGCCGGGCGCGCCCTTACCCGGCGCGATCTCCACGCAGCCATCATGGAAGGCGCGGTAGAGCGTGTCCGTCCGAAGATGATGACGGTGGTCGCCATCATGGCGGGACTTCTGCCCATCATGTGGAGCACAGGCACCGGATCGGAGATCATGCAGCGTATCGCCGTGCCGATGATCGGCGGAATGATCTCGTCCACCCTACTGACGCTGATCGTGATCCCGGCGATCTTCGGCTTGCTGAAGGGACGCGGGCTCGCTGAAGGCGAAGCGCCCGCGGACGCGTCCTCACAAGGCCAAGAAAGAGAAGTATCCAGAGCGGCATGATGATGGGCCCTCGAAACACCATAAGGAGAGGAGATGCGAAGTAAGCTCGAAAACTCAAGGGTGCACGCCGATTCGATGACGCGCCGGTCGCTTGTCCGGCTCATGGCTGCAGCAGCTCTGGGCTGGCCTGCAGCTGCCGCATTCGGCGAAGAGACCACGATCACCGTGCATAAGGATCCAAACTGCGGATGCTGCTCGGGTTGGGTGCAGCATCTACGAGATTCCGATTTCGTGGTGCGAATCGAGGAAACGGCAGATCTGGACAGGATGCGGACACGTCTGGGAGTACCGCCCGATTTGGCGGCGTGCCACACTGCCGAAATCGGTGGCTTCCTCGTCGAAGGACACGTCCCGGCCGACGCCATACGTCGATTGCTGCTCGCGCGACCTAATGCGCGAGGGATCGCCGTCCCGGGCATGCCGGTCGGCTCGCCCGGGATGGAGGGCGCCCGGCAGCAGCCGTACACGGTCGTCCTATTCGGCGCCGAAGGACGACGTCCTTTCATGCGGTTCATCGGAAAGGAGCCGATCACATAGCCGGCCCCAGCGGCGCCAACCGGTTCCGGGGACGGGGGAGGAACTCGCCGCGAGAAAGAAAGTTGGCGCAGCGGGAGTTTGCGACTAAGGTCGCGCTTCTTCGGTGCCTGGACGTTTGGAGTTCGATGTTGGTGTTTTTGACGAGAGCTGGGCGGATGAGGGCGGGGCGGTTGCTCGCCCTGGTCTATCTGCTGTGCGTCATGGCGCCCTCGCTCGCCTTTGCGATTGCGGACGGCTCGCTCGCTGCCCCCTGCCTGGTGGAGAACGAGCACGGAATGGGCATCGTTCATGTCCACCATGAGACCGGCACGGCGCACGTGCACGCCGATGGACATTCCCACCATCATGCGGACGTCGGATCCGGCTCAGCCGAACACCAGGAAATCCAGACGGCTCCGGACGACGATTCCGCGCCTGCGGATCATCGCCACAAGTCTGCGGACGGTTCGTGCTGCGGCATGGTTTGCGTAAGCGCTCTGCCAGCGGCCGTCCTCGACCTGTCCAAGCCTTCCGCGTCGGCCTCGCGCTGTGCGGTCGAGGCCTACCGACGGATGGCGGACGATCCGCTTCCTACGCCTTACCGTCCCCCCAGTTCCTGAACCGATCGTGTAGACGCGGTCGGCCGCCCGTGCGGGCGTGCGTACCTGTGGTCAATCGACAGTTCAGGAAACGGATATGGTTGCGCAGTTTGGGGCGAATCCCGTCGCCGTTCATTCGGTCGCGGAAGGAGTTGGCTGTCGTGCCTTCGCGGCGATCGCAATAACAGCGACGTTGCTAGGAGGATGCATTCCGGCGGTTCCGTTGATTGGCGCGGACCCCGCGGACCCGACGGTCCCGGTACCCGCCGTTCGCTATCGGTCCGGCATTGCGCCTTACGTTAGCATGCGCCCAGTGGCCCCTTCGGGATGGAAGGATCGGAACGAGCGCGTCACCCCGACCTCGAAGACCGAGCGGTAGGAAGAGCTGATGGCGCACAAATCCAACATTCCGCAGGCACGCGGCTACGGGAGTTTTCCAGCCGGCGCTGATTGCGCTTCTCCTCTCCGCATGCGCGACGTTCTCGCCAGATGCCTGCATGACGGCAGTTGCCAGCATCGCGGACAGCACGATCAGAGAGAACGTCGCCTTGACCCCCGGCACCTATCTGCCGAAGGTCACCGAGATGACCGACTTCAACGTGTGGACATGGAAATTCCGCCTTTTTCTAGCATCGATCAGCTGCCGGTGCACCTCGGCATCAGGGTGCGCGTGCGTATCGGCAATCTCACCATGACTAATCATCCCATTCATCTGCACGGCGCCGGATGCGATGGTGATGGGATCGACGCGCATGTCGATGGGTGCGATAGACATGCCCGCCCTTGACAACACCCTGCCGATTATGAACGGCACCGGCCAGTTGGGTCCGATCGAAATGGGAGGCACGTTCACGTGATGAAGATCCGAGAGGGAATGGCCCACGACGATTACTCCGATCCCGGCCCGTACAAACTCCCGGCCGGCGCCGTGGCGTACGAAGTCGCCGCGCCCACCGCTTCCCCGGCGCGCCAGGAGACGCCGGCGCCATCGCGGCCGGCCAAGATCAAAGACCACAAATCGATCCACAAGCGGAGGAAGATGTAGGACGGAGCGAAGTGCACGCCCAATCGTCAATCTGGAGAAACCCATGAAGAAGATCGCAACGACTTGTGTTGCGGCTATGTGCCTGGCGGACGCCGCGCCGTCGGCCGCGCACGAACAGCACAGTCACGAATCGTATTCCGCGGGCGAGCCCGGCGATCCGTCGAAGCCCTCGCGCACCATCGAAGTGGAGATGAGCGAGATGGATTTCAAGCCATCGCGCATCGAGGTCAAACGCGGCGAGCAGATCCGCTTTATAGTCCGCAACGTAGGGACGGAGGATCACGAATTCCTGCTGGCCACCAAGGAAGAGAACCTTAAGCATGGCGAGTTGATGAAGAAGAATCCCAAGATGGAGCACGATGACCCGAACGGAGTGCGGCTGGCTCCCAAGAAGTCGGGAGAGATCGTGTGGAAATTCACGAAGGCCGGCGAGTTCGAATATTCGTGTCTGATCCCCGATCACCGCGACTACGGAATGATCGGCCATGTCACCGTGAAAGCACAAGTCGATTCTGAGCAGAAGAGGAGCAAACGATGAACCGAATCATTCGCAAGGCAACTGTGGTCGCGTTCGCGGCGGCGCTGTCCGCAAGCGCAGCGCTCGCTCAGTCTCCGTCGATCGACGGAGAGGTCAAGAAGATCGATGAGGGTGCCGGA
Source organism: Bradyrhizobium sp. (assembly GCF_016462955.1). Classification (GTDB taxonomy): domain Bacteria; phylum Pseudomonadota; class Alphaproteobacteria; order Rhizobiales; family Xanthobacteraceae; genus Bradyrhizobium. The sequence goes on along the minus strand of NZ_JAEMSD010000113.1, from coordinate 2,115 downwards.
AAGATCACTCTCAAGCATGGTCCGGCCAAGAGCCTCGGGATGGAGGAGCCGATGACCATGGTCTACCGCGTCAAGGATCCGGCGATGCTCAAACAGGTGAAGGTGGGCGACAAGGTCAAGTTCGACGCCGAGAGCGCGGAAGCCGGCTACACCGTCACCAAGATGGAGAAGCGGAAATAAGGGCCAGCAGTTCATTAACGCGAAGAGGAGAGATAGAGCGAGTCAGGGCATCGAAGCTACAGCGAACGTGCGCACGTCGAATGCTTATGCATTCGGGGCGCGGCGCTGCGGCTCCAGGAAATGAATTTTCGCGGCACCATCTTTCTTGTCATCAGGAACAAGCCCGTTCGGCTCGCGTTTGCGGACACTAGATGCAAACCGAGGAGATGAAGATGTCGAACAAAGCACTGCTGCGAGCCGCCTCCGGTATTCTGGCGCTCGCCTTTCTGAGCGCTGGTGCGGCAAATGCAGAGGATGCCGCGATGAAGGCCTACATGCAGTCGATGGAAAAGATGAATGCCGACATGCAGAAGGGGATGGACCGGGATCCCACGAAGGCGTGGGCAAAGATGATGATTGCCCATCATCAGGGCGCGATCGATATGTCCGAGACGGTGCTAAAGGAGACTAAGGATCCCACGATTCGGAAAATGGCAGAGAAGGGAATGGATGAGCAGAAGAAGGAGCAAAGGATGCTGAAGGAGTGGCTGTCCAAGCACGACTAGCCTCCGTATGATGCAGCAGCGCCGGTCCTCAGAGCATGGAATGGCGCGCTCGTTTCGCAGCAGAGGAATCATCGAGGACACAGGCCAGCGAGATCGCGGGCGAAGAGGTCGCTCGCCAACCTTGAGAACAGGTCCATCCCAATGGACGCGAAGGCCCTGTTGCCTGGGGGCGGATTGAGCGGGTTTGCCCTTGCAGGGCTCGCCGCGAAGTTCGCTCCATAGACTAGGAACGTTGATCGTGACGAGAACTTGTGGGGCTGGGCTGGCGATCTAAAAGGGAGTAGCGCAATGCGCAGCAAACCGCACCACTCGGACCAACCGACTCTCCAATCCTTTGACGACTACCAGCTCTACATCGGCACCGCACGCAGCAATCACCTCGCCGGGTCCGACGCGAGCATGACGGTCGCCTTCGGTCGGGGCGGAAACGATCATCTGCAAGGTGGAGCGATGGACGACGATCTGGTCGGCGGCAAGGGCAACGACCGTCTACTCGGCGGTTCGGGGGCGGACCATCTGGTGGGCGGAGCCGGCAACGACTGGCTCGTCGGCAGGGATCAGGCCGATACGCTTACGGGCGGCGCGGGCAACGACGTGCTCAACGAAGGCAGCGGTCATGGCGATCTCGACGGAGGACCGGGCAACGACCTTCTGATCGGCGGCCCAGGTGCCGACGCGTTCGTGATATCGCCCGACAGCGGCCACGACGTGATCACCGATTTTCGTTCAGGACCGGGCATGTTCGATCATCTCGCCGTCATGAACATCGAACCCGAGCAGTTCAAATTCCAGGACACTCGCGTCGGCGTGCTGATCAGTTGGGATACGGCACAAGCTGACGGCTCTGTCCTGCTGGCGGGAGTTTGGAAAAGCGATCTGGCCCAAGACGACTTCATGTTCGTCGATGACCGGCACCTGATAACCCCGACCGCCGCGGACGCCAACCATGTGACTGCGGAGCACTTCCTCAAGGACGAGGGCAACGAGGCTGCCCCTCAGTCGCCAGGTTCGACTTCGCCCCAATACCAAGCCTCCATCGACGAGAACAATGTCCAGTTCGGCACCGATGCGGCCGACGTATTCCAGGCCACCGCCAAGAACGATCTGTACTTCGGGCTCGGCGGTGACGATCGGCTCCATGGCGGGGAAGGCGACGACCACCTGGCTGGCGACGCCGGCAACGACCTTCTCGACGGAGGCAACGGCAGCGACGATCTTCGAGCCGGGGATGGCGATGACCGTCTGTACGGAGGCGCCATGAACGACAATGTGATGGGCGGCGCGGGCAACGACTACCTCAGCGCCGGCGCCGGACACGACATGCTGGAGGGCGGCCCGGGCAACGACATCCTCAATGGCGGCGACGGAGCGGACGCCTTCATGGTTTCTC
>NZ_JAEMSD010000112.1:12858-15939 GCF_016462955.1 Bradyrhizobium sp. | reverse complement strand
GCGCAGGGCCTCAAACTATCGAAGCATTTTCGGGTGTAGCGATAATCCAGCGCTGTCATTCCCCGCGAAGGCGGAGAATCCAGTACGCCGCGGCCCTCGAGTTCAATAACAACTTCCTCTGGAATACTGGATCGCCGCCTGCGCGGGCGATGGCAGCCGCCGCCGCAAACTTCGGGATGCGGAATTGGCGGGCGGCCGCGCAGGGCGCCCTGCATGGAGGTCATGTTGCCTGCGGCAAGCTGCGGTGACACACTCGATCAAAATCAAAGATCGGGAGCGAACATGGCCGCCGCCTCAGACGCAGCGCAAGAAGCCCAATGGAAGCGCTGGCGCGCGGTCGCCGATCTCTATCACGCCTACTTCACCGGGCTCATCCTCACCGTCGTCACGCGCCGCGGCACCGCTGACGCCGCCGAGTTCGTTTTCCGCGTCTTCCGCCGCCAGCAGCAGGAGCGCTTCCTTCCCGGTCTGAAGAAGCTCGGGATCGATCATCTGCCGCCCGCGGTCGCCGCCGCGCAATATCACTACCTCTCCAACTGGATCGGCGGCGTGCACGTCGAGTACATGCACGAGAGCGACACAAAAGCCTGGATCCGCTATCCGCCGCCGCGCTGGATCTGGAAGGGCACCGCGATCTGCGGCATTCCCGGCGAGGTCTCGCGTGCGATGTTGCGCGGCTGGCACGCCAACAACGGCGTCGCGCTCGGCGATCTCAGGCTCGGCTTCGTCTGCACCAAGCAGAGCGTCGACGGCCAGGACGGGCTCGAAGGCTACTATTGTCAATACGACCACTCGCTCGAGCTCGATCAGCGGCTCGTGTTCGGGCGTCACGTCGAAGCGCCGCTTTTCGACGCGAAGACCGCGCCGGCTTTGCCGGTCGCGAGCTGGCCAAAACCGCGACTGGAGAAAGCCTATCGCAATTACGCGATGGAATATGTGCGCACGGCCGCTCCCGTGATGGTGCAGCTGTTCGGGCCGGAGGACGCCGGCTACCTGCTGCGCCTCACCGGCAAGCTGATCGGCATGCAGTATTTCGACGAGGTCGCGGCGGCGCTGGCAATGGGTCGCGGCGGCGCGCGAGAATTCGCATCGTTCCTGAATGCGCTGTTCGCGGCGCAGGACGATGCGGCCGAGATGACAGCATCGGAAGGCACGTTCGAAATCGGCCAGCAGAGCTGGAAGCTGATGGACGACATCGCCGATTATCATCCCGGCTGCGCGAAGGTGCTGGAGGGACTGGTCGAGGGCCTCGCTGCGGGATGCGGGCGGCATATCGGTGTGCATCTGCGGCCGTCAGCAGGCGGCCGGCCGCCGCTGATTTGGACGATCGGGTAGCTTCACGATCGAGATGTGCTGTCGCAGAGCACGCCTGCACCCTGCGCAGGCAGAATCGCGCTGGGCCGTGCTAAGCCCGTGTCGCGCTCTGGGCGCGAATAGATATTGGCACCTGTTCAATGCCGCGCCGCAAACGGCGCCCGTGCCCGGGAGAGGACATGTCCGACATCGCCGAAATCCCGGTCGATGAGCAAGAGCGCCCGCTGCCGCCGCCTCCTCCGCCGGTCAGGAGCGCGCTCACGGACGGGCCGATCCTGCGCACGCTGCTTTCGCTCGCTTGGCCCAACGCGATCGGCTTGTCGGCGGGCATTTGCGTGGTGATTGCGGAAACCTCCTATGTCGGTCGTCTTGGGGTCGAGGCGCTGGCGGCGATGGCGCTGGTGTTCCCCACGATCATTCTGACCATGACCATGTCGGGCGGCGCGATGGGCGGCGCGGTGGCCTCGGCCATTGCGCGTGCGCTGGGCGCCGGGAATCGCGAACGCGCCGGCGCGCTTGCCGTTCATGCCCTGCTGATCGGCATCAGCTTCGGCTTCGTCTTCATGCTGGGCATGTTGATCTTCGGGCCAAAAGTGCTCGAAATGCTCGGCGGGCGCGGCGATGTGCTGACGCATGCGATCGCCTACACGCAAGTGTTTTTCGGTGGCGCCGTGTTGCCCTGGCTGCTCAACACCATGGCGGGCATTTTGCGCGGCACCGGCAACATGAAGCTGCCGTCGTTCCTGATCCTCAACTCGGCGGCCTGGCAGATCGTGCTCGGCGGCACGCTGGGCCTCGGGCTCGGGCCGGTGCCGCAACTCGGCATGCGCGGCGTCGCCGCCGGCGCGCTGATCGCCTACATCATGAACATCAGCATCATGAGCTGGTACCTGTTCTCCGGCCGCGCGCGCATCACTCTGAAGCTGCGCGGCCTGCGCGTCCAATGGGCGATGTTCTTCGACATCCTGAAGGTCGGCGCCGTCGCCTGTTTTTCGCCGCTGCAATCGGTGCTGACGATCTCGATCTTCACCCACATGCTGGCGAAATTCGGCACCGCGATTCTGGCCGGCTACGGCATCGGTGCGCGGCTCGAATTTCTGCTGACCTCGATCGCGTTCTCGTTCGGCATCGCCTGTGTGCCGATGGTCGGGATGGCAATCGGTGCCGGCCGCATCGCGCGCGCCCGGCGCGTCGCCTGGATCGCCAGTGCTGCCGCCTTCGTGGCCGTGGGCGCGCCGGCCTGCGTCGTTGCGATGTTTCCCGATCTCTGGATCAACATGTTCACGGACAGTGCAGCCGTACGCGCGGCGAGCCATCAATATCTCTCGACGGTCGGACCGTTCTACGCCTTCTTCGGCCTTGCCACGACGATGTATTTCTCCTCGCAAGGCGCGGCGAAGGTGATCGGTCCCGTGCTGGCGCAGACGGCGCGGCTGATCTACATCGCAGGCGTCGGCTGGTGGCTGTCGACGCACGAGGCCAGCGCGCAGAGCTTCTTCTGGCTGGCCGCGAGCTCGATGGTCGTGCTCGGCCTGCTGTCATGCTCCAGCGTGATGCTGACACGCTGGGGACCGCACGAGCGCAAGCCCGCGGTCGCGCCTGCTCTTGTTGTCGACTAGCGACGCTTGTGGCGGCGATGGCCGCCTCCGGTATTGGCGAGCCGCATCAATTGCGGGATCATCGCCATCATGTCGCTGCCGCCGGTGCCGCCGAGCATGCCCATGATATCGCCGCCGCCCATGCTGCCGATCCCGACCGGCATATAAC
>NZ_JAEMSD010000112.1:0-12848 GCF_016462955.1 Bradyrhizobium sp. | reverse complement strand
CCACCGCTCATCGGCGTGTCACCGCCATAGTTGGGCGCGCCGAAGCCGCCGCCGCCTATGCCGCCAAGGCCGCCACCCATCATGCCGCCGAACCCGCCGCCGCCGTTCTCCATCATGCGGCTCATCATCGGCCCCATGGTCTGCATCAGCATGGCGAAGCGGCGCTTGCCCATCTTCGCCTTCATCATCTCCAGCATCGGCGCCATCTGGGTCATCATGTCCTCGCCGCCGGCACCGCCGCCACCGAGGAATTGCGCCTTTGCCGGCACGCTCGAGATCGAAAACAGCAGCAGCACGGCGGCCGCCTGGCAGATCACCTTGTCCGCACCTCTCATGGCATGCTCCTCACGTGCGTGGCGCTGCCGGGAGAGCATAGCCAACCGGACGCACGGGGGCATGGTTACGGCCGGCGAGGGCAGGCTTCTGTGAGACAACTCACAGTGAATGATCCGGCGGCCGCCAGCGTCGGAAGTCCTTCCGGGGCGGCTCGAAGAGCCGAACCCGGAATCTAGAGATTCCGGGGCTGGTGCTACGCGCCATCCCGGAATGACGGCATTTGTGCTGCGATGGCCTGCGCCTCACACACAAACCGCCTCGACATTGTTTCCGTCGGGATCGATGAGGAACGCCGCGTAGTAAGTCGGGCCATAATCTTTGCGCGGCCCGGCGCCGCCGTTGTCACGCCCGCCGCTCTTCAGGCCCTCGCTATGAAACGCCTTGACCGCGTCATGATCCCCGGCGCGGAAGGCGATGTGGATGCCGTCGGCCTTCCGGCCCTTGTTCAGGTGCAGCCACAGCGCCGGCTCGCCCTTTGGCCCGAAGCCGGCATAGCCATCGCCGCTCGAGCACAGGACGTAACCGAGCGGCGCCAGCACCGCGGTGTAGAAACGTGTGGCGGCGTCGAGATCGGCAACGCGCAATCCGATGTGGTCGTACATGTTCGTCTCCATTGCGAAAAGCGCGCCGCGGATGGCACGCGCCGGAGACGACCCTAGTCAGTTGAGGGCGAGACGCTCTTGGAGAATCTTGCGCTCCCCTTTCGACGCCTGCCGGAATTTCGTCGGCGACACGCCTGCGGCGCGATGAAACGTACGGACGAAGATGGAGAGATCGCCGAAGCCGACGTCATAGGCGATGTCGGTGACGGCGATGTCGTCGTCGGCGAGCCTGCGCGCGGCGTGCCGCAGCCGCGAGCGCACCAGATATTGATGCGGGGTCACGCCGAGCACGCGCGAGAACAGCCGCAGGAAATGAAACGGGCTGAGGCCCGCCTGCTTTGCCGCTTGCTCGAGGTCGAGCTCCGCATGCGAGTTGTCGTCGATCCACAGCGCGGCTTCCACCGCGCGGCGGCGGTCGCGTGCGGTCGGCGTCGCGGGCTTGCGCGCTTTACCCGAGACGATTTCGACAAACCGGCCCGCGAGGATCTGGCCGATCTCGTCGAGACCGAGGTCGCTGTTGCCATCTGCCGCCGTCTGGGCCAGCTCACCCAGCACCATCAGCTCAGGCAGCGGAGGCGTCGCGCCGATTTGCCAGGCATCGCGCCGTCCGCCGAGGGAATCGACAAGCTCCTCGCCGAGAAAGAACGACAGGCAGACGTCGCCAGACACATGCTCATGCGTGCAGGTGTATTCCTCGCCGGGGGCGCCGACCAGCATCGAGCCCGCCACCAGCTCGAAGAAACCGGCACGGCAATGGCAACCGAAGCTGCCGGAGCGGACATAGGCGATGGAGTGGCCAGTGCGGCACTCGGCAAACGGCCTTTCGTCCGGCCCCGCATCGCAGCGGAATTGGGAGACGGTCATCGACGGCGTCGTCAGCAGGGTGGTCGCGTCCATCCGCGTTATCTAGGTGGGCGCGCGGGGCGGAGCAACCGGGAGCAGCACCTCGAACAGCGTCTTGCTGGCGACGGGATGGGCGCCGTCCAGCGCCAGCAGCCGGCGCTTGGAGATCACGCCGCCATAGGGCGAGAGCCGGTCGGCATAATTGCCTGTTTCCAGCACCCGGTGACAGGGCACGATCAGCATGAAGGGATTCTTCGCAATCGCCTGCGCTACGGAATATGCCGCGCCGGAGGCACCCAGCGCCCTGGCGACCTCGGCATAGGTGCGCGTTTCCCCGCGGGGAATGCTGCAGGCGAACTCGTAGACGCGCCGATTGAAACCGGGCACCCCGCTGGCGTCCAGGCTGACCTCGGAAAAATCCGGATCGCCGCCTTGCAGCAGGCCTGTGATGCCTTCGATCGCAAGCTCGGCGTTCTCAGATGGGCGCTGCTCGCGCGCCTCGGGATGAACCCGAAAAATCCGCCGGCGGGTATCGATCTCCCGCGCCTCCGGCAGTTGCACGGCGACCACGCCGGTGCTGCTCCAGATGATGCCGCAGCGCCCCAGCGCCGTGTCGAATATCGCGTACGCCCGCCCCGCCATGCACACGCCCCACTCAGTGCACGTTTCGCCCAGACATCAGATCATAACACCGCCACAATCCGGCGCACCTGGAATCTTTCCAGGACATAACAAGCGTCCGGGCCGCGGCGCCAAAGCGCTTGGCGGCAGACGCCGTCTCGGCTAATCAGGAGGGGCGTGAGGCGCGCATCTCGCGGGCGTAGTTCAATGGTAGAACGGCAGCTTCCCAAGCTGCATACGAGGGTTCGATTCCCTTCGCCCGCTCCAATACTTAGCCGGGTTTCGGGTTAAGGTTTTGTCGGCGGTTTTGCTGCTTTTGTTCATTCTCTGGCCTCAAGCTTCCTAATCAGAGCCTTAATCGCAGCCGAGCGGCCGACATAACGTCGGATAATTTTCTCGACCGATTCTTCCTGCCAAGCCAACATCTCCGCGATCTGGCGCATGCTGAGGCCTGCGATGTAGAATTTTGTCGCGGCTGTTCCCCGCAAGTCGTTGAAATGAAGATCCTGGTCCGACATGCCGGCGTCCATCTTCGCTTTGTTGAACGAGCTGCCGAAGCCGTCCGCAGTCCAAGGTCGCCGCTTGCTGCTGGTCAGGATCGTCGTCGCTCGCTTCGGGATACGCGCCAGGACTTCTCGGAGGGGGCCGTAAAGGGGAATGATTGCCTCCCGGCGATGCCTGCTCTTACCGGTCGTGAGCACGATGGCCTCAGCTCCGACATGAGACCAAGACAGGCGTAGCAGGTCGCCAAGCCGCAAACCTGTATGTCCTGCAAGATCGACGGCGTGCGCGATCTCGATCGAACAAGAGGTCTTGAGCTGCGCAATGTCGGCGTCCGTCCATATGATCTCTGAGCGATCGTTGCTGTAGAGGTGCTTGATGCCTTCGCAGGGATTACCCGCAATCTTGCCAAGCTCCACAGCATGTGCGCAGACGCGCGAAAGCACTTGCAAAGCATAGTCGGCTGTTCGCGGCGTTTCGGCCCACTTGGCGCGCCAGCGGCGTATGACCGGACGAATCTTCTCCGGACGATCGAACTGGGCGGTTCGGAGTCCACCAAAATATTCTGCGATGCGATCAAGCCACTTGCCCCATTGATCGCGCGTCGAGTCAGCAAGCTTTTTGTAATCCGCGCTTCCTTTGTAGTCGGCTACGATGAAGCGAAAGCGGTTCTTGTCCGGTGTGCGCCGCTGCTCGATAGCCTCGTTGTACGACTGCATGAATTCGGGTGAGCCCGGCGTTCCAGCCAGACGCGGTCCTCCACGCCACGCATAGTAGTATGTGTGACCCTTCGAACGGACCTTGGCCACCCCTCTTAGCTCAACCTTCAACGTGACCCTCCTCAAACTCTCTCAGTTCTTGATCCAAATCCTGGTCGCCGAGCGCTTCAGAGGAGCTGTCACCCGTATTCAGTCTGAAGAATCCATTTGGAAGAAAATCGACGCTGCGCACAGGTACGCCCGCGGCTGTGACTGCGCGAATGGCGCGCGTCACGTCTCGCTGTTTGAATGTGCAGGCACCTCGCGTCACCGGGAGCTCTCAATCGTAAATAGTTCTGCGCCCGTTTATGCTCCTCGATTTTGGGATCGCTTCGCAATTGGCTGAAAAAAATTTTTGTCTGGTATTTCCGAAGACGGGCTTTTTCTCGCTTTTTCTGCGAATCGCTTGCCTTTGCAGGTGAGCTGCAAAGCGCTCTGAAACATCGCTCGTCGAGCCGCCGTGCGTCCGTGCATAACGTCTGTACGGTTGTGTATGTGAGGTTGGCAAATATCTTCACGTCAGAAAGACGTCCTTGTAAAAAACGATGATTCCACCGTCGAGATCTTTCTCTAGCCGTTGAAAATCCTTGCGTATTACATTCGTCTGAAGTCGCAGAATCCCCCCCATCCAAGAGGATGATCGAATTACACGCTGTGTGTTGCAGTCTGTATTACAGAGAGACTTCTGGAAAATTCTTCCGAGAATTTTTGGACAGTAGGCGTAGGGGAGGGGTCTCCCACAACAGGATGGTTTCGCAGCAACTAGATGGTCTTTAGTACCCGGCCCACCTGACCGGCAGACCACGTCCCTCCACGGCTGGCGGCGATCGACATTCGATTGAGCTCGCTGGCGATGGACCGTAGCGAGCTTACGCCGCTTGCTTGGAGTGCTTTGATCGTTGGTATCAAATCGGCTGCTCTGTTCGCAGCTTTTCTGGAGCGGGCCGAACGAGCTTTGGAGCAATCGGCTGCCGTACCGGGCCGGCCCCTATATCCCCCGAGCTTGACCCCCCTGGCCTTAGCCGCTGCCAGTGCAGAGCGGGTTCGCTCCGAGATCATGCGTGCCTCGTGCTCCGCCACCGCTGCCAAAATGTGAATTGTCAGCCTGTTGACCGTCGGATGATCGACAGCTTCGAAATCGACGCCAGCCTCCATTAGGTTGGAAACGAAGGCAACATTCCTTGCGAGGCGGTCGAGCTTTGCAATGATTAGAATGGCTTTGTGCAGCCGGCAGGCAGCTAGCGCTTCGGCGAGCTTGGGACGGTCCGTGCGTGTTCCGCTCTCAATCTCGATGTATTCCGCGAGCAAGGGAGCGAAACCCGCTAGGCGATCCTTTACGGCCTTTTGCTGGGCTTCTAGACCCAGCCCGGACCGCCCCTGGCGCTGAGCGCTGACTCTGTAATACGCAACATATCGAAGTCCGCTCATCCTGCCCCCGTGACGTTTTGTGCAACCCCGGATGCATAGATTGTTTCAGACAGGATTCACCGCTACAAAATCACGTTTTTTTACAGGAGTACCTCATGCTTCTACGGGACGCTGTATTCGCTTGGACGCCGGTGAACTTCCCCGGAAAGGCCACGAGCGGGCAGATTAGGGTTGGACCTTTAGACGGGTCTAGATTTTGGAAGGTGAGCTACGCATTCACAAGAGGAGCAGACATAGCCTATTGGAAGGATTTCTCAGACGAGAGGCGACTCTTTGAGATGCTCTTCTTTTTTAATCTCGCCGTTACCCGCGATGGGCTGGCCGTATCGGTTGTCCACGACGCATTTAAGGGGATCGATGAATACGAGCGAATGCACTCAGTGGGCGATGACGACTAGGGATCGCTCGGAAACGTAAAGCGGCTACCAAATTCCGTGCGGGGAAGCATCTGTCGCCGTCTCTCACGCACATCTTCAATGCCGATCTTTGCTAGGTCGCGGTAGTTCTGAAAGGCGGGCTCACGGTACCGCTCTAAAATGGAGCGGTATTGTTCGTCCGCGATGTTGAGGCAGCCAGACTTTAAAGCGGCGTCCGCTAAGGCACGACGAAATACGATAAATGATTCCCGCCGCAGGCTGACGACATTGTTTTTATCGAGCGCTTCTAACAAATTAATGCCCGCACTGTATCTGCGGTAACGCTCCAGCCAGTCATGTTCGGGATCGTGAGAGGTGCGGCAAGCTTTCTCGCTTCTAAAGTAGAGGATCAGCTGCGTGCCGGAAGTCTGAACATCCCTATGGATATCACCAACGGCCCGCCCAGCTGTCATTTCGTCCCGGGCGTCTGCTCCCCTAAGTGCGGAGAGAAACGCTGCGAGGATAATCACCGGCCAAAAAGGTCTCATCACCCGCACCGTAAGACAGATCTGTACCAGAGCAGATTATATACTAAAATATATGGTCAGCAATCTCGCACTGGCCTCGCATGTCCGAATGGACGTGCGCCGAATCGTTGGTCTAAATGTTCGCAGGCATCGCCTTGAGGCTGAAATCTCACAGGAGGAATTGGCCGCACGCATCGGTGTTGAGCAGTATTACGTGAGCGGTTTGGAAGCCGGCAAGCGCAATATCACCATTGTTACCTTGTGGCGCTTAGCGATGGCTTTGAGCGTCGAGGCAGCTGAACTCGTAGCACGCGGCGTTCACCGGCCGCAAATACCATCGAAGACACGGCCTCGCGGTAAGGTGCGGTGATTGCAGGTACCTGCAATTTCGGCCTAGTTCGCCTTTCTTAACCGGGCGACCAATTGCAACCCCATGCTCGTAATTGAGGAGCCAAGTTTTGTCTGACATCGTCCCTTTCAAAGAGACAATCGTGCCGCTGGAGCGTTCTGACGATCCTCGGTCGAAGGATCTCAGCAAGCGTATTGAGGAGATCAGGCTTGACCCAGAGAAGGAGGCGGAGATCGCCGCGAAAGCGGGCGGCAAAATCATCCGCGATAAGGTGCTCGGGGCGTTTGTAATAGGGCAGGTCGCGCAGGCGGTTCTGACGTGGAACGAAAATGTTGACAAGGAAATCAAGTCCGCCAAACGCGAGATCCTTCTTGGTGCTTACCTAGACAAGAGCGATCAAAACGAAGCTGCGATTGATCAATTGAAGAGGTTCATTACCGATCCGCGAGGGAATACCTTATTCAATAAGCTCATACGCATTCTCGACGACAATCCACCCGACCCAGAGCTGACGGCTCACCTAAGCTCGGCTTTGAAGCACATGTCGGAAACAGCATTCGAAAGATTGTTTGAAGAACATAAGTATGCCCTGTCCCAAATCGAGCAACTCACGCCGCAGTCCCTCACTCTGCTGAGCGACCATGGCGACTGGCCGCCAATGAGGTTAACTGGTGCTCTCAGCACGTCAGGCGCATCCGTGAAGTCGGACTGGCTCCAAGATTTTTGCGACGCTTATGCTTCAAGTAAGGGAGTTTCGGATCGAGCGCTAACCAACAGGCTGCATCACTCCCTCGTCGACTTGTTCAATAAGCGTTTCATTACAGCGAAGCTGTTGGGATCAGTCGAGAACCGCAAAGCAAGCTGTGTCCTAACGCAGGTAGGCTTATCGATTGTTGCGTACCTCGATCCTGGATATCGATCGGCTCGCTCGCCATGAGCAAACGAAGAGCTATCGAAGAAACTTCAGCAATTGTCTTGAGACGTGACCTGCCTCATTAATTTCGCATTCCCACAGCACGAGAACACGCCAGCCCTCCCGCCTGAGTTCACGCTTAACGCGACTATCGCGAGCAACATTCCTGTTGAACTTCTCAACCCAGTATGATGCCCTTGTTGTGGGTGTCGACGCCCGATGGCACTGAATATGGCGATGCCAGAAGCAGCCATGCACGAAGATAACCGCTCGATATTTCGGAAAGACCAGGTCCGGAGAGCCCGGTAAATTTGATCGATTGACCCGAAACCTAAACCCCAGCCGATGCGCGATCGACCGGACGCGCAATTCTGGCTCCGTCCCCGTTCGGCGTACCCTCGCCATTAGCGCGGACCGTTGCTCGGTGGACAGGTGATCGGACCGGCGTTGCCCTTTGAGTTTGATGTTCGGCATCGTATGTTGGCCCGCACGCATGCGTTGTGCCGGCAGTTTCGGGGGCCGGTGGGGGGCTTCTATCATGTCAGACCTAAGTCCAAAAGAACCAGCTGAAGTTCCAGGCGAGGATGAGGCTATCGCCTCAATTGCGCCTGCAACGCCAGACTTCAGCAAGCCCAATGACTTCAAAATGACAATACAAGGCGGGGTCCTGGAGAACCTGGGCATCCGCATGTACACAAAGCTTGGTAAGGTCCTCGTTGAGTTCGCAGCAAATGCGTACGATTCGGACTCGCCGTTTGTTGATATTGTGTTCGATCCGAATGCGATCGCGACGGCGCGCGAAACAGTTCGGGCAGCTGCTCTTGCCCGCTTAGCAGAGGAGAGTAAATCGGCAGCGAAATCGGCAGGGCGACGGCCACGGCGGAAAGCCCATGTCATCACGGATCCTTTGCCTGACGCAGTGACCATCATAATTCGGGACCACGGCCACGGAATGACCGCGCAAGAGATGGCCGCGCGATTTCTGCCTCTGAACCGAAACCGACGAAAAGAATCGACTGGGAGCGAGGAGAGCGATTTCTATTCAGAGGCGGGAAAGCGCCTTGTAATGGGTCGCAAAGGGATTGGGAAGTTATCCGCATTTGGGGTTGCCAGCAGAATGGTGATTCGATCAAAGCGGGCGGCACAGCCCTATTGGACTGAGCTTGATCTGTCAGCCGGCAGCCTTATGGTCACTGAGAACATCAGCAATGTGCCAATTCCGCATGCCTATATCGAAGCCATAGCAGCTGATGTGCCTAGGCACGGGACTGAGATTACCCTGACCGGGCTGCGATGCGATTCGATGAATTTTACTGTTGCCGAGATCGAAGAGGTGCTGAGCCAGACCTTCTATCCGATCAGGCCCGAAGAGTTCGATATCCGTATCAACGAGAACGCGATTGTTAGAGTAGAGCCTCCGCTGGAATTTTGGTATCCGCCTGAGATGCCGCGCAATGCAATGGCGGAAGGCTCAGTGACTGATCCCGACTGGGGCAGCATTTCATTCCGATATCGCGTGCAATTCCGCGAGAACAGCCTGCCTGCCGACAAACGAGGCGTCTACCTGTACTCAAAGAAGCGTCTCGCAATGGAACCGACATTGCTGGGGCTAAATACGGGCATGCATAACTTCATGGCCCATCAGTACATGGAGTGCATCGTAGAGTCCGACGACATAGATAATCTGAATATCGACATTATTGGTACCAATCGTTCAAGTGTCATCCAGAACAGCGATCTGGTTAGAGCGTTCTTGGAACGAATAACGCAGATCATGAAAGATGCCGTCAACGCTCACAGCGGTTTTCGAGACAAGAAAGCGGACGAAGAAATTGAAACCGCTCCGCAAGCCGACGAGTTGAGGCGTATCCTCGGCACAATTGCCCCCAGCCAAAGGCGAAACGCCAGATCTTTGGCGAGGAGCTTTGTTAGCAGGTTCGGCGCCGCGTCAGATGAGTTCAAATATTTGACGCCGTTGATCATAGGCACAGCCAACGCTGGCGAGATATTGATTGAACTCATCAAGGTTTCCAATAGTGCTGAGAGCGTCGCCGAGATTGCGCCAAAGCTAATTGAACTTCGCGAGATTGAGCGCTCGGACGCGATCAAGCTTTATCAAGGTCGGCGGAACGGAATAAACGGTCTTCAACGCATTGTGGAGATGAGCGTTGAAAGCTGGGGGAAAGGCCCTCATCAGGAGGAGGAATTACACCATCTCCTTAAGGCGTCGCCGTGGCTCATTCGGCCTGATTTGACTGGCTATATTTCCAGTAATGAAGGAATGACACGGGTTCTGGACCGTCTCGCGAAGGAGCTCGGAATCGATCGTTTCGCCGACCCAAAGGAGATCAGTCCGCCTCCATCGAAAAGTGATACGCCGGACGATGAAGAATTGAAGAAGACGAAAAGGCCGGACTTGGTGGCGCTGCTTGGAGATGGGGACCATCCTAGCCGGGTATTTGTGGTCGAGTTGAAAGCGCCCACTTTGGCCCTGAGGATCGAACATCTACAGCAACTGCGAACATACATGCGTAAGGTTCGAGAGTTCTTCGAGACTGCATATGCGCAGACCGGTTATCGAGTTGCGGTCGAAGGGGCCCTAATCGGCACTATGCCGAAGCCGGATACAAAATCTGATCCTCAACGCGATCTTCTAGATGAAATCAAGAATCGAGGACCGAATACGGAATGGGAAGTGATAAGTCTGACCGAAATGCTACGCAGGACAGGTCGCGTTCATTCGGAGATGTTGGAGATTCTAAAGACGGAGGCTGACGTGGAGTCATCTGCCGACCAATCGTCCGCGCCTGCCGAAGCTGAGAGCCTCAACGAATTGCAGGTACCTGCAAAGGAGCCGCATGACTCGCAGCAATGAGAGTCTGTGAAATTGTCGGAATCGCCTGATGGGGAAGCCTAGCGAAGTAGGTTTGATACTGCACGAGCGACGGCGGTGGCCAATTTGATCGGAACGCCGTTGCCAATCTGCCGAGCAACGGGATACGGGCGTCCCTCGAAAATCCAGTCGTCAGGAACGTCCTGAAGCCGCGCGCCTTCGCGTAATGATAGGACTCGGTCCTCCGTTGGATGCAAATATCGGCCCTTCGAAGGGTTTTGAAACGTGCATCGGATTGTATTTGCCGGCTCTTCAGGATCAATTCTTCCCCATGCGTCTGTGGCGTTGCAGCCGATCTTAAACCAAGACGGCGGGCAAAGAGACGGATCCTTAGCCAGGATGTCGCGGCGGTCACCCCGTGGCGGGATGAGTTGCAGCCTCTTCGCGGCGATGCCAACCGGTCGCGGCCAAATATGCATCGGGTCATTTGCACGGAGCGGGCGCCTTTTGTCGAACAGAATATCTCCGGCAGAAACGCACTTTCCCGAGCGGCGAGGCGCAGCAATCGGGCTCGCTCGCGAGGCTACGGTAAACGCTCTGCGCCGACGCTGTGGGGTGCCGTAATCTGACGCGTCGAGCTCCCAGACGGCGATGTTAAACTTTAGCTCTCGCAGGGCACGAGCCAACTTCGCCCAGTGTGGCGAGGTGACGAAGGGAGGTACATTCTCTATGACTACGACTTGGGGCTTCACCACGCGTATCCATGGGAGGATGGCCAAACTTAGCTCATTCCTCTCGTCGCTCGGGTCACGTCGGCCGAGCGTACTAAAGCCTTGGCACGGCGGCCCGGCAATCAGGACATCCGCGCGGGGGCCGGGCTGTAGGTCGGTCACCGAACCTGCGACAATGCACTCTGAAACGTTTCGGCGATAAGAGGCGGCAGCCTCTTTCGCCATTTCTACTGCGACAACCGGTCTAAAACCGGCCTTCATCATCCCAGCGCTAAATAGGCCGGCACCGCTGAAAAGATCTACGAAGGTACCCGACACAACGCGAACCCGATTGAACCCAGTTTGACTCAAAATGAACGAACGCCGTAAAGGCGGGGTTATCCAACATGCCTAAGAGACTATTAAGACGAGTTGACGTCACCCTTGCAGGCGCCTGCAAAGCTTCGAGACGTGTTGACGCTTACGCAAAGGATAAGAACTTAACTCCTAATGGAGATATCCGCTCGTGACGGCGTCGCGAAGCCGACGCCGCTCCTTGCTTCACTGCTAAGCCTCTTCTTTCTTAGATCTATGCTCTTCGTGGGGCTCTCCGTTTTCAGAAAACTGAACCCTATTGTGCGCGCGGAGGATGGGCCGCGCTTCACCCAAGCGCTCCACTCTAGCGACACTATCTCGACAATATTGGTGAGGTTCTTCTGTCCTCGGCGCGGACGCTCGGTGATTTTTAGGTGCCCCAACCGGCGCGCTTCATGCAGGGCGGTCTGAACGGTCGTCCGGCACACTCCCGCAAGCGCTGCAATCTTATCAATGGGCCAGTCACAGATTCCATGCCGTTTTACTTCGAAGGAGATGATGCAAAGAACCGCGCGCTGGCCTTCGGTGTAGTGATGTCGAAGATTGTCGGGCAGTGCACCAGAGCCAGCAAGTCGCCGCCGGCGGTCCCGAGACGCCTTCCTATCGGGAGATCGAGGATGTCGACGGGGTCGGAAGCGCGATAAACGCCGACGCACTTGGTCTAGCGGCCCGGCTCCGGTATTGGTGCTTTTGGACGATCGTCGCGACTGGACGTAGAATTGAAGGTCATGGGCTTCGTCTTCGGTTAGACCACCGTCAGAGAAGCTTTCCCAGATAAGCCGGCCTATTTCGTCGAGCTGCGCTGGCGTTTCACACAATCCGATGCTAGCTCGGAAAGACAATGCTGCAAGGACCGTTGGGGCTTGAGGGTTTTGCTTTGGCGATGTAACCGCTTGATCGCGTTGAGCACCGTTAGAAGCTTTTTTGTAGATAAGCTGTTGTAATTCTTCGGAAACGTACAGCTTCCCAAGCTGCATACGAGGGTTCGATTCCCTTCGCCCGCTCCAAGTTTTCGATCCGACCACTATATGGTAGGCTCAAGCCATGGTCAGGACACTCGAACAAGCGATTGCGCAAATCTCCCGATTACCGGCCGCCGATCAGGAAGAGATTGGCCGGAAATTGCTTTCGCATGTCGAAAAGCTCGGCGCCCTTCGGTCTGAAATCGACCGGGGCATCCATTCGCTCGATGCAGGCAAGGGCGAGACCCTGAACATGGAAAAGTTTCTTCGCGAAAAGAACTCACGGCATGGTGGAGCATAGGCTTCCGGTCATTTGGTCACCGGAAGCTGTCGAGGATATCGATCGCCTTTGGGATTATTACGCCGACGCGGCAGGAACCGGGACCGCCGACAAGATATTGCGCGCGATCGGGAAGGCCGTCACCCTCATCGAGGATTTCCCCTTCGCGGGGCGGGCACGCGATGAAATCCGGTCAGGCTTGCGTTCGCTGGCCGCCGCTCCGCAAATCGTCTTCTACCGCTTGAAGGATGACCGGGCTGAGATGCGAGTGCTCGATGGCAGGCAGGATATCGAGGCGATCTTCTCCAATGAGAAAAATGGGTAGGCAGAGGGTTAATGCCTGGCGGAGCCGAATCCGTCCGGGTGGCGGTGCCGTCCAAGATTCTAATATGTTCGCCTCAGACATCCGGGATTCATGGCGCTCCGTAGTAAGCTCGATCCGTGTTCGGTACGA
>NZ_JAEMSD010000111.1:13754-15970 GCF_016462955.1 Bradyrhizobium sp. | reverse complement strand
ACGCAGGCGATGACCTATGCGCTGCTGCTCGCCTTCTTCCGCAACGATTTCGGCTTCGGCGGCAACAACGGCCTGACCGACTTCAAGGACATCCTCGGCTTCAACGTGCAGGCGGAGGGTACGCGTGCCGCGCTGTTCGCGCTGAGCTGTCTTGCCTTGATCGTCGGTTTCCTCGTCTGCCGCGCCATCGTCTCCTCAAAGCTCGGCAAGGTGCTGATCGCGGTACGCGATGCCGAATCGCGCACGCGCTTCCTCGGCTACCGCGTCGAATCCTACAAGCTGTTCGTGTTCACGGTGTCCGCCTGCATGGCCGGCGTGGCGGGCGCGCTCTACGTGCCGCAGGTCGGCATCATCAATCCGAGCGAGTTCGCGCCGGGCAATTCGATCGAGGCGGTTATCTGGGTCGCTGTCGGCGGCCGCGGCACGCTGGTCGGCGCCGCGCTCGGCGCCGTCGTCGTCAACTACGCCAAGACGTTCTTCACGTCGGGCATGCTGGCGCCGTACTGGCTGTTCATGCTGGGCGCGCTGTTCATCCTGGTGACGCTGCTGCTGCCCAAGGGCATCGTCGGCACCTTCAATGCCTGGTGGGATCAGTCTAAGGAAAAGCGCAACGCCGCGACCACAGCCAGTGCCGCCGCCGAAGACGGCGTCACCGAACCCAAGATGGCGGAGTAAGCGGTCATGAACGTCATGGACACCCGCGCGACTTCCGCGATGCTCTACCTGGACGGCGTGCACGTCTCGTTCGACGGCTTCCATGCCATCAACAATCTGTCGCTGACGCTCGCGCCCGGCGAGATGCGCGCCATCATCGGTCCCAATGGCGCCGGCAAGACCACGATGATGGACATCATCACCGGCAAGACCAAGCCTGACGAAGGCACGGTTCTGTTCGACGGCGTCACCGATCTGACGCGGCTCGACGAGACCCGTATCGCCGAGCTCGGCATCGGCCGCAAGTTCCAGAAGCCGACCGTGTTCGAGAGCCAGACCGTGCAGGACAACCTGCTGCTCGCGCTCAATGTCGATCACTCGGTCCGGGGCACGCTGTTCTGGCGCGGCAGCAAGGCGGAGTCCGAGCGCATCGACAAGGTGCTGGAGACGATCCGCCTCACCGAGGCCCGCAACCGCCTTGCCGGCAGCCTCAGCCACGGCCAGAAGCAATGGCTGGAGATCGGCATGCTGCTGGCGCAGGACCCCAAGCTGCTGCTCGTCGACGAGCCCGTCGCGGGGATGACCGACGTCGAGACGCACCTCACCGCCGAGCTGCTGAAGGAAATCAACAAGACCCACACCGTCATGGTGGTCGAGCACGACATGACCTTCGTGCGCGAGCTCGGCGTCAAGGTCACCTGCCTGCACGAAGGCACCGTGCTGGCGGAAGGGACCATCGACCAGGTCTCGTCCAACGAACGGGTCATCGAAGTGTATTTGGGACGCTGAACGATGCTTGAGGTCAAGGACATCAATCTGTTCTACGGCGCGGCGCAGGCGCTGCGCGGCGTCTCGATCTCGGCCGAGCCCGGCAAGGTCACTTGCGTGCTCGGGCGCAACGGCGTCGGCAAGACCTCGCTGCTGCGCGCGATGGTCGGGCAATATCCGATCTCTTCGGGCGCAATCGTGTTCGACGGCAGCGATATCACCGGCCTCAAGCCGTACGAGCGAGCGCGCAAGGGGATCGGCTTCGTGCCGCAGGGCCGCGAGATCTTTCCGCTGCTGACGGTCGAGGAGAACCTCAAGACCGGCTTCGGTCCGCTCAAGCGCGAGGACAGGCACATTCCGGACGACGTCTTCTCGCTGTTTCCGGTTTTGCAATCCATGCTCGGCCGGCGCGGCGGCGACCTCTCCGGCGGCCAGCAGCAGCAGCTCGCGATCGGACGGGCGCTGGTGATGCGGCCGAAACTGCTGCTGCTCGACGAGCCGACCGAGGGCATTCAGCCCTCGATCATCAAGGACATCGGCCGCGCAATCTCCTACCTGCGCAACCTCGGCAACATCGCCATCGTGCTGGTCGAACAATATCTCGACTTTGCCTGCGAACTCGGCGACAGTTTCGCGGTGATGGACCGCGGGGCGGTGAAGTTCACCTGCGATCGCGCCAGCCTCGACGCGAGCGAGATCAGCCGCCAGATGGCGCTTTAGGTTCATTCTGCGACGACCGGCTGGGGAGGCGGATGCGCAGCGACGTTTCGGTCACATCCGCGGTTTTCGAGTCC
>NZ_JAEMSD010000111.1:0-13744 GCF_016462955.1 Bradyrhizobium sp. | reverse complement strand
AAGGGGCTCTCCGGCGTATTCGTCAACACGGCCGGCGGGGTCGCCGGCGGGGATAGTTTCGACGTCGACATCACGGCGGGCCAGGGCTCGCAACTGACGTTGACGACCGCCGCCGCCGAAAAGGTCTATCGTGCCCCCGGGGCCGCGGCCCAGCTCAACATATCCTTGAAGGTCGATGCAGGCGCGCATCTCGCCTGGCTGCCGCAGGAGACGATCCTGTTCGATCGCGCCCGCGTCCACCGTCGCTTCGACATCGCGCTCGACGAAGCCGCCTCTCTTCTGCTTTGCGAGATCGTCGTGTTCGGCCGCACCGCCATGGGCGAGCGGATGGAGCAGGGCGAGTTCATCGACCGCTGGCGGCTGCGGCGTGGCGGCAGGCTGGTGTTCGCCGAGACGGTCAGGCTCACCGGCGACATCGGCGCCAAGCTCGCGCGGCCCGCAGTCGCCAAAGGCGGCGCGGCGATCGGCACGGCCCTGATCGTGCCCGGTGACGAGACCCTGCTCGAGCGCATTCGCGAGGCTTCGGACTCGTTCGCCGGGGAAGTCGGGATATCCGCCTGGAATGGCTTTGCAATGGCGCGGTTCTGTGCCCAAGATGCAGCGGGCTTGCGCGCCGACATGATGAGGGTGCTGGCGCGCACCGGCGCGGCACTGCCGCGGCTCTGGCTGAATTGATGACGGAATTGACGTGTTGAACGGAAGAGATTCTTCATGAACCTGTCTCCCCGCGAAAAGGACAAGCTTCTGATCTCGATGGCGGCGATCGTGGCGCGCCGCCGGCTGGACCGCGGCGTCAAGCTCAACCATCCCGAGGCGATCGCGATCATCTCCGACTTCATCCTCGAAGGCGCACGCGATGGCCGCACCGTCGCCGAGCTGATGCAAGCCGGCGCGCAGGTCCTGACCCGCGACCAGGTGATGCCCGGAATTCCCGAGATGATCCACGACATCCAGGTCGAGGCGACCTTTCCTGACGGGACCAAGCTCGTCACCGTGCACGAGCCGATCAGGTGAGACACGGCGCTATATCAACACCGTCATGCCCGGGCTTGTCCCGGGCATCCACGACCTTCGAACCAGGTGACGCCAAGTGGATGGCCGGGACAAGCCCGGCCATGACGCAGCAGAGCAAGACGAGGTAGCACATGATTCCCGGCGAACTCTTCATCCAGGACGGCGAGATCGAGCTGAATGCCGGCCGCATGCGCGTGACGCTGACGGTGGCCAACACCGGCGACCGCCCGATCCAGGTCGGCTCGCACTACCATTTCTTCGAGACCAATCCCGCGCTGAAGTTCGACCGCAAGAAGGCCCGCGGCATGCGCCTCGACATTGCCGCCGGCACCGCCGTCCGCTTCGAGCCCGGCCAGACCCGCGACGTGCAGCTCGTCGCCATGGCGGGAAAGAAGACGATCTACGGCTTCCGCGGTGACGTGATGGGGAAACTGTGAGGCATGCGGCCGCCCGTCTGTCTCATTTCCGAAGCTGCCGAGTTGGCTGCGTGTCGGCATAGCGGCATGGCGCGCAAGGGGCGCGGCAAGGAGCCTTATATCAATCATCTGGCCGAGGTCGCGAACCCGTTGGCAACGGCGATCGATGGCGTCGATGCCGAACCGGTTGCGGCCGGCTGGCTGCATGACACCATCGAGGATACCGACACCACGCGCGAAGAGCTGGTGGAGAAATTCTCGGAACGCATCGCCTCTTGCCGCGGCGGCAATCCATGGCTCGATACAAAATTCGACGATACCGTGAAAGCAGCAAGGGCCTTGCTGTGACCAACCAGACATTCAATCGCAAACGGGGCTTGTGATGTCCGTCAAGATGAAGCGTTCCGTCTACGCCGACATGTTCGGCCCCACCACCGGCGACAGGGTGCGGCTGGCCGACACCGACCTCATCATCGAGGTCGAGAAGGACTTCACCACCTATGGCGAGGAGGTGAAGTTCGGCGGCGGCAAGGTGATCCGCGACGGCATGGGGCAGTCGCAGGTCACCAATAAGCAGGGCGCGGCCGACACCGTCATCACCAATGCGCTGATCGTCGATCATTGGGGTATCGTGAAGGCCGACGTCGCCATCAAGGACGGCATGATCGCAGGCATCGGCAAGGCCGGCAATCCCGACATCCAGCCCGGCGTCACCATCGTGATCGGCCCCGGCACCGACGTGATCGCGGGCGAAGGCAAGATCCTGACCGCCGGCGGCTTCGACAGCCATATCCATTTCATCTGCCCGCAGCAGATCGAGCACGCGCTGATGAGCGGCGTCACCTCGATGCTGGGCGGCGGCACCGGCCCCTCGCATGGCACCTTCGCCACCACCTGCACGCCCGGTCCCTGGCACATCGCGCGGATGATCCAGTCCTTCGACGCCTTCCCGGTCAATCTCGGCATTTCCGGCAAGGGCAACGCCTCGCGCCCCGCCGCGCTGGTCGAGATGATCAGGGCCGGCGCCTGCGCGCTGAAATTGCACGAGGATTGGGGCACGACGCCGGCCGCGATCGACAATTGCCTGTCGGTCGCCGACGACCACGACATCCAGGTGATGATCCACACCGACACGCTGAACGAGTCCGGCTTCGTCGAGGACACCATCAAGGCCTTCACGGGCCGCACCATCCACGCCTTCCACACCGAAGGCGCGGGTGGTGGCCATGCCCCCGATATCATCAAGGTCGCGGGCCTCAAGAACGTGCTGCCGTCCTCGACCAACCCGACGCGACCCTTCACCCGCAACACCATCGACGAGCATCTGGACATGCTCATGGTCTGCCACCACCTCGACCCTTCGATTGCGGAAGATCTGGCCTTCGCCGAAAGCCGCATCCGCAAGGAGACCATCGCCGCCGAGGACATCCTGCACGATCTCGGCGCGCTTTCGATGATGTCCTCGGATTCCCAGGCGATGGGCCGTCTCGGCGAAGTCATCATCCGGACCTGGCAGACTGCCGACAAGATGAAGAAGCAACGGGGGTCCTTGCCGCAGGACAAGGGCAGGGACAACGACAATTTCCGCGTCAAGCGCTATATTGCCAAGTACACCATCAACCCCGCGATCGCGCATGGCGTGTCGAAGCTGATCGGCTCGGTGGAGAAGGGCAAGCTCGCCGACCTCGTGCTGTGGTCGCCGGCCTTTTTCGGCGTCAAGCCCGACTGCATCGTCAAGGGCGGCACGATCGTCGCCGCGCCCATGGGCGATCCCAACGCCTCGATCCCGACGCCGCAGCCGGTGCACTACCAGCCGATGTTCGGCGCCTTCGGCAAGGCGCGCACGGCATCATCTGTGGTCTTCACTTCGAAGGCCGCCGTGACCGGCGGGCTGGCGCGCAAGCTCGGCATCGAGAAGAAGCTCTATGCCGTCCAGAATACCCGGGGCAAGATCTCCAAGAAGAGCATGATCCACAACGACGCCACGCCCAATATCGAGGTCGATCCGGAGACCTATGAGGTGCGCGCCGACGGCGAGCTGCTCACTTGCGCGCCTGCGGAGGTGTTGCCGATGGCGCAGCGATATTTCATGTACTGAAATAGCGCCTCAACGCATGTCCCCGGCGGTGTCCGGGGCAGCTTTTGCGATCTTGCGTTCGGTCCCGCCTGGTCTAATGTCCCGCCCGGTATCGTAACCCTGAGAAGAAAAGCCGGGAGGATTTCTCGTGATCTACGTCGTTGCTACCCTGACCATCAAGCCCGAAACGCGCGCGGAATTCATTGCAGCGGCCGCCGCCTGCATCAAGGAAACCCGCAAGGAGCCCGGCAACATCGCCTATGATCTGCACGAGAGCGTCACCGATCCCAGCAAGATGGTGTTCGTCGAGCAGTGGGAGAATGCCGAGGCTTTGGTGCCGCACCGGGGGATGGAGCACATGAAGACGTTCGGTCGCGTCGCAGTCAAATGCTTCACGGCACCACCTAAGATCGAGGTGATCACGCCCGAGAAGGTCGAGACACGGTAAAGAGGTCAACGCATGATCCGCGCGACGCAGGTCAAGGGACAGCATCGCTTCACGGAAGCGCCGGCGGATACGGTCGTGCTCGATTTCGACGACCGTCATCGCCGCCGCATGGCGATGACGGGCACCCGCGGGCTCGAATTCCTGCTCGACCTGGAGCAGGCCGTCGCGCTACGCGGCGGCGACGCGCTGGTGCTGGAGGACGGAAGGCTGATCGAAGTGGTCGCGGCTGCCGAGCCGCTGCTCGAGATCCGCGGTCGCGATCCGCATCACCTTGTTCGCGTCGGCTGGCATCTCGGCAACCGTCATCTGCCGACGCAGATCCTGGCCAAGGCCTTGCGCATCCGCCGCGACCACGTGATCGAGGCCATGGTGAAGGGCCTCGGTGCTCGCGTGATCGAGATCGAGGCGCCGTTCGATCCCGAGGGCGGGGCTTACGCCGATGCCGGCCACGCGCATGGGCACGATGATCACGGGCATCACGACCATGGTCCTCATCACCACGATTATGGCCACCACGATCATGGTCACGACCACGGCCATGAACACCATCATCACGACGACGAGCACTGTGACCATCCCGACCATCACCACGGCCACAAGCATGCTCATGACCACAAATGAGCCGGTCGGCGCCGGGACTCTCGCCGAGGGCGAGGCCGCGGCGCTGTACCGGCTGATGACCTGGCTGTCGCCGGCGTTCCCGGTCGGCGGCTTCTCCTATTCCAGCGGCATCGAATGGGCCGTCGAGGCGGGAGACGTCACCGACGTTGCCTCGCTGACGGATTGGCTCGATGCGATGCTCGGCGACGGCTCCGGCTTTTGTGACGCGACGTTTTTGGTCCATGCCTATCGTGCCGCGGAAGCGGACGAGCCTGCCGCTTTGAGCGAACTCGCCGAGCTTGCCGCC
This sequence comes from Bradyrhizobium sp., assembly GCF_016462955.1. Classification (GTDB taxonomy): domain Bacteria; phylum Pseudomonadota; class Alphaproteobacteria; order Rhizobiales; family Xanthobacteraceae; genus Bradyrhizobium. The sequence continues at coordinate 8,882 of NZ_JAEMSD010000111.1, read as the reverse complement.
GCCTTCGTGCCGTCGCGCGAGCGACAGCTGGAAACGACGTCGCAAGGCCGCGCCTTCATCGAGATCGCCCGGGCCGCGTGGGATGCCGACGGGTTGGATGCGATGGTTGCCGCATGCCGCAATCCACTGGTCTATCCGGTGGCGGTCGGTGTCGTCGCCGCGATGCATGGCGTGCCGCTGGCGCCGACGCTGCACGCCTTCCTGCATGCGCTGGTCTCGAATTGGATTTCTGCGGCCAGCCGGCTCATTCCGCTCGGCCAGACCGATAGCCAGCGTGCGCTGGTGCAGCTGGAAACCGCCGTGGCCGCAACCGCCCATCGCGCCCTGAGTGCGGCATTGGACGATCTCGGCGGCGCGACTTTCCGCGCCGATCTCGCCAGCTTGCGGCACGAGACGCAATATACGCGGCTGTTCCGCTCGTGAGCGGTGCGGCCGTCAACCCATCGAGAAAGAGCGCGTGACATGTCGAAATCCCACGGCCCTCTGCGTGTCGGCGTCGGCGGCCCGGTCGGATCGGGCAAGACCGCGCTGATGGATCTGCTCTGCAAGACCATGCGCGAGCGCTACGACATCGCGGCGATCACCAACGATATCTACACCAAATGGGATGCCGAGTTCCTGGTGCGCTCTGGCTCGCTGACGCCGGACCGCATCGCCGGCGTCGAGACTGGCGGGTGCCCGCACACCGCGATTCGCGAGGATGCCTCGATGAATCTCGCTGCGGTTGCGGACATGCGCGCCAAGTTTCCCGGGCTGGATCTCGTCCTCATCGAGTCCGGCGGCGACAATCTCGCCGCCACTTTCTCTCCGGAGCTGGCCGACCTCACCATCTATGTGATCGACGTGGCGGCCGGCGACAAGATCCCCTCCAAGGGTGGTCCCGGCATCACCCGGTCCGATCTGCTCGTCATCAACAAGACTGACCTCGCGCCTCATGTCGGCGCCTCCCTCGAGAAGATGGAAACGGACGCCAGGCGCATGCGCGGCGAGCGCCCCTTCGTCATGACGAACCTGAAGAAAAGTGAGGGCCTCGACCGCATCGTTGGCTTCATCGAGACCAAGGGCGGTCTGAAACGGGCGGGTTGACCGGACGCGGCCGCCGGCGCAGGTGTTTTTTCATCCGTTAACGCCCGAATAGTGACGCAGCCGCGGAACAAATTTCGGACACGGCGATTAATTACCTCCGGTGCCCGGGGGCCAATTCTTCCCGGCCAGACAATCGGCCGGGCGGATTAAGCTTTTCAGGCGACCCAAGTTGCGTACTGATGCCTCCTCCTTCATTATCTCCGCCACTGGGGTTTGCGTTGACCCTGCTTCGGCCCGAGGCCGTTCGAGCGGCATTCATATGCTCCGTGTTCATTGCCGACCTCCTGCTTTCGCCTGAGTAGTCGCGTGGTCAGGCTGGGTTTCATCATCGGCTTCATCGCTCTGCTCGGAGCCTTGCTCTCGGGGCTCGCGGCCTATCGCGTCCATGACCAGGAGCTGGCGCTGGACCGGATCGCGCTCGCGCGTGCGATCGACGTTCATGCGAGCCTCGTGCAGGACCGCCTCACCGAGCGGGAGCTGCTCGCGCGTGTCGCCTCAGGCCTGTTCCGCGCGCCATCCGTGATCAAGCCCAACATGCTGGAGCCGCTGCGCTCGGCGATCTACGCGTTCAAGACCGATTTCGTCGTGGCCGGCTGGGTGGCCCGGCTCCAGCCGAACGAGATTGCCGCCGCGCAGGCCGCCATCGCCGCCGCCGGCTTCCCCAATCCACAAATTCGAGGCTACGACGACAAGCCGATCAATCCTGCCGATGTCACCCGGCCGATCGACGTGCTGCTGGATCTCGAGCCCCGCAGCAACGAGACCAAGGCGCTGCCCGGCCGCAGCTACGATCAGGATCCAGTCCGCAGCGCCATGCTGTCGCGGGCACGCGCGGAGAAGAGGACTGTCGCCTCGGATCCGGTGCCGTTGATCCACGACAAAGGCACGGTCGGCATCATCGTGGCTGCGCCCGTCGTTCCCGAGGGAGCTGTGGAGCCGGCCGGGTTCGTCACATTTTCCTACGAGCTTGCCACGCTGATGCTGACCAATGACGACATGTCGTTGTTCGCGGTCGCGCTCAGGGATCCGCGCAAGGAGGGCGGCGAACTGATCGCCAACCAGGAGGGCGTGGTTTCCACCCGCAGGGTGGCCGCGGAGGGGCCGGCGCCGTCGGCCACGCGTACGGTCAGCTTCGGGGGACGCGATTGGCAGCTCGCCTATTACGCCAAGTCCAATTCGGTACGCCGCGCCGAGCAGACCGCGATCATCGTGGCGGCGATCGGCTTTGCGATCACGGCAATGGTGTGCGGCTTGTTCGGCTATGTCGCCTACAACAATCTGCGGCTCAGCCGCGAGATCCAGGTCAGGATCGGGTTCGAGCGCCGGCTGACCGCGGTCATCGACGAGCTCAACCACCGCGTCAAGAACATCCTGGCGGTGATCCAGTCGATCGTGACGCGCACGTTGCGCCACGGTTCTGACATCGACGTCGCACGCGAGCTCCTGATCGGGCGCATCCACGCCATGTCCAACGTGGTTTCGCTGCTCAGCGAGAGCCAGTGGCAGGGCGTCAAGTTGAAGGGCCTGTTCGAGGCGCGGGCCATCCCGCACGCCGACCGCATCGCCGTCACCGGTCCCGACATCGCCGTCAGCGCACGCGCGGCGCAGAGCCTCTCGCTGCTGTTCTTCGAGCTCGCTTCGCATTCCGACGAGGGACTGTCGCTGGTGGGAAAGCATCCGCACATCACCGCCAACTGGACGGTGACTGGCGAGCAGGGCGCCGAGGTTTTCCACTTCCGCTGGGAGGAGTTCAACACCAGCGAGGCGACGCGCCGGCCGGATTCCGATTTCGGCCTGATCCTTCTCGATCGCGTCGCGCCCGAGGCGTTAGGCGGGACTGCCAAGCGCTTCTTCACCGACGTCTCCTACGTCTATGAACTGACCGCGCCGATGGAGACGGTGGTCGACATGACCGAGCGTGACCGCACCGACAAGATCTCGGCGCCGGTCAGGCCCTCGCGCAGCTAGCCCTTGGGCCGCAGCACGAGATCGACGAGGCTGCGCGCGTAAGCCGGCGTGACCGGCGCGATGCCGAAGACGTAGCGATAGAACAGGCTGCCGTAGATCGCGTCGTAGAGATCCTCGGGAGGCCCCTCGGCCAGTATGCTGCCGTCCTTCTGACCGGCGGCGATCATCCCGACCAGCGCGTCGCGGCGGAATTGCAGATAGCGCGCATAGAACAGCTCCGCCGAGCCGGTCTTGGAGATGCATTCGGATACGACGGCGAGCTGGACCTTGCCGAACTCGCCCTGGAGGGCCTCGGCATAGGCGGCCGCGTGGCGGCGCGCGCGCGCCGCGGGGTTGCCGGAGCTCGCCGGCGGCAGCGGCAGCATCTGCGCGGCATGGTGAAGAAAGGCGTCGATCAAGAGCGCTTCGCGGGACGGCCACCATTTGTAGACCGTCATCTTGGAGACGCCGGAATGCCGCGCGATGGCGTCGATGGTGGTGGCGGCAAGGCCGGTGGACGCCATCAGCGCATAGGCGCTTTCGAGAATGGCGTTGGTGGTCTCGATTGACCTCGGCCGGCCGCGCCGGGGCGCGTTGTCAGCCTCATCACCCCCGCCTTTCTCCATCGCCACGCCGGTCTCCTCACGCAGAATTTCCGGCATAGCGCAGCCCCGGCCTTCGGCCTAGCAGAATCGGATCTAGGCCTGCTGCCGCAGGGCGGCAGGCAGGTCCTGCCGCTTCGACCAGGCGACGTAGTAGGCGACCGCGGTCATCGCGGCGAAGCCGATGATGCTCACCACGATCTGCATCACGAACAGGTTGGGTCCGGTGATCAGGATGAGATGGCCCGCGAAGGACAGGAACACGCCGACACAGAACACGGCGAGCCATTCCTCACCGCATCGGGTGACCGCCTGAAGCGGTTTCAACCGCAGCCCCGGGTGGTCGGCGGGGACAAGATGGGTCGCGAGGAGGGCGAGCGCGAGGAAGTGAACCGCGCGATAAGGCGCGAGGTCCTCCTTGTCGGTCGGCGCGATGGTGGTGAGGAGAAGGTCCGGCAGATAGGCGGACAATTCCGGCGAACGGCGCAACAGGGTGACCGCCAGCGCGAAGACCAGATAGCTACCGGCGAGTATCCGCAGCCAGGGGAGATCGCGTAGCGCCCGCCCGGACGCACCGGTGACGGCGAACCAGCCGCCCAGCACCATCAGCATCTGCCAGCAGAGCGGATTGAAGGTCCATTCCTGGTCCGGAGAAACCCAAAAGCTCCAGTCGAACCAGCGAGCGGCAAGATAGAGCACAATGGACGCGGCAAGCGTCACGTTCGGCCGTCGCAACAGGCCCCACAGCGCCAAGGGGAAGAAGGCCATCAGCGGAATCATCAGCTGCAGCAGGTCGAGGTTCAGCGGCTCTTCCTGGAGCACGAGGCCGCGGATCAGGATGCGGAGCGGATGATCCAGAATCCCGGAGATATTGTATTGGTGGATGATCTCCGGCGCCCTCGACTGCGAGGCGACATAGGCGATGAAGTCGATATAGATCACGAACAGCACGACATAGGCGGCGTAGAGCCGCCAGACGCGGCGAAAGATCCGCGTCGCCGCGACGACGTAACCGCGTTCCAGCGCCATCCTGCCATGGATGATGGCAACGCCGTAGCCCACCACGAACACAAACAGGTCCGCCGCGCCACTGAAGCCGAAGTTGCGCTGTGTCAGCAGGTTGACGACGTTGTTTGGAATATGGTCGACGAATATAGACCAATTGGCGATGCCGAGGGTCAGATAGAGCCTGGCGTCGTGCTGGAATGCGGCGAGGTTCGCCTTGACGGACGGTTTCATTGAGTAAAATAGCTTTGGGAATCAGGATGATGCTTTTAGCGGCAACCGACTGCCCATCCGAGTAGCGTTTGCGTGAGTGGCAGGGCAATCGAGCCCAATGATGCAGAATTGCGCAGGGCATCCGAGCCGTCTCCACGTCTTCATCCGACCGGCCCGGCCGTGGCTTCTGCAAAAGCAATGAACCTGGCTGCGGCCGCCGGCCACGCCCAGCGTTGCACCATTCGGTTCCGGGGTGCAGCGCCTTCCCAGTCTGGAAATAGAAAACCTGTAATGTTGAAGGCTTCCATCACCCCGCATTGAACTGCTGCGGTAACTCGTTGTTCCGGCTGCATCCATTCGCAGTCTGAACCTGGGGGAAGTTTGCAGTGGGCGTTTTGGAAGTGGGGCGTTGGCGGCTCATGGGGGCCGTCAGCTTGATCGGTTTGATTGTTGTTACGGGAGGGGCGGCAGCCCAATCAGCGGCGGCGGGATCGACCGGCGGGGCGGGCACCGAGCTCACTCCGGTGATCGTCCAGAGCAGCGCATCGCCGAAGCGAGCGAATACGTCGTCCTCGCGCAACCGCAGCGCGGCCCGCACGCGAGCCGCCTTGCGCGCGAACACAGCCGCCCGCGCCGCCGCTGCAGCCGGGACCGGCGCCAGCACGAATCGCAAGGAATCGGCCTTCGGTCACGTCGACGGCGTGGTCGCGACGCGGAGCGCAACCGGCACCAAGACCGACACGCCGCTGATCGAGACACCGGCAGCGATCTCGGTCGTTACTCAGGATCAGATCCAGGCTCAAGGCGCGCAGAGCATCACGCAGGCGGTGCGCTATACGCCGGGTACGCGCGGCGAGCTCGCCGGCGCCGACGGTCGCACCGATGCAGTCTACGTCCGCGGATTTCTCGCCGACCAGTATCTGGATTCACTGCGGCTGCTCAATTTCGGCATCTTCGCCTACTCCCTCGTCGAGCCATTCAATCTCGAGCGAGTCGAAGTCCTGCACGGCCCAGCCTCCATCCTGTACGGCCAGTCGTCGCCGGGAGGTCTCGTCGACATGGTCTCGAAGCGCCCGACGCTAGAGCCTTATCACGAGATGTTCGTCTCGACCGGCAGCTATGGCCGCGCCCAAGCCGGCATCGACCTGTCCGGGCCGATCGACAAGAACAAGGAGTTTCTCTACCGCTTCACGGCGTCCGGTTTCGACGTCGGCAGCCAGGTCGATTATGGCGATTACCAGCGCATTTCCATCGCGCCGTCACTGACCTGGCGTCCGGACAACAATACCACGCTGACGGTGCTCGGCACCTATCAGCGCGATCCCAAGGCCGGGTTCTACAATCAGCTGCTGCCGCGCGGAATCGGCACCATCACGCCCTACAAAGGCAGCTTCATCCCGACCAGCTTCTATTCGGGCGAGCCGGTCTTCGACAAGACGGATCGCACCTACGGCTCCGTCGGCTATCTGTTCGATCACAGCTTCAACAACAATGTGAAGGTGCGGCAGAACCTGCGCTACACCGATCTCAGCACCGATTTCGCTGTGGTGTCCCCCAACTCCGGCACCGATCCCACCAATATGACCCGGGGCGCCTACACCACCCAGGAAACTATCCACTCCATCGCCGTCGACAATCAAGTCGAGGCGAAATTCTTCGCCGGCCCGATCGAGCACACCGTGCTCGCCGGCGTCGATTACCGGAACGGCGTCGACAAGACCCTCAACGGCCTGCTTGCTTCCGTGCCGTCGATCAACGCCTTCGATCCGGTCTATGGTACGCCGTTCGGACCGGTGCCATTCACGACCAGAAATCGCCAGCGGATCGAGCAGCTCGGCGAGTATATCCAGGACCAGATCAAGTACGATCGCTGGGTGGCGCTCCTTGGCATCCGTCATGATCTCGCCCAGTCCCGCACCGAGAGCACGTCGCTCGCATCGAATGTCACCACGATCGCATCAAAATCCGACACAGCGGTCACCAAACGTGCTGCGCTGCTGTACAAATTCGACAACGGCGTTGCGCCTTATGTCCAGTACACGGAATCGTTTCAGCCGACCGCCGGAACCGATGCTCTCAACCGTCCCTTCGTGCCGACGACCGGTCAGCAGGAGGAGGCCGGCATCAAGTATCAGCCCAACGAAAAATCGCTGTACACGATTGCGGCGTTCAATCTGGTCCAGCAGAACGTGTTGACGCCGGATACCGATCCGACCCATCCGGTCGGCTCGCGCGTCCAGACCGGCGAGGTTCGATCGCGCGGCGTCGAGTTCGAGGCCAAGACCGAGATCAGTCGCGAGCTCACGGTGCTGGCCTCGTACACCTATCTCGACAACGTCGTGACAAAGACCAATACCGCCACGCAGTTCGGCAAGCATCCGGTCGGCTTTCCCATGAACTCCGCCTCGGCTTGGGCGGACTATACGTTCCGCGGCGGTCCGCTGGACGGGTTCGGCCTCTCCGGCGGCGTCCGCTATATCGGCGAACTTCCCGGCAACACGGCCAACACCTTCTATGTCCCGGCCGTGACGCTGTTCGATGCGGCGATCCATTACGACTTCTCGGCCCTGGGGCCGATGTTCAAAGGCTATTCGGCGCAGGTCAACGCGACCAATCTGTTCGACAAGACCTATGTGACCTATTGCCAGGACGTCGGCTGTTACTATGGTCTCCGCCGCAACGTCATCGCGACGTTGCGGTACCGCTGGTAGGGGCTCGCGATGAGCGACCAGGCGATTTCCAGAGAACGTGTCTATGAACGGAAGCCGGCGCTACGGCGCTGGCTCTTCGTGCATAAATGGTCGAGCCTGATTTGCACGCTGTTCCTGCTCCTGATCTGCATCACCGGCCTGCCGCTGGTGCTGAGGGACGAGATCGAGGGCCTGCTCGACGACGCCTTGCCCTACGCACAGGTGCCGGAGGGCACGCCCAATGTCAGTCTCGACCGGATCGTCGAGGTCAGCCGGAAGCTGTATCCCGGCGAGACCATCATCTCGGTATTCGTCGATGACGACGAGCCCAAGATCATGGTCTACATGGCGAGTTCGTGGGCGGCGTACAACACCAACCGCAAAGCGCTGTACTCGATCCGGTTCGATGCCCATACCGGTGACGTACTGAAGCAGACGAAGCCGTTCGGTGCGGACGGGCTGACCTTCCTGCAACTGATGCTCACGCTGCATCGCGACCTGTTCGCGGGACTGCCGGGTGAGCTGTTTCTCGGCGGGATGGCTCTGCTGTTCGTCGCGGCGATCGTCTCCGGTATCGCCATCTACGGGCCATTCATGCGCAAGCTCGATTTCGGCATCGTGCGGGCGGCCCGATCGCCGCGGCTGAGATGGCTCGACCTGCACAATCTGCTCGGCGTCGTGACGCTCGGCTGGGCCCTGGTGGTCGGCGCGACCGGCGTGATCAACGAACTCTCGACCCCGCTGTTCGCGCTGTGGCAGCAAACCGATGTGCGCGCGCTGTTGGCGCCGATGCAAGGCAAGCCGGTGCCGGAGACTTCCGAACTCTCGTCGCCTCAGGCAGCCTTTGACGCGGTAAAAGCGGCATTCCCCGAGATGATCGCGACCAGCGTGGTTTATCCGGGCGCGCCCTTCGGATCGCCCTTCCATTACGTGGTCTGGACCAAGGGGAGGGAGCCCTTGACCTCGCGTCTGTTCAGCCCGGTGCTGGTCGATGCCAGGAGCGGCGCGCTGGTGTCGGCAGTGGCTATGCCCTGGTATCTGCGCGCGCTGGAGCTGTCTCGCCCGCTGCATTTCGGCGATTACGGCGGCATGCCGCTGAAGATCATCTGGGTGCTGCTCGACCTCGTGACCATCGTCGTGCTTGGTAGCGGGCTGTATCTCTGGCTGTCACGGTCGCGTGCCGCGAGAGCGCAGCGGCATTCCGCAGTCGCCATGCCGTTGCCGGGAGCGGCTGAATGACGGGCACTCGTTCGCCTCGGCTGATCTGGCGCTGGCCGGCCTTGTTCGCGGCTTTGAACGTATTTGGGCTGCTGGCTGCCTTGATCGGCCAGACCGGGAT
>NZ_JAEMSD010000110.1 GCF_016462955.1 Bradyrhizobium sp. | reverse complement strand
GCGATGCCCCAGAGCGCGAGGCCGAGCCCGAACTCGAAATTCACGAACCCCCAGCTGAACGGCAGGCAATAGAGGAAAGCGAGCGCAGCGAAGCCGGCGAGACGGACGCGCCCCTTCCGGACCCATTCGAGCAGAAGCGCGCCGGTGACGATCAGCAACTGGCTCAGCAGGAGAAACAACCGCGTGGCGCTCTCGACGCTCATCAGCCGCGCCAGCTGCGGCACCAGAAGGTCCATGCCGAGGTTGGGATAGAACGCCCAGGTCACCTCGTAATGCGGATTGGCATTGGGGGTGCCGTTCTGGCTGAGAATATACATGCGGGCGAGGTGATTGGGATAATCGACCATCGCCGGGATAGGGGTCAGCAGCACCGGAAGAAGCGAGACAGCCGCCAGCACCGCGAACAAGAACATCGCCGCGGCTCGGTCCGGATCGGGGGGCGCCGGATCTGTCAGGGTCGGCTTGCTGAAAGAAACCATATGGGAGCGAGTTCGCCTGTAGCCATCCTTCGAGACGCCCGCCGGTGGCGGGCCTCAGGATGAGGATCGAGTGTGTTGCGCTGGTTTCAACGAATACTGATGCTGCTTAGCCTCACCCTGAGGAGACCGCGAAGCGGTCGTCTCGAAGGACGAAGCGCGCGCTCAGGTGAGTGCACCTCCGTCGTCGCGACACGTCCAAGTGGGCGCCCTCGAGCAGGTCCTCACTTCGAAGGCGCCGCGGTCGCGGTGTCGCGGACATGGACCACCGCGATGTCGTCGGCATAGATCCGCTTCCAGCCCTTGAGCTGGTCGAGGATCTGCGGGCCCGGCGCATCAGCGACCAGGAGCGTCGCGTCGATCTTGTGCTCGTCGAGCAGGCGCGGCAGCAGCTCGGGCTTCTTGCCCTCGGTCGCCTTGAAGAAATCCATCACGAACTTCTCGCCATAGAGCTCGGCGCGGCCGTCGATGAAGACGGGGATATCGCGCGAGATCAGATAGCCGCCGAATTGATAGGCGTTGAAGATGCGCTGCGCCTTGCGCTGCTCGAGCAGGTCCACCGCTGCAACCGGCGTCTGCGTCATCGTGAAGGTGAAGCGGTGGTGGCCCAAATAGAGCGAGGTCGAGGTCCAGCTGGCCGCGACGATTGCCAGCGCGCCGAGCGCTGTCATGTAGCGGCCCGGCCAGCTGTCGGCACCGGCCGCGTCGGGCTTGGGCCGTGGGAACATTTCGGCGAGCGGCTTTGCCAGCACCAGCGGCAGCAAAAAGGCAAAGGCGTCGATGCTCCTGACATGGGTCAGCGCGCTCCAGGTCAGGAACAGGATCAGGAAGATCCGGGGCGCCGACAGCACCAGACCGCGATAATAGCCGAATGCGATCAGCGCCAGCAGGGCGCCTTCGAACGGAGTGAACGTTGCGAAGTTTGCCGGCATCCATTCGAAGATCAGCGTCAGCACCTCGCCGAGGCTGAGGATGTTGGACGCACCCTGCAGCGTTCGCCAGCCATAGGGCGTGCAGCAGCTCGCGACCAGCGCGCCGATTCCGAACAACACCCAGCGCATGAACAGCGCGAGCCGGCGTCCCTTCTCGGCATGCTCGACCGCCTCGAGCGAGATCGGACCGATCAGCGCGAGCCCGAGCACGAAGCCGCCATGCAGGTTCGCCCACAGCGCCATTAGCGGCAGCCAGGTCCAGGACGGCGCACTCCTGCGGTCCGCCGCCGCCATCAGCAGGCCGACCCACGCCACCATCACCGGCAGCGCCAGAATATGCGGGCGCGCCAGCACGTGGTGGATCGACAGCAGCAGCGCCAGCATCGCGAACAACACTGCGCGCGGTGCCTCGATATGCGCCTCGAGCAGCTGGACGAGGAGCGCGAGCGCGAGCGCGATCGCGGCCGCGGTGAGGATGACGGGACCCGCCCAGCCCCATTGCGCATGGGAGAAGGCGAATGCGACCTGCGACAGCCACGAGGTCGAGATCCACGGCGCGCCCGCCCGCGTGAAGGAATAGAAGTCGGCGGTTGGCATGGAGCCGTGGTCGAGGATCCATCGCCCGATCTTGATCTGCCAGAACGAGTCGGAATCGGAAAGCAGCGTGTCGCCGAGAAAAAAGAAGAACAGATAGGCGCCGGCCCCGACGCACAGCGGCACCAGGGCGCGCGCACGGCCCTGCACCGCGATGCTGTTGGCAAAGGAAAGGGACATGCCGCCTCGTCGTCCTGTCGTTCTTGTCGGCCCGAGCGGGCGGCATTGGACCACGCCCGGTCATAACTTCGGGTAAATCGGCCGCTTCAGCCGGCTTCATATCCCGACAATTTAACGGATCGTTTTGGAATTCGATTTACCATGGACGAATACACGCAATCCGCTCGGTGTTTACGCAGTCGAATTAACTGCGGCGAAATTCTTTGCCTCTAGGTTCAGTTCCACGGTCGGGCGGCGCTGGGAAGCCGAAAAGACCAGATCAGTTGTAGCCTCGTGTACTCATTTGGAGCACTCTATGAAGAACCTCGTTGCGCGTTTCCTCAAGGATGAATCCGGCGCCACCGCCATCGAATACGGCCTGATCGCCGCCGGCATCGCGCTGGCGATCATCACTGTCGTCAACAACCTCGGCAGCACGCTGAACACCAAGTTCAGCTCGATCTCGCCCAGCCTCAAGTAAGGCCGGACGACCACTGGCATAACGAAGGGCCCCGTCCCTGGCGGGGCTCTTTTTCGTGCGCGGCGCCTGCAGCCGGACAATCGGCCGAGGTGCATGGTTCGGGACGTGCGCTTTGGCAGGCGAGCTGTGATGAGCCTCAGACATCCCGCTGCAAAAGCGACCCGAGGGGCCGCTGCAGCCGAAGGATGACTTGGGGTAAGCTTTGCGTCGGCGAAGGCCCGCGACAGCTAGCGGCCTTGTTTGGGCTCACCGTGATGCGGAAGGCAGCTGCGTCGGCGCGTCGTCGCGGACGTGCACCACGGCAACATCATCCGCATAGAGCCGCTTCCATCCCGGCAGGTGGTCCATGATTCTTGCGGCGGGAACGGTGGTATTCAGCAGCGTCGCGTCGATCCGGTAAGTCTCGAGCAGGCGCAGCAGGGTGTCCACGTTCTTGCCCTCGACGGCATCGAAATAGTCGAGCACGAACTGCTCGCCATAAAGCTCCGCGCGGCCATCGATGAAGGTCTTGATGTTGCGGGTGATCAGATAGCCGCCGATCGGAGCGGTGCTGAAGATCCGTTGCGCGTGCCGCTTTTCGAGCACGTCGACCGCGGCCGCTGGCGATTGATTGCCGATGAACGCATACCGGCTCGGCGTGGCATAGGACCGCGTGATGCTCCAGCCGGCCGCGACGATGGCCAGCGCCGCGATTGCGGTCAGGGCAAAGGAGGGGCGCGCCTCGCTTCCCTTCAGCGCGAGCGCTCTCGTCACTCCGAAATGTTCGGCGAACGGCTTTGCCAGCACGAGCGGCGTCAACAGCGCGAAAGCCTCGATGTTTCTGACGTGGTTGAGTGCCGCCCAGACCAGCCCGAGCAGCAGAAATATACGGGTCCATGACAGCACCACCCCGCTGTAATAGCCGATAGCGATCAAGCCGAGCAGGCTGGCGCCAAACAGGTCGAGCGAGCTGAAGTCGGCCGGCATCCACTCCCAGATCAGCGAGAGCAGCTTGCCGAGGCTGAGGATCTTGGTCGACGCCAGGAGCGTGTTCCAACCATAGGGCGTGCAGCAGCTTGCGGCGAGCGCGGCAAGGCCGAACGCGGCCCAGCGCGCCGCCAGTGCAATCCGGTCCTTGCGATCGCAGGACGCGATCGCATCGAGGCCGATGGCTCCGATCAGGGCGAGGCCCATGACGAAGCCGCCGTGAAGATTGGCCCACAGCGCCATCAGGGGCAGCAATAGCCAGGACGGCGCGCTACGCCGATCTGCGGCCGCCAGCAGCCCGCCGACGAAGGCAACCATGACGGGCAGCGCCAGCATGTGCGGGCGCGCGAGAAAATGACCCATCGACATGAAGAGGAGGGGGGTGACGAGCACGAAAGCGCGTGCCGGCTCCAGATAGGGCTCGAGCAGGTAAACGAAGATCGCCGCCGTCGCGCCGATCGCGAGCGATGTCAGGATGACCACGCCCGACCAGTTCGATGGCTCGTAGACCAGTGCGAACAGGACTTGCGACAGCCAGGAGCTCGAGATCCATGCCTCGCCGGCGCGCGTGAACGAATAGATGTCGGTGTAGGGCATCGCGCGGTGTTCGAGGATCCACTGCCCGATCTTGATCTGCCACAGCGTATCCGAATCCCGCAGCATGATGTCGCCGACGCCCAGGAAGAACAGGTACACGCCGACGCCGATGCCGACCGGCAAAAGCCATCGCGCGACGCCGCGGACCGGAACGCTGCTGATAACGGAAACCGACATTGGAGTCCCGGGGGTGATCCACCACGCACAAAAGCGCATCGGAACCTGAGCATGATCGCATTTAAGTTGGGGTAAACCGCACCGGTCCTTCAGGTCAGGCGGTGCAAGGATTCATTTACCATCTGCTCTGCAGCTCGGAGCTGCGTCGCGCTCGCATCCGCAGCTTACCGCTGTAGGTCTCTAAGTTCGATCATTGTTCGAGGCGGGACTTCCGCACTGCATGCCAGCGTCTGATCGGCTCCGGGCTCCCTTGCAGAGCGCGGATTGCTATCCGGCCGCGTGGGATGGGGTGGTGTTCCATCGCGCAAGCAAAGTGCCCCAGCGAAGCTGGCGAAGGCATGCGAGGCAAGCGACGACACAAGCGCCCGCGATGATATCGATGAAATAGTGGCCGCCGACGGTTGGTGTTGCAGCCAGCATCAGCAAGTTCAGGACCAGGAATGCCGGGAAAAGCACCTTCATGCCTCGGCTGGCGTAGATCAGGATGATGGCCAGCGCAGCGTGGAACGAAGGAAATGTGATCAGACCATTCACCTGCGTCAATGAAATGCGCGTCATCTCGCCGTTACGGAGTGCGTTGAAATCGGCCAGATGATACGCGTCGGCGCGCCCGACGACGTCAAAGTAGACCCACGCGCTCGCTGCCGGGAATATCCATGAAATTGGAATGATCACGAGGAGCGATGTCACGAACAGCCAGACGAATTCGCGTATCCTTTCGAAGCGCCCGCACGCACTCAGCCACAGCAGCAAGACAGCGACCTGCGGCATGCAGCTGTGATATGCGATTGTGAGGACCTCTTTGATCGTTGGTCTGGCCTCGACCCATTCGAAGAATGCCAGCCAGTTCAGTCCGAGCAGGGTGTCGAGGCGGGACAACTGGGCATCGACCAGCGGAAACTTTGCAGTGACGGTCAGATAACTGAGCGTCGCTCCAGCGGCCGTAAAGGCAATGACCTGAGCGCAGGCCGTCGCCAGCTCGGCGATACGCCGATCCGGCCTCAACCTCGTGTAGACGATGGAGAGCAGAACGGCCGCGCAGAACGTAACTGCCTGCGTTGGATCGATAGCCACCGCCATTCCGGCGACGCGAAGCCATACGAGGTCGATGGCCGCGACAATGGCGATCGCGATCCACAAGCGTCGAACTTCGCTCGATTGATTTGTCACCCCGGCCCCTGACCTGACGGGGACGATGGAGTCGGCACATCCACGCATCGCTGCTCACGCATGTCGAGCATCAAGACCGCGAGGAAAAAGCCTCGATCCCGCGCCGCTCTGTCGATCCACCGAGAAGTCCGGGATCCGTGAACCCCTCTTGAAAGACCCTTAGCCGGCTTCCTCTAATATTTTCTTGACGTACCCTGTACAATTGGGGCGCGTGGACGATGGGTTTGGCCTGATCTGGACGGAAATCGAGTTTGATGGCGCGTGTTGGGTTCCCCGGATCGCAGTTCCCCGAGGGTTCTGACAACGGCCCGCTCCTTCAGTGGGCTGGCGCCTTGGCCAATCCTCTCTTCGTCGTGCCCGCGACCTCCATCTTCGGATCCACCTTGAAAGTGAGCGCCACAATGCCGCCGACAAGCGCGCAGCCGCCCAGGACCAGCAGCCCGGCCGTGAAGTTGCCGGTCGCGTCTTTGAGGTAGCCCATCATGTATGGCCCGGCGAACCCGGACAGGTTGCCTATCGAATTGATCGCGGCGATCCCCGCCGCAGCCGAAGTGCCCGTCAGGAAGGCGCTCGGTATCGGCCACAGCAGAGGAGGCGTCGCGGAAACGCCGATCTGGCTCAGGCAGAGCAAGCCGAGCACCAGCGCTGGGGCGGATACCAGGCCCGCCCCCGCCAAGCCGACCGCGGCGAGAAGCATGGCGAAGCAAACATGCTCCCGACGCCTCAACGTTCGGTCGGAGTTGCGGCTGAGCAGGACCATTCCGACCGCGCCAAACAAGAACGGTACAGCGGCTAGCAGGCCGGTCTGGAAGTTGCTGACGCCGAAGTCCTTGATGATCGTCGGCAGAAAGAACGCCACGCCATAGCTCGCTGCGTTGAGACAGAAGTAGACGAACGCGCAGGTGAGGACGCGAGGGTCGGTGAGCGCCTTGACAATGCCCACGTGCTCTACTGCCACCTTGTGCTGCCGCTCGGCCTCCAACCGTGTTTCCAGCCAGCCTCTTTCATCTGTGGAAAGCCACGTCGCGAGGGCCGGCTTGTCAGTCAGGTAAAAGATGACACCGAAGGCCATCAGGATCGACGGCAACGCTTCGAGAATGAAGAGCCACTGCCAGCCATCGAGGCCGGCGCCAGAGATGTTCAGCAGAGCCCCGGAAACCGGTCCGCCCACGATTGATGAAAAGGGGATGGCCAGCATGAACAGCGAGACCACCCGGGCACGGTAAACCGAGGGGAACCACAGAGTCAGGTAGAAAATGATTCCGGGAAAGAAACCTGCCTCGGCCACGCCGAGCAGGAAACGCAGGATGTAGAACACCCACTCTGTCGAGAGCCCGGTCGCCCCGGAGATCGCCGGGATAAAGGCGAACAGGCCAGAGATAATGCCCCAGCTGAGCATAATGCGGGCAATCCAGAGCCTTGCGCCGAACCTGTCCAGCGCGAGGTTGGACGGTACTTCAAACAAGAAGTAGGAGACGAAGAACAGGCCCGCGCCCAGACCGTATGCCGCCTCCGACAGGTCGAGCGCAGCGTTCATCTGTAACTTGGCAAAACCGACGTTCACCCGGTCGAGGTAGGCGACGAAGTAACAGACGAAGAGGAACGGCAGCAACCGCCACATCACCTTGCGGATGGTTCTTGCTTCGATCTCGTCCATGACACCTATACCTCCCTGGCCTTAGGTGGTCCTCAGGCGGCCGGCCGGTCGCTCCTGGGGCACCAAATCCGCTCCCCCTTCAGATGAATGTGATCGGACAGGATCAGTTTGCGCTGATGGTTGGGAACGGAACAATGCAAACCCCGCGCTGGGATTTGGTTCCCCGTTTTTTTTGGGGAATGGCGATGCGGGCGTCGTGGCAAACGCGGTCGTCAATAACATGCGCTAAGGTCGTTCCGTGCTGCTAGTTGGCGCGCGCCTCGGCGCGACGCGATATCAGCCCAGGGATTCGAACAGGTGATCAGCTTGAAGTTGTTCTCCGGCGGCGTTTCAGAAAGCCACATGGATGCCGCGAGACGTCGCGTCCAGCAGTAATACCACTCAGCAAAAACGCCGCCCGCTTAAATGAAGCGCAGGCGGCGGCTTACCAGCCCCGGGAGGGTGAGAGTAAAATCCCGATAGACGTTCGTCTCTACGTGGCGTGCTGAAGTTCATCACGCCGGACGAAAGCGAGACATAAATTCACGAGGGCGCCTGCAGACCCGGGGAGGACAGCCAATTGTTGATTTCCCCGGCCACATCGATCTGCCGGGCTTTTCGCAGAAGCTCCGTGCGGCGGACGCCAATGGGCATCCCTTCGGCCTGTAGGCGCAGATTGATCGCCTCTTGCGCGAGGCGGTATTCGAATGTCGAGGATTTTCCTGGGGGCATGTGGCGCTCCGCTGCAAGTTTGAGCGAGAGCGCGACTTGCGTTCACTCCACCGATAGATGCTGAGGGCCGCTCGATGGTCGTGAAACAGTGCGCCTTTATCCGCCGGATAGCGAGCACTTTGTTGGAAACTCAGCAGCCGCGGCAAATGCTCTTGAGCTTCGCGGCGGTTCGGGCGTCTTCCGCGAGCAATGGATCCCTGATGCTTGACGATGACTCGATGCCGGCTTCGGCTGGCTTCCCGGCTCTCGGAGGAAATGCCGCATCGTAACAGGAAAGGCGCGCGCTGCTGCTTTCGACCGCGCGGCAATTCGGTTCCTTGGCAAAAGCTGCCGGCGCGTTGAGGCCCAGTACCGATGCGAGCAAAAGGGCAGCGGTCCATGCGCCTGTTCGAACCATTCTCATGCCGAGCACTCCATAGCTATTTGGCTTTACTTGCCCAGGTGGGGCTCTCACCGGTCCACGCCGGAAGTGCATCCCATTCGGACCATCGCATTCGGCGCTCCTCACCTCCAACCCTCACGAAGACAAAGGGCGCATCGTCCCGGCCAGTCTTCGAACCAACGAAGATTGCCGGAACCCCGTAGGCATCCCTGATGATCGCCGTGTTTGCCATGTTGGGCTCCCGCCTGACCTGATCCGGTTCAAGGCCCCGGTTTGCAGTTCCGACGCATGTGATTGAACGGACTTACCACTGTAGAATGGCGGTCACCGCGACCAGCAGGACGAGGAAGACCGGCACCAACAAAGGCGGCACGAGCCACTCACGAATGTCGAATTTTTCGGAATCTGCCATCTGACCGCCTTCTCTGGGATTAGGCGGGAGCGCAAAGCTCTCAGTCACCGATAACAGCCACGTAGCGCGCGGTGATGGAAGCTGTGGTAGCAGTCTTCCGACCAATTAGCGAGATCAATCTCGGCCGCCTGGGACCCAATCGCCGAGGCGATCGCTTCACACAAGCTCGTCAGTCCACACCTTGAAGCTGACGAGCGTGTTGGGTCCGAAAGTCTGGACGATCGGAACATCCGCCGCATCGCGGCCTTGCGCGATCAGGACGCGCCCGATTCGCGGCGTGTTGTTGCGTGCATCGAAGGTGTACCAGCGATCGCCAAGATAGGCCTCGAACCAGCCTGCAAAGTCCCCGGGGGCATGGGGCGGCGGGATGCCGATGTCGCCGAGATAGCCGGTGCAATAGCGCGCCGGAATGTTCATGCAGCGGCAGAATGCAATGGCAAGATGCGCATAGTCGCGGCAGACGCCCTTGCCTTCGTTGAATGCTTCCCAAGCCGTCATGGTGGGCCGCGCGTGCTCATAGCCGAAGGCGATGTGATTGTGCACGAAATCGCAGATCGCCTGGACCCGTGGCCAACCCGGCGCCACTTTCTCGAACAGCTTCCATGCGATGTCGGACAACCGATCGGTTTCGCAGTAGCGGCTGCCAAGCAGATAAACGATGGTATCAGGCGGCAGATCCTCGACCGCGCACTGCGCCGCGGAAGGCACGATCACATCCGGCAAGCCGCTATCGCGCACGGTACCATTGGCGGAAAGGCGCATGCGGCCGGCGGGCGCAACGAACCGACTGCACCAGTTTCCAAAGCCGTCTCGATATGGCGAGATCGGCACGGACGGCTCGGTGACGAGGTGATCCGGCACAATGATGTCGGACGCGCGGGTGAAATGCATGCCGACGACAGCAATCAATGGTGTGACTTGCTGGAAGTCGTAGGTCATGTCGAAACCGACCTGTATTTTGATGCTCAAGGACTGCCTCGATTCATTGGCTCGAATGGCTGCGGACCGGACCTGAGGCCTATTTCAGACGAGCGGCTTCCTTGATGACGGCGCGGATTGAACTGCCGGACTTGCGAACGACGTTTCTAAATTGCTCATCCGATAGCTTGAGCCGCCTGCGCAGGACCCTGACCTGCACTTGATCGGTCATATTCAGCGAATTGCGGAGATCGACCGGCTTTTCCCTGTACATATGCCTCTTTCGCGATAAGGGATAGACTGGCCGCGACCAGGGCGGGCGTGACGCCGCACCGGCCGCGACGGGGACTGTCCCGCGGCTTGCGAAGATTCTGTCTCCATCAGACCAACCTTCGCCAGGAAGCCACGTTCCTCCGTTTCCAGGTATATCTGGAGAACGCAGATTGGCTCAGCCCGCTCCACGTCGTGAGCGTTCAAAGGGCGGCGAAGCGTCCGGCTCCCCGATCATCAATGGAACGGTGTCAGATCAGCCCCGAAAGCCAGCCTCATGAAGCCACACGTTGGATCTCATCATCCGGAATGACCGGCGCGGGGGTACCACGTTTCCTTGCCACCTCAATGCGCGAGACTGTCTTTGGTCATATTGAGTTTCACTATCACCCCCGAGGCGCTCCAGTCGCACGAAATCGAGCCTCCAAGCTGCAGGGTCATGGCGCGGTTGAGCAGCTTGCTTCCGTATCCGGTTTCACCTGTCGGAGATACGACAGGCGGCCCGCCACGTTCAGTCCAGAATATCACCACCTCGGTCTCGTCGGGGGCGCAGGATATATCCAATGTGCCCGTGAGCGACGACAAGGCCCCGTACTTCAGCGAATTGGTGGCCAGTTCATGGATCACGAGTGCGAGCGTCGTTGCCGCTTGCTCCCCTACGCCCGTGCGAGGGACTGAAACCCGCACCCGGCCGCTAAATGCTCCCATGTCGTCATAAGGCGCGAGCAGGACCGTCAACAGGTCTCCAAGAAGCGCAGCTTTTCCTGCGTGGCCCGGTAGTGGGCGAACCAGATCATGTGCTCGACCCAACGCGGTGAGCCGATGCGTCAGTTCCTTCGCCATTTCGGACGTCGTCTTCGCGGACCGTGACGTGATGGCCGTGAGACCGGAAGCGATGGCCAGCAGATTTTTCACGCGATGGCTCATTTCCCCCGCCAGCAGTTCGTGCCCTTCTTCCGCTTGCTTTCGTCCGGTCACGTCGAGAAAGATGCCATACATGACACGATTGACGATATCTGCATCGTTGCCTTGGCCGCGAGCCGACACCCATCTGACCTCCTCGCCGACCATGATGCGGAAGTCGATTTCATAGGCTCCAATGATGGCGCGCGTCGCTGCAAAGGCGGCTTTCACGCGGTCGCGATCTGCAGGGTGAATATGCGAAGAAAGGTCGTCGAACGTCACTGAACCGCTGGGCGGCACGCCCCAAAGGTGGAAAGCTCTTTCGTCCATCGTGAGCCGATTGGTGTCCACGTTCCACGACCAAAGTGCGACACCGGCTGCAGTAACAGCTAGGCGGAGATGATCGGCATCCCAGACCGGCACCGGGGACTCGACAGGAACCGCCTTGGCCGGCCTGTCGCTCTGCGCTTCCATGTTTTTCCTCGGAGTATGAACTTAATCGGCCGCGATCCATTAGCCCGGGGCGCAACATTGTCCGTGCGGAGGACAGCAAAGCGAAATTTGAGGGATGCTGCGAGTCGCAGCCGTCGGCCAACTCCGCCGACTTCAAAAGGTTCTAGCAAACCGGCCGCGTTCTCTAGAGATCATGGCTGCCGTGGCGACGTTAATTCAAGTGGAGCGTAACGGCCAATGGATTCTGCGAGCAAACGAGCGGTCGTCCTCGTCGTTGAAGATGAATTTCTGATCCGGATGAACGCGATCGAAACGATCGAAGAGGGATATGAAGTCGTCGAAGCGGCGAATGCGGATGAAGCCATTGCCGTTCTTGAACGCCGCTTCGACATCACGGTCTTGTTCACCGATATCCAGATGCCGGGCAGCATGGACGGGCTCATGCTTGCTGCCGCGGTTCGTCACCGCTGGCCCCCGATCCTGATCGTGGCCACCTCGGGCCAGGTCAAACTCCATCCTGAAGATCTGCCGAAAGGCGGACGGTTTTTGCCCAAGCCCTATAGCCCTACGGAAATCATGACGACACTTCGCGAGCTGCTTGCGGCTTAGCCGCCTTCGCCAGCTGCGCAACCTCGTCGATCCCCGCCATCACTTCGTTTGTTGCCGTTTGATGGATCATATGGCCATTGCCAGCAAGACGGTGAAAGGCGCTTCGCGGAACGTCGGAATGCAGCCTGGCAGATTGTTCGATATCGATGAGCCGGTCGTCCTGGCCCGCAATGATGACCACGGGCATTCCAAGCTCCCCGTACCGATCATCGAAATGGAAGGCGTCCGGGATCATCAGGGCCGACTCGGCGGCAGAAGCACGGATTTGCGACGGACGAAGCGCCATCTCTTTCGGGAACTGCTCGAACTTTGTGGGGGGCGACTTCGGTCCGAACATCTTCGCGATCATGAGCGGCCAGATCAGCCTGCTGACAAGAGGTGATATCGTGTGTCCAACAACTTCGCCCACCAGCGGGATTGCGGGAACGGACATCGCGACGACGTCTGCACGCGGGGTTGGATAGTAATAGCCCGAGGCGAGAACCAGGCCGCGTACCAGCTTGGGAAACTTGAGAGCCAGGGCGACGGCGACCGATGCACCCCAGGAATGTCCCAGAACGATCGCCTGAGAAACGCCGAGTCGATCGAGCGCTCGCCGGATCAGCTCCGCCTGGGCGTCGGGTGTCCAGACCATATTGCGCGGGCGGCTGCTATGACCGAATCCGGGGCGGTCGATGACGATGACCCTGTAGCTCTTGGCGGCCAGGTCGACCAACCCGCTGGATTCGAAATCCTGAATCATGCTCCCGTTCCCATGCAGAAGCACGAGCGGCTCGCCTGAGCCGCGCTCCACATAGTGAAGCCGGGCACCATCAACCTCGATAAACTGCCCGGCTGGCGGGTTGTCGTTCTCGGCTTTCTTCGCGAGGTGGCGGTTCAGGAGGGCCGCCGCCGCAAGCGCCCCTGCTGCCACCGCCGCAGCGACCGATAGGGAAAGGCCTGTCGTATGATTGGTGCGCAGATTGGAGAGGGGACGCCGACGTCCCCGGATCATTTTGGGCATTCGTGCACCTTTGGTGCCTGCCCGAAATGTCGGCCACCCGACAAATGTTGCAGTGCGATGTGAACCGCGCGTAGCCGTTATCGTTCCAAACCAAACGGCGGGCCGTAGGGCTCGATGCCGTTGACGGTTGGAGGCATACCGTCCAAACCCGTCGCATTGCCCAGATCGTCTGCGTCCGGGCCATAGAATTTTATCTGATCTTGACGTCAGACCACGTCATTGCATTCCCCCATCAGTTGATCTTATTTCCTGTACCCTGAGCGCCAGTATTCCGAGCGCTTGGCCATCCAATCCTTGTGTTGTGCGCTGCTGATCGGAAACCCGACGAGCCGGTATTTTCCATCATTTGGATCGGAGTACATGACGACGACGTAGTCGTGTGCGAGTTGATCCGGCGTGAGCGGATAGATCATCTCGCGGTCCCACTGGCCAAGATAGACGTCATAAGTCTTGCCGACGGCGGCGCTACCGCTTCGCACTTCAAGAACCCGCAATCGGACAAAACTCTTGTCGCGAGAGCGTTGAATGGGCACAACGCCGGACTTATCCCGTCTTCCTAGCCAGACTGGAATGTCGAGCGCGCGCACCCTCGCAATCGCAACTTCCTTTGCGCCATTCGTCACCTGGGAAGGATCGAAGCCAGCTGGTAGTTCATCTAGAAAGTATGCAAGCGGAGGTTTGTTGTCTGCCACCATCTGGACCAAGCCCTCCTGATGCGGAATGATGCTCCATACTGCATCTCGGTTACAGGATGAACCCAAGCAAGCGGTTGCTACCGCGCGACACGTCGTAAGTGTGCAGGATCGCGCTTCAGTTACGGACCATTGAAATATTAGGAGGAGTGCGGGGACGACGCCCATGTGCCGCTTCATGTCGTACACTCCGTTCGCATACTCGACACTCCACCGCCGTTCGACCGCAGCGAAAGGCAGTCCGAACTTTCGGCATTACAAGATGGTGGAAATGACCAGACGGCCTTTGCCGACGCGCGACGAGCGAACTCTGCGCAAACAAGTGTATTGCGAACGCCAGTCACGACCACGGCCCCCAAACATCGATGCCTCCGCAACAACGCGAGCCAGCGCACGTCAACGCTCGGTTGTGAACAATTCAGAATAACTTGTGGATGTAAAGCATAGTAGCGCAACCAAACCAGTTTCGAAGCGGCGGCCTGCTCACGAGCAAAAGATAGCGAGGACTAGACTCAAAATTTGGAGTCTGAATTTCAAGCGCCTAAATTGATTCGATCGCCGCTTCGATTGCGGTCTATTCGTGCGTGGATGACCGCAGTGAGACAGCAATGACGTCGATGCCAGTTTGCTTGCGTCAATTTGCCACCATTTTGGAGGCTGGTTCCCGTCACGAGACACAGCCTCTCGACACTCTCGACAGCGATGGCAGCGCGCGCTCAAAGATGCCCAAGCAGGCGTTCAACCACTTGGTCAGGGCGTGAGTTTCGTGCAATGCTATCGATCGCTCTTTAGCCCGACACGTATGTCCGCTTCGGGACGGTGCGTTGTCTCGCACGGCACGGTCCGGAAAAAAACGGGACAGATCGGATGAGAACGTCTGTGTCTGCTTCGGCGCTTTGCGCGGTCATGACTTGCGCGACGGCACCCAGCAGCTCCGAACTGCAACATTTTGCTTGGCCGGTTGCCTGCAACCTGGGAACGACGTGCTTCATCCAAAACTACGTTGACCATGATCCCACGGAAAAGACCTTGGACTTTCGATGCGGTCACCGAACCTATGACGGCCACGATGGCACCGACATCCGGCTACCCGATCTGGACTTTCAGAGGAAAGGGGTCGAGGTCGTTGCTGCCGCTTCGGGGCGCGTTGCTCACACGCGCGACGGCATGGATGACGTATCGGTCAAAGTCCTCGGCAAAGCCGCAATAGCCGGCAGGGAATGCGGCAACGGCACAGTCGTCGAACATGGAAATGGCTGGAGCACGCAATATTGTCACATGGCCAAAGGCAGTCTCAGAGTAAAGCCCGGTGACAGCGTAAGGTCCGGGCAGGCACTTGGGCTGGTGGGTCTGTCCGGAAACACCGAGTTTCCACACCTGCATTTTACGGTGAGGCATGACAGAACTGTGGTGGATCCCTTTGCCGAGGCGGCCGCGAAAGGCGAATGCAACGTCGGTCGTTCGCTGTGGCAGTCCACGCTAGACCCCGTTTCGAACTATCGGCCGACCGAGATCATCAATGCCGGCTTTGCTGACCGAGCGGTCACCATGGACGAGATCGAGACCGGAGAGATCAAGCAATCTCCGCCTAGCTCTCATTCTGCCGCTTTAGTTGCGTATGTTCGCGCAATCGGGCTTCAGGCGGAAGACGAGCAAGCTATTGAGCTGAGATCGCCTCAGGGACTAGTTATCGCTGAGTACCGAGCACCAAAGCTGCCGCGAGACCAGGCCCAGTATTTTATCGCGGCCGGAAGGAAGCGGGTAGGCTCCGTCTGGCCGCTTGGCACGTACACGGCAACTTTCATTCTTCGCCGAAATGCTGGCGAGATCGAGCGGAGATCCTTCCAGATGGAAATCGCGCAGTAGCAGTTCTTCTCCCCGGTCCCAGCCATCTCTCCAATCCGCCTGTCGACAGTTCCCGCCAATGGTGGGCTCGATGTTCTCACGGGCGGCATTTCCGCTCTTCAGCAAGCTCGGTCGCGAGATGGGGCGAGCAAGCCCTCGTCGGCCTTCGCGATCGGAGTGGCGCTCCAGCCCGCTCACCCATGGCGCTTCACGCATTTGCATCTTGTCATCTCGCCTGAATAGTTGTTCAGTCCTTGCGGGGCGATTTGATTTTCGACGTGACGAAGCGCTGGGCCGCAGGGCGTGCGGCGGGCGTGTGGGACAGGAAGCGCGCCATGGTTTATCGGCGGACGCATCAAGTGGTGAAGCGCCTTGCGGCCCGGCGCAGTGCGATCTTGGCGGCGGCGCGGGAGGCGGCATCGGAAGGCGGGATGGCGGCGGTGCAGATCGCGCCGGTCGCGGTCCGGGCCAATGTCGCGGCCGGCACGGTCTATCGCTATTTCCCCTCCAAGGCTGACCTGATTTCCGAGCTCATCGCCGAGGTCTCCCGCGACGAGCTCGCGGCGATCCGAAGGGCGGCCGATGCCGCGCCGGGGCCGTCATCGGC
>NZ_JAEMSD010000109.1:2078-16063 GCF_016462955.1 Bradyrhizobium sp. | reverse complement strand
AACGGCCATTACGCATCGGGCAACGTCTACAACGCCTATCTCTACAATGGCGACGCGCGCTCCTACATCGACAACGCCATCGGCGGGTCCGGCAACGACACGATCCTCGGCAACGCCATCGCCAACGCGCTGAACGGTGGCGGCGGCAACGACACCATCACGGGCGGTGCGGGCAACGACGCCATCAATGGCGGCGCCGGCACCGACACCGCGGTGTATTCGGGCAGCAGGGCCAACTATCTGATTTCGTACGACGCGGGGACGCAGATATTCACGATCGTCGATCAACGCTCCGGCTTGCCCGACGGCACCGACACGGCGGTTGGTGTAGAGTATCTCCAATTCGCCGATGGCACCTTCGCAAGCTCCAGCTTGGTGACAACCACGATCGAGTCGCTCGGATCGACGCGGGTCGTTTTATCCGGCGGCAACTACCATCTCGAGAGCATCGCAGCGGGGACCGGGCCGACCCTGAAATATGCAGGCGCTGCGGTGCTCGCAGTCAATTGGGGTAGCTGGTCGGTGATTGGCGCCGAGCAGGTGTCTGGCGGCGGCTATGACGTGGTCTGGAAGGAAGGGTCAAGCGGCGAATACTCCGTGTGGAGCACGGACGGCAACGGTAACTTCCTGACCACGCTGGGTTCGGCTCCTCAAATGCTGGGAACCGACGCGTCCCTGAAGACGCTGGAGCCGACGCTGCAGCAGGATCTGAACGGTGACGGTATGATCGGCGTCCCTGTCGTCGTCACCACCACGATCGAGGCACTGGGGGCGACGCGCGTCGTTTCGTCCGGCGGCAACTACCATCTCGAAAGCATCGCGACGGGGACCGGGCCGACCTTGAAATATGCGGGCTCTGCGGTGATCGCAGCGAACTGGGGCACCTGGTCGGTGATCGGTGCCGAGCAGGTCTCGGGCGGCAGCTATGACGTGGTCTGGAAGGAAAGTGCGAGCGGGCAATATTCGGTGTGGAGCACGGACAGCAACGGCAACTTCCTGACCACGCTGGGTTCGGCTCCCCAAATGCTGGGAACCGATCCGTCCCTGAAGACGCTGGAGCCGACGCTGCAGCAGGATCTGAACGGTGACGGCATGATCGGCGTCGCCGCTGCCGTCACCACCACGATCGAGGCGCTGGGATCGACGCGCGTCGTTTCAGACGGCGGCTACTACCATCTCGAGAGCATCGCGACGGGGACCGGGCCGACGTTGAAGTATGCAGGCTCTGCGGTGATCGCAGCGAACTGGGGCACCTGGTCCGTGATCGGTGCCGAGCAGGTCTCGGGTGGAAACTATGATGTGGTCTGGAAAGAAAGTGCGAGCGGGCAATATTCCGTCTGGAGCACGGACAGCAACGGCAACTTCCTGACCACGCTGGGCTCGGCACCTCAAATGCTGGGATCCGATCCATCCCTGATGACGCTGGAGCCGACGCTGCAGCAAGATCTCAACGGTGACGGTACGATCGGCGTCGCTGCTGCCGTCAGCACTACGATCGAGGCGGTCGGATCGACGCGGGTCGCTTTATCGAGCGGCAACTATCATCTCGAGAGCATCGCGACGGGGACCGGGCCGACCTTGAAGTATGCAGGTTCCGCCGTGATCACGGCAAACTGGGGCACCTGGTCGGTGATCGGCGCCGAGAAAGTGTCCGGCGGTGGCTACGACGTGGTCTGGAAGAACTCGGCGAACGCCCATTATTCTGTCTGGAGCACGGATGCGAACGGCAACTTCCTGACGACCCTTGCCGCAGCCCCGGAAGTGCTCGGGTCCGATCCGTCTCTGAAAGCGCTGGAGCCGATCCTGCAGCAGGATCTCAACGGCGACGGCGCGGTGGGCGCTGCGCCGCTTGCAACGACATCCGGCGACGGCTTCGCGTTCGATTTCACCCAGAGCGCATCGTTGACTGCGCCGTCCGAGCCGCCGGACTTTATTCCGGCGCCTGCCGATCCGGCGACCGCTCTGGAGGAGTGGATTGGAGCGACGGACAGTCACGACACGGCTGCAATCGACAATCTGACCGGCTTTCTCCTGTCCGGTCACGATTTCAACGTCCTGCTGACCTGAAGCCGTGGTCGCTGCCATCGGGGCTCTGAGTGATGTCGGCAATGGTCACAAGTCACCAAGAAATCAAATGGCTTAGACGGAGGTGTTTAAGCACCTCTACTGTGCATGGGGTTGTTTTCGCACTTTCGTCAGGCTGGGAGCGCCGGGCGCCTGCTGATCAGGCTAGAACTCCCGCCGCTTCAGCCAGGCCCGCGCCCCCCAATGCCCGAAGCACCAAGCCGACCGGACCAGGGAGAGGTGCTCGACATTGCGGTAGATCTGCCAGACCCATTTGGCCGAGCGCATCGGGCGGCTTGAGACCGAGGAACCCCTCACGCGGTAACGAGCGAGATCCTCGTTGAGCCCATAGGCCGTATGCCCGTGCTTGAGGATCGACAGCCACAGGCAGAAATCGTCATAGCCCTCGTTCTTCATCGTGACGGGACCTGTGATCTCGCGGTCGACCATCGCGGTCAGGGTCGCGATCGCGGTGTTCTTCAGGAGTTGACCATAGGTGAGCGAGGCCGGCACCTCGATCAGCCTCCCGGAGACCGTGCTGGTCTCGTTGATGCGGCGGAATGCGGTGTAGCTGAGCGCGGCCCGCTTCGCCTTCGCGAAGGCGAGCTGCCGCTCCAGCTTCCCGGGCAGCCAGAGATCGTCGCTGTCGAGGAAGGCGAGATAGCGACCCTGCGCGGCGTCGATAGCCGCCTGGCGCGCCAGCGCCGGGCCACCGTTCCTGGCCTGCCGGATCAGCTTGACGCGGGGATCGCGCTCGCCGATGGATGCGATGATCGCCGGCGTGCTGTCGGTCGAGCAGTCGTCAGCGATTAGCAGCTCCCAATCCGCGAATGTCTGGCTCTGTACCGAGCGGATCGTCTCCTCGATCAAACCTTCGACGTTCCAGGATGGGGTGATGATCGACACGAGCGGCATGACGGGTGCGTTCAGTTCGCGCGGGCCGGCTCGGCGATTGCGGCACGCAGGGTGGCCGCAAACGTGTCGAGCAGTTTTGCGTCGCTGACATAGAGTTCGCCCGGATAAGACCGCCGCCAGGCAGACTCGAAGTAGGGCGCCCCCTTGGCCGGATCGAACGGTCCCGCGGAAAGCGCTTCGCGCAACCGTGCGGGCACATCGGCCAGACGATCGACGGCATAGACCAGTGGACAGGAGCGGTAGAACGCATCGCCCATCACCACGACCGGCTTGCCGAGCAGCAGCGCTTCGGCTCCCGACTTGCTGTTGACCGAGACCACGGCGTCCGCACGATCGAGCACGGTGTAATTGTTGGTCTGCGGCGGCAACAGCACGAAATTGTCGAACCGGCGCCCCAGTTCGAACAGGCGGGCGGCGGAGATCGCGCCGATCTGCGCTGGATGCTCCTTCACGACCAGAACATGCGAATCCGGGATCGTCCGCAGCAGGAAGTCGACGGTCGCAACCTGGTCGAGATAGTCCGGCGAGCGCAGCGTCAGCGCCATGTCCGCCGGGACGTGGAACGGATAGTAGACGAAGGGAGTTTCGGGCAGCGGCCGGTAGAGCCTGCGCAGCCGCGTCGCGTTGAGCGCCATTGCCGCATGCACCTGCGCATGGCGCAGATTGTGCCCGAACTCCTGGTGCTTGCCGAGCGCGAATTGGTCCCAGAGCTTCTCGACGAGACGATTGGCGTTGCGCAAATTGGCGACCTTCTTGAAGGCCGCCGAATAGTGATGCTGATCCTTCTTGGGAATGACGATTGCGCGCTGCTTCAGCGTGTCCTCGAGATAGGCGCGCACCTCAGGCGACACGGCATCGGCGGGCTCTGCCATCATGTCGGGCGCGGCAAAGCTGTCCGGGGTGAAATACATCCGGCCGCGAAAGAACGACGGCTCGATGAACCAGTTGCGGATGCTCCGGCGTCTTGCGGCGTAGAAGCTCGCGATCACGGACAGGAAGCCGCCGAGTTCCTGGACCAGTTCGGCACTCCGCCCCTGAGCCTCCAACCGGTCGAGCAGCGCCTCCATGGCGTTGGCATAAACCATGAAGCGCCGGCGCAGCGCGGCGGTATCCCTGATGCCGAAAGTAAAGCGCTCATGGCTGAACAGGAAATTGGTCCCGTCGAGCCCGTAACAAGCGACGCGCGCATCGAAGGCCTTGCGATCGTCGGGCGAAAGGCCGGCCTTGAGGCCCGCACGATACATGTTGGTGACCGGCACGCCTTCGGCAGTCGACATCTCTGCGCTGCGATCGTCGAAGGCGAGCAGCTCGACCTCGTGGCCTGCCGCGCGCAACCGCTGCGCGACCGGAATCCAGAACCGGGTCTGGTATTCGGCGAGCGTCGTGATGAGAATGGTCTTTGCAGCTGTCGTCATGGCTCTATGAGGCCCGTTCGATCGCAATGCTCGCGAGCGGCAAGCCCGTCGTCGCACAATATGCCCGCCTTGCCGTGAACTGCGACGTAGATGCCTGATCGTGAGCGGCGATGCGCCCCAGCAGCGGCTGGACGATGGACAACGCGATCCGCTTGTCGCGCCGGGCGGGATTGATCTGGCTGCGCAGCCGCTCGGTGACCGCCGAGCCCAACGCGGCGCTGGCGGTGCCCTTGATGACCTGGCCGAAGCTCGGTTTCTCGCGGGTTCCCCTGACGGTCGCGAGCAGCGAGACGAAAGGTCGGCGCGAAACCGTTGCGTGGGTCAGGACATCGGCAACGCGTTCGGCGGCCTGTCCGTCGTTGAGATGGAAGAAGGCCTCGATATCGGCGGCGTGAACGCCGGCAAAATCGAAGCTCGCGGTCTCCCGCTCGATCTGGTCGATCGCGCCGAGCAGCTCGTCGAATGAGCCGACCTTGCGGCTCACGCGGGCAGGAAGCCCGGCATGGCCGGCCGTTGTCGGCGTGTTCAGGTACTCGAGCTGGAGCGGGAGCTTGCCCAGCAGAACCGATTCAACAGCCGTTCCGCAATTGAGATGGATGACGGCTGCCGCGTTGCGGATGCGATCGAGCACGCTGCCGGTGCCGTCGATCACGACATTGGCATGGCGCGAGAGTGCGTTGCGATAGACGTCCTCGCTCTCGAAGGGATGCGGACGAACGAGGATGCTGCGGTCGGGGCGCGCCGCCGCGAGTCGGTCGATCTCGGCGAGATATTTGGCGAAGACCTGCTTCAGGTCCGTGATGAAGCGATCCACATAGGCGCCATCCCAGCCGGAACGCACCATGGCTTCGCGCTCTCCGCCGGGCTTGCCGGTGAAGCGGGAATTGACCAGCGGAAAGTTGGCGTTGACGAGCAGATAGCCGCGCGGCTCGCCGTCGAGCAGCGTGCGCCAGCGCGGGGCCGCAAAATCGAAGCGCGGGCAGCCGGTTAGGTGAAGCTGCTCCCGCTTCATGGTGCCGGCCGCGAGAAAGGCGTCGTGCAGGCGGCTGCCCCAGAAGAAATAGCCCGCAAGAATGTCGGCGTAGCCGCTGTCCTTGATGTTGGCCGCCATGGCCGGCGGCGAATTGCCGCCCTTTTCGGCGAGCACGCCGCCTTCGGTATCGAGCACGTAGAGCGCGAGGCCGGCCTTGGCAAAGCTGCGCATCAGGTCGAGATTGACCGGGCGCGCGTAGTTGACGACCAGCGCATCAAGTCCGAGCCGTGGGACGTCTACGGCCTGCTCGTACATCGGCACCAGCGCGACGGAGACGCCGCGTCGCGCCAGCTGATAACCGAGCATGACTGCCCCCGGCAGGTCACGCTTGGGGTGATCGACCACCAGGCCTATGCGCACGATGTGAGCTCCCGGCAGCGGCTCACAGGCGCATGGCGGCACGCTCGACGTCCGTCAGAGGGCCGCTGGCTCGGAAACGGGGGGGTGGCTCGGGATAGATGCGCGGCTGCTGAATATAGGTCGCCGTGTAGAGAAGGCGTCTGTGGTCGGACTGGATTCGGCTTCCCATGTGCAGACAGCGGGCCGTGTTGACGATGAATGACGACAGGCGCGGCGCAACCATCTCCTTGACCGCATCGGGTCCGGTTTTGGCGAACACCTGCGCATCGCTCATGTGGCTCTTCAGCGTATTGCGGAACGGCCTGGAGGGGCCTGCCGGAATGAATGTGAACGGACCGTCGGCGGTATCGCGGACGTCGGTGAGATAGATGAAGAGCTTGCAGACGCGCTTGTCGTCGTGATCGAGATGCCAGAGCTGGGAATAGCTCAGATTCTGGTTCGGGGTCGGCTGTGACAGCGTCAGCAGCACGTCGGAGAGCTGGGGCAGGTCATGCATGAAATCGCCGATGATGCGCAGTGCCGCCGGCTGCAGTGCATAGCGCACGAAAGGATGGTCGGTCGCGAATGCACCGTTGACGAGATCCTCGTCAAGGAGACTCACCCAGAAGGACTTGTGGCCGAGCTGCTGCTTACCCGAGAGCTCGTTGAGCCGGCTCACCTTGCTGTCCGCGACTGCCGCTACGGCTTCCGCCAGGCCGCGGTCCATCAGCGCGGATACGTCGACATAGCCGTCTTGGTCGAGCTTCCGGCTGGCCTCGCTCCATTCTGCTTTCGAAGGAAGCTGATCGAGCAGCCGGGCGCGCTTCGCCCGGGCGCCCGGTTGAAGTGTAGTCAGGGCCGCCTTGGTGACCCAGCCGAGATCGGTCCGGTTGATGTGCCACAACAGGCGACGGAACTGGTTGATCTTCTGCTTCTTCGGGGCTGGCCGATCGGGCGTCGCATCGATGGTTGTCATGTGGGCTCCCAGCAATACAAAAAGCCATCATTGTGGATTGTCGGCGCGAACGGCATCCGCTCACGTGCCAGGATGCGGACGCGGCCCTGTCGCTCGTAGTCGTTCAGAGTCGAGAAGAGCTGCGTCTGGTAGTCGACCGAGCGAATGTAGAGGAAGCTGACGATGTCTCGCGGATTGGAGAGATCCAGCAACTCCGTCGTCGGCTCGATGTTGATGACCCGCTTCGGCCGTGCGGCGATGATGTTGTCCACCACCTGTCGCACGTCGTAGGGAATCTGCTCGATGCAGAAATAGGTGAAGACGACCTTGTCCCTGATGGCGGCGTAGCTTGGGTCGTTGCCGTCAGTCAGATCGATCCTGTCGAACGAGATCCGGTCCGATAAGCCGTAATGCGCGGCGATCTCGCGGCCCGCGGCGACTCCGTTCGGTGCAATGTCGAATCCGCGCAGCGTCCAGTCGGGATGATTGAGGTGCAGCGCCAGCAGATTGTAGCCGTAGCCTGCGCCCAGCTCGACGATCTCAGTGGCGCCACCGGCGTGCCGCGCCAGCAGTTCGCCGAGCGCCTTAGCCCGATAGCGATAGTAGTCGTCGGCCGCGATTCTGCAAATCCGATTGTCGACCTTGCGCAGACCCAGCTCGGGATTCTTCGGGATCAGGAAGTCACCGACGCTTGCGGCCGTCGTCCAGGTCTTGGCCGACAGCATCCGCTGCCAATGCGAAAGATTGTACTCGGAATTGACCACGTCTGCCGTGCGCTTGACGCGACGCAAAGCGAGCCGTCCGATGCTCCTCGCCGCATCGAGCGCGTAGGTCGCGGCGCGGTCCGGCAAGGACGCCGGAGCGAAATCTGCGTTAATAGCGTTGCGGAGTGTCGCGTGAGTGCTCATTCAAGTGCTTTTGGACGTGAGTCCCATCAATTGCCCGACCGCCGGAAATACCGCCCGATGCCGCTTCTCGAGCACCAGGAGGTATTGAAGCGCCCAAGTCATCAGACAGAAGACCATGGAACCGAGCGCGAGCTTTAGCACGCTGTCAAACCGAATGTAACCTGCAATTACTGCTAGAAAAATGCTGGCCACGACAAGGATTGCAAGTTGAGTTCCGATCGCCTTCGCGAAGCGAGACCGGTCGAGCTCGAGTGCGTTGCGCAATTCCCTGAGTTGCCAGGGCAGGATGGCGATCGCGCCAACGACCTGGCCGAGAATCAGGGCGCGTTCCGCGAACAGATGCAATGTTGCGGCAGCGACTGCCGCCCAGATCAGGAGCTGCACGGCCATCAGCCTGTTGAGCCGGGCCTGCACCTCAGGCCGCGTCAGGAAGATCAAGCTGCCGATCGTCACGTATTGCGCGCAGATCGGAACCAGGAAGCTCAGACCCATCCAGAATGCGTAGGGTGCAAGCAGAGGACCGATCCAGAGGTTCATGATCTCGGGCGAGAGAATTGCGCTTGCGGCAAGCGGCGGTACCACGAACATCGGCATCATGATCAGGCCGAGATCGCCGAGGCGCTGAAATGATGTCGCGTTGCCGCGCTCATCGAGGCGGCTGGCAACGGGAAGCAGGGCCGAGGTCAGCAGGCTGACCACGATCTTCGATATCCGCGGCAACCGGACCAGCGCGTCATAGGTTCCGACAGCCTTCGGACCGAACAGCAATCCGATCAGGAACGGCTGAAGCGGGCCGGACACTCCGCCCATCAACTTGCCCTGCAGGAGCAGCACGCAACGATGCAGGATATCCTGCCGTATCTCGCGGGTCCATGGCAGCAATCGCACCTGCTTGTGCCGCAGGGCGACGAATGCCGCAATTCCTATGACGACGGCGCGGGCCACCAGCGCGGCGAGATAGATGTAGGCGACCACTTCAAAGCCTGTCTCCGCCCTCGCGGCCGCAAATGTCAGAGCGACATAGGCCGCCGTCGACGTGACCTCCGCGACGCGCAGGAGGTTGTAGCGTTCGAAGCCCTTGACAATGCCTTCCCACACCAGCGCCGGAACGAAGATCAGGTTCGCGAGGGCCGTGTAGTGCATGATCCGGGTGAACGTCTCCAGATGTGCGGCATCAACCTTCATCAAGATGACGAGAAGCGGGGTCGCGAGCCAGATGGCGGCGCTCAGGATCAGGGTGAGCGCAATGGAGATCGCTCCCAAGAATGCGATCTGGCGGCTGGCCTGCGTCCAATTGCGGTGCTCGCGCGCGCGCGCGACGACCTGGGTCGCGACCTCGGACAGCCCAAGGTCCAGCACGGCCATCATGCCGCTCGGCAGCAGCAGCCGCGAAATGACGATCAGGCCGAATTCGGCCACTCCCCAGGTTTGAATGATAAGTGGAATGACCGCCAAGCCCAGCAAGGCGGCGACGCCGAAGGAAAGCGCCGAAATCACCGTGTTCTGGACCAGGCGCTTGATCATTTGTTCTTTGTCACCACGCGCTCAGGCCGCCATCGACGGCGATGTTCTGGCCGGTCACGTAGGACGCTGCATCCGACACCAGGAACAGCATCGCGCCGACCATCTCGTCCGCTCTGGCCATGCGGCCCAGGGGGATGCGGGCACCATAGCGCGCCTTGAAGGTCTCGTTCTGTCCGCTCTCTACCCCGCCCGGGGTAAGGGTGTTGACGCGAACGCCCTTCGCCGCCCAATAGGTCGCCAGGTGTTTGGTCAGGCCGATTACGCCGGCTTTGGACGCAGTGTAAACCGCGGGTGTGTTGATGGCGCGACCGAGATATTCGGAGCCCTCGTAGATGCGCTGGTCGGGCGCCATGAGGCCGTAGATCGAGGCGGTCTGTACGATGGCGCCGTAGCCGCGCTCAGCCATTCGGCCGCCGAACACCTGCGCGACGTTGAACATGCCGTCGAGGTTGACAGCCATGATCTCGCGCCAGGTCTCCTGTGAGAATTTCTCGACCGGCGCGAAGAATGCATCGACGTCGCGGGTCTTGCTGGCAGCGTTGTTGAGAAGGATTGAAACCGGTCCGAGGTCGGCTTCGATCGCATCAGCCGTGCTGCGGAGGGCGAGGGGCTCGGTGATGTCGCAGGCGTAACCTCGGGCGCGCACGGAATGTCGGGAGGCGAGCTCGCTGGCAACGCTGTCCGCGGTCGCCTGGTCGAGGTCGATGATGGCAACATCGGCGCCGAGTTCGGCAAGCCCTTCGGCGAAACGCCGGCCGAGAATGCCGCAGCCGCCCGTGACTGCCGCGATGCGGCCGGTAAGAGCGAACAGAGCCTTGTAGCTCGTGGTCATGGTGATGTCCCTTGTTGCGCCAGCCGCTTGCGGAGCAAGAGCTCCACCAGCGTGAAATCGATCTCCGAATCGATGTCGACCGAACGCTCTTCCGGCATTTCGAACAAGCGTGTGTCCGGATAGAATACGCGCGGATCGTCCAGAAAGGCCGCTACGTTCCAGACGTAGATCGAGGCGTTCATGTCGAAGCAGCGCGGGCTGTCTTGTCGGCGCACGATCGGAGGATCGGCGATCTTCGAAAGGCCTACAGTGCCGTCCTTGCGCTCTTCGACCAGGTTGAAATAGGGCGAGCGGCGCGCGGGTACGCCGGTGATGACGCTTGGAGCGCCGCTGTCGCGAAGCAAGGCGACGGCGCCGGTGATGTCGGAGGCAAGCCGCAGCGGCGCGGTGACGTCGAGATCGACGAAGATCTCGGGCGTAAGTCCGGTTCGCTGCATTGCCTGTTCGAGACAATGGCGGATCGCCGGGATTTTCGGCGCCGCATCGGTCGCCATCTCGGCCGGGCGCTTGACCGCGATGTCGGCGCCGGAGCGCAGCGCTTCCTGGAGCAGCACATCGGAATCGCTGCTGAATGCGATGGCCGTGAAGAGGCCGGTCTGCTTTGCCTGCTCGATCGTCCAGGCCAGCATCGGACGTCCCAACAGCATGCGGCTGTTCTTGCCGACGACGCCTTTCGAGCCGCCGCGTGCGCATATGGTACAGATCAGGCTCACGCGAAAACCCAGCTCTTCGAATTCAGCGCACGTTCGCTGGCGTCGATCAGATCCATGGCGGCGACCCCTTCGGCGAGCGAGCAAAGCGGGCCATCGCCGCTCAAAGCGGCCTGATGCATCGCGCGATAACTGGTATCACGCTCGCTCGTGTAGGGCGTGGCGGTGCCGTTGACGATCAGGTTGCCGCCGACGAGATCGGCCTCGATCGTCTCGTCCGCAAGATTGATGCGGATTCGGCGCAAGCCCGGGCGGTCGAGGTAGTCGAGATGAACCTGCACGACCCGCGCCCGTTCCATTTCCACCAGCAGCGCGAGGTGATCATCCACCTCGAGGTCGCGCGCGCCGGATGCACCGCCGAGCGCGGCCACGCGTTGCCACGGCCCGAACAGCCAGAGAAGATAGTCGAGCTCATGGCTGAGGTCGCGTAGCACGCCGCCTCCGGCGGCGACCGTCGAGGAAGCGGTATCGCGGTGATCGCGACCGGGCCGCCAATTCCTGATGTCCTGTCCGACATAGGCGGAGACCGTAATCGCCGGGCGTCCTTCGATCCGCCGTGCGAGCGCAGTCATCACCGGATGGAAACGCAGATTGTAGGCGACGAACAGCTTCGCGAACGGAAAGTTGGGGAGCGGCTCGAGCCTTGCGAGCAGCGGTTTTTCGACCAGAACGGTTCCACGAAATCCTGCCTGTGCGAGCTCGCGCAGGGCATCGATGTGTCGTGCCGTCTCGGTGGCGATAACGACATAGTCGACCTGACCTCGCGAAAGCGCTTCGCCAATGCTGCGGTGATCACCGCCGCCGCGCCGGCTGACTGTCGTGACCGCAAGCCCGAGCTCCGTGAGGATGCGAGCGTGACGGGTTCCGATCGAACCCAGGCCTGCGACCATGGCCCTGCTCGCGCTCACTGGAAGACCTCGTGAAACTCGGCATGCGCCTGCTCGAAATCCTCGACACGACCGATGTCGAGCCAGTACTCTCGGATCGGATACACGGCGACGCGGCCCTCGCTCGCGACGACGCGCTCAAGCACCGAGGGCATGTCTACCCTGACACCGCGGTCGACGAGCCGGAATACGTTGGGGCCAATCACGTAGATACCGGCGCTGACAAACCAGCTCTCGGTTGGCTTTTCCCGGATGACCTCAAGATACCCTTCCGATGCGGTGACAACGCCATAGGGCACGTGCACCTTGTGCTCGCGTACGGCCATCGTTGCTTCGGCCGGTGTCGCGTTATGGAAGTCCACCAAAGCGCCGTAGTTGATCGTGGTCAGGATATCGCCATTGGTCACGACGAGCGGCAGATCTGGCGTCGAGGGAAACAGGCCGAGCGCGCCTGCGGTGCCGAGACGCTCCGTCTCGTGGATGTAACGAATGGACGCGCCGAAAGTAGTGCCATCACCGAAATGATGCTGGATCAACTCGGCCTTGTAGTTCACGGAGATGAAGATGTTCCGAAATCCCTGCTGCACGAAGTTGCGCACGATGGTCTCGAGCAGCGGGCGACCGCCGACGTGAAGCATCGGCTTCGGCATCTCGCGGGTAAGCGCGCCCAAGCGTTCGCCCAGGCCGCCGGCCATAATCAGCACGGGATTCTCGTATTGCGGCGATTCGAGCAGTTCGTCGAACGTTTCGACCTCGATGACCTTGCCACTCGCATCGATCAGCGGAAGCTGCTTGATCGATTTCTGTCGCATCAGGCGCAGCCGCTCATCGCGAGGCAGCGCAACTGAAGCCGACACCGGGTCCGGATTCATCACCTCTATCGCGCGCCCGCTCAGAGGAATACCGCGCAACAGCCCGCGCCTGATGTCGCCGTCGGTGACGATGCCGGTCAGCCTGCCGTCGTCGAGCACCAGTGTGATCTGGATGCCGCCGCTTTCAATCGCGGCAATGGCCTCGCTCACGGTGGCCTCGATCCCAACGACGGCCTTTTGCCAGGATTTCATGGTGCTGGACCTCGCCGGAGGCTGCGCGCCACGGCGCTCACCCGATCAGAAAGCAGCTATATCGCGGCTGATGACGTGGACGTCAATCCCCGCGGGCTCGCCCTGGTTTCGCCTCCAGAGCCGCCAATCTCGCCTCGGCCTGGGCCAGCGCGGCCGGGAGGTCTCGGCCAAGCCGGCTGCCGCGCGCAACTGCGGGAACGAGCGGGGCGCCGAGGGCGCCTTCGGTTCCGATCGCGGCCCAGCGTGTGATCCGAATGAGGCTGTCGCCAGTCTTGACCAGGATGCCCAGACTGTCACTGCCGATCACTTCGCCGGGAATGCCGATATAGGGCCGCGCGCCCGGCACCAGCTCGGCCGCGAGAATGGCGTAGGAGCGCTCTTTCCAGATCGTGCGTGCGCCTGGGCCGGGGGGCACCAACGCGCGGACGAAGCGCTCCAGCGCGACGCTGCCGGATTTCCAGTCGATTTCCTCGTCGCCTTCCCTGCGCCGGCAGCAATAAAGGCCGACCGGATCGATCGTGGATTGCACGACACGCTTGTCTGTGCCGTCATAGACA
This sequence comes from Bradyrhizobium sp., assembly GCF_016462955.1. GTDB lineage: Bacteria > Pseudomonadota > Alphaproteobacteria > Rhizobiales > Xanthobacteraceae > Bradyrhizobium. The sequence continues at coordinate 2,860 of NZ_JAEMSD010000109.1, read as the reverse complement.
TCGGAGACAGCTTCGACGAGCGTATCGGCGCAAAGCGTCTCCGCGGTCTTCAGCAGCGTTGCATAGGTGTCGGTCGCGGAGATCGGCACCTTGATCTGTCGGACGATGTCGCCGGTGTCGATGCCGAGATCGACCCAGTGAACCGTGATGCCGAACTCTTCTTCGCCGTTGATCAGCGCCCAGGTCAGCGGATTGCGGCCGCGATAGAACGGCAGCGCGCCGGCATGACAATTGAGGGTGCCACGCGGCGGCAGCGCCAGAATGGCTTCGCGAAGAATCTGGTCATAAGACATCGAGACGTGAAGCTCGGCCGCGAAGGCCGCGATCTCGGCAAGGCTCTCCGGCGAATTGACGGTCGCAGGATTCAGCACGGGAATGCCTTTTGACTCCGCGAGAGCAACAAGGATCGAATCGGGCCGGGAGCTGCGTACGGCGACGAAAGCGATGGTGTAACGAGAATCATCGATCAGCCGGGCGAAGGCGCGTTGTGCCCAGACGCCGTCCCCGAAATAGCCGATCCTCATAGATGGTCTTCCTCGTCGTAGGGGCGGGTGACCGCCGTGCCGATCAGCGACCAGTATTCGATCGGCGGCCGGCCGGAGCCGGGCCGCTTGCAGGTGAGATCCGCGGGCGCAAGCACCTCGCCGGCCTTCAACGCTCGTGCGGCAACGATGCTCTTGCGGGCGATGTCGATGTTCTTGATCTCGGAATTCCTGGGCGTCTTGATGCCGTCGCCGCGCGCCTGCTCGATCCGGCGGATCGCGGCGACCATGCGCTTGAAA
>NZ_JAEMSD010000109.1:0-2068 GCF_016462955.1 Bradyrhizobium sp. | reverse complement strand
GTGGTCGGGCCCGACCGCGTTACGGTCGAGCGTGAGATGCTTCTCGATGATGGTAGCGCCCATCGCCACCGCGGCGAGCGATATCTCGATCCCGTCGGTGTGATCGGAATAGCCCACCGGGAGCTGGAAGGCGGTCCGCATCGTATGCATCGCCGCAAGATTCACGTCCTCGGGCGGGCAGGGATATTCGGTCGTGCAGTGGAGGAGGCAGACGCGCTCGGACAAGCGCGTGCGCGCTTCCTCGTCGCGCCACGCTGCGCGGAACGCGGCAAGGCCTGGTGACGCCTCGCTGCGGATGTAGCCATGCGCGAGCACGCCGAGCGCTTCCTCGACCTCGGTCAGCGTCGCCATGCCGGTGGATAAGATCAAGGGCATGTCCGCGAGTGCGATCGCATGCAGCAGCGGAGCATTGGTAAGGTCGCCCGAGCCGATCTTGAGCCGTGTCAACCCGAGCGTCAGCAGGAAGCTCAGTGATTGATGGTCGAACGGCGTCGACAAGAATTCTATGCCGCGCGCCTTGGCGCGGTCGATCAGTGGCGGATGCGCCGAATGCGGCAATTCGAGTCGCTTCAGCATCGCGAGCTGGCTCTCGGCGGCATCCGTGGTGCGCTGCTGGTAATCGGCCTTGCGCGCACTCTTCCCGGCGAGCGAGTTGGCGTTGAAGGTCTGGAATTTCACGACATCGGCCCCGGCATCGGCGGCCGCGTCAACCAACGCAAGTGCGGTGTCCAGGCTGCCGGAGTGATTGACCCCGGCTTCGGCGATGATGAGCGTACGCGTCATGTGGTCGCCTCGCCGTCGTAAAAGCCCTTTTTCAACAGCGCCCTGAAATCGGGAATGGATGCTATCTTGTCGGCGACGCGCCGGCTGGTCTCTCCGTCGCCGTAAGGGTTGACCGTCGGCTGCCGCCCGCGTGCAAGCGCATCGGCGATGGCCTTCGAAATCGACCCGCGATCGGAGGCTGCGTGAAACACGGAGGCGGCGCGCTGCCGTCCCTTCTGCCGGTCCCCGATGTCGACGGTCGGAACGTTGAGCGAGGGCGCTTCATAGATGCCGCTCGACGAATTGCCGACCACGACATCGGCCTGGTTCAACAGGCTGATGTAACGAAGCTGTCCGAGCGAGGCGACTGCGACGGCGTTCGCCCGGCCGGCGACGAACGCCTTGATTCGATTGTTGAGCGCACGGCCTTCCGCGTCGGCATTCGCGAGCGTGAAGAACAGGCTGAACTCCGGATCGAGCGTTGCGAGCGATGCGAACAATTCATCAAGTGCGCCGACTGACTGGTCCATCTCGACGGTGACCGGATGGAACGTGACCACAACGTTGCGCTTGCCGAGCTGCATCCCGATCTCGCGGCCGATGGTCTCGCGGTCCATCAGCTTGAGGCGCTTGATCGAATCGATGCCGGGCGAGCCGACCGTGAAGACGCGTGTCGGGTTCTCGCCGAGCCGGGTCAGCCGGCGCGCCGAGTCGGCATTCGTGGCAAAATGCAGATGCGACATCTTGGTGATGGCGTGACGGATGGCTTCGTCGATGGCGCCCTCGGTGACATCGCCGCCGAACAGATGTGCCATCGGCAGCCGCATGAACATCGCAGCCTGCGCCGCCGCAAACGTCTCGTAGCGGTCGCCGAGCACGACGACAAGGTCCGGCTTCAGTCGCGCGAAAGCGTCGGCAAATCCGATCACGCCAAGGCCGACGGATTTGGAGACACCGACGCCGGAATCGCTCGACAGCAACGTCTCGACGCTCTCGTCGACCACGAAGCCTTCGTCGCGGATGTTGTCGATGGTGTATCCGAACTCGGGCGACAAGTGCATGCCCGTCGCGATGAGCTGGAGCTTCAACCCGGGTGTTTCACGGATAGCCCGCATCGGCCAGATGATGAGGCCGAAATCGGCGCGGCTGCCGGTGACGAAACAGATCTTGCGGCTTTGTTCACTCATCGCGGGCCCGGATGCTGGCGCTGGAGGGAAGATTGATCAGGCGGCGCTCGATGGATTCGGCGGTGGCGAGATTGCCGCGCGGGCTCTGCGCGAACATCGGCAGATGGTGCATCAAGGTC
>NZ_JAEMSD010000545.1:3035-4293 GCF_016462955.1 Bradyrhizobium sp. | reverse complement strand
ATCTCAAGCTCGACGAGCCGACGACGCCGGCCGACCCCGCCAAGCTCGAGCGGCTGATGGCGATGACGCGCGGACGCCCCATCGTCGTCGCCGCCTCGACCCATCCGGGCGAGGACGAGATGCTGCTGGCGGCGCATCGCAGCCTGATTGGAATCTTCCCGCAGCTTCTCACCGTGATCGTGCCGCGGCATCCGGATCGCGGCTCCTCGATCGCGGGCCTGGTCACCGCCTCCGGTCTGAAGCCCGGCTTGCGCTCGCGCGATGAGCTGCCGACGGCTGCGACCGACGTCTATGTCGCCGACACCCTGGGCGAGCTCGGCCTGTTCTATCGTCTCTCGCCCATCGTGTTCATGGGGGGATCGCTGATCCCCCATGGCGGGCAGAATCCGATCGAGGCGATCAAGCTCGGCGCCGCGATCGTCCATGGTCCGCACGTGTTCAACTTCGTCGACGTCTACGAGGCGCTCGATACCGGCGGCGGGGCGCGGCAGGCCGACACGCAGGAGGCGCTGGTGAAGCAGCTCGGCGTGCTGCTGGCCGAGCCGAGCGTGCGCGACAAGATGCAGCGCGCGGGTTCGGGCGTGGTCGAGCAGCTCGGCGGCGCGCTCGATCGAACCATGACCGCGCTCGAGCCGTATCTGCTGCAGTTGCGGATCGAGATGGGGGCCGCCAATGCGTGAGCCGGCCTTCTGGTACCGGCCACGTTCCCCCCAATCCTACGCGTTATGGCCGCTCGGAGCGCTCTACGGCGCGATCAGCGCATGGCGCATGCAGCGCGACGGCGTGGACGCCGGCATCCCCGTGATCTGCGTCGGCAACTACCATGTCGGCGGCGCCGGCAAGACCCCGACCGTTTTGGCGCTGACCAGGCTGCTGCGCACGCTGGGGGAGACGCCGGTCGTGCTCAGCCGCGGCTATGGCGGGCGCCTCGCGGGCCCTGTCATGGTCGACCGCGAACGTCACACCGCGGCCGACATCGGCGACGAGCCGCTGATGATGGCGCGCGACGTCCCGGTTGCGGTGGCGCGCGATCGCCTCGACGGCGTCGCGCTGGCAAAGTCGCGGGGCGCGACCGTGATCCTGATGGACGACGGTTTCCAGAATCCGGCTCTGCTGAAAGACGCCTCGCTGATCGTGATCGACAGCGCGCGCGGCCTCGGCAACGGCCAGGTGTTTCCCGCAGGCCCCCTGCGCGCGCCGCTCGCGGCGCAGCTCGCGCGCACGGACGCGCTGGTGCTGATCGGCGACGGCCATGCCG
>NZ_JAEMSD010000545.1:0-3025 GCF_016462955.1 Bradyrhizobium sp. | reverse complement strand
AAGCCGGAGCTGCGCGCGCGATTGAAGCCGGATGCGGCCTCGCTGGCGCAGCTCTCCGGCAAGCGGGTGTTCGCCTTCGCCGGCATCGGCGATCCCGAGCGCTTCTTCCGCAGCCTGCGTGCGAGCGGCATCGACGTCGCGCGCACGCGCGCCTTCGCCGACCACCACATGTTCTCGGACGACGAGATCGCGGCGCTGGCCGCGGACGCAGAGCGCGAGCAGCTCACGCTGGTGACGACGGAAAAGGACCTCGCACGCCTGCGCGGCAGGAGCGTGCCTGACATCGTGCCGTTCGCGGTCCAGCTCGCGTTCGACGAACCGGCGCAGCTCGAGCGATTGATCAGCGACCATCTCTACAAGGCGCGCGAGCGACGGTTCGCGAGGCGATGATCTCGTCGATCTCGTAGGGTGGGTTAGCTCTGCAATTGCGCGAAGCGCAGTTGCAGGGCGTAACCCACCATCTTCGTCCCGCATTTGCCGACGCGTGGTGGGTTACGCCGATCAGATGCGCTTCGCACATCCGCCCCGCTAACCCACCCTACGGCACCGCCATTCAGGCGACATTCACAGCAAAGCTCTTATCGATTTGCTGTCGATCAGGAGAATTCGATGAAACGACCGCTTGCGGGATCACGCCTGCTTGAGCGCGCCCGGGAAGTGCCGCTGCAATACCGCGGCGGGCGTGGCGTAGGCCTCCTGCAGGTCCACGCTCCAGTACTTCAATTCGTCGAGCGGGATGCGCGCATCGGTGATCGCGCAGCGCACATAGGTCCCCGGCGAGATCACGCGGAAATCGCCGTCGAGATATTGCACCTGCGCTTCGCCATGGCCCGAGGGGCCGAACTTGTTCAGCACGGTCGAAAGTCTCCGCGGAAGGCCGCTCCATGGACCTTGGAGGGCACGATGTGTCGGACGGGATGTAACATAGATGGGGTGGCTTGTCCGCCCGTTAAACCCACCGGTTTGTGATGTTTTGCCGCCGTTTCCGCATGATAATTCTTCAGCCGAACGGGCGCTGGTTCCGGCGCCTTTCGCGGCAGACCCCGATGCGCCTTCGCCTGACTGCCCTGGTCCTGACGCTGCTGATGTCGGCCGCTTATGCCGCGCCGGTGCCGCAGCAGGTCGACATCCCGCTGGCGTCGGGCGTCCTGCATGCGCAGCTCTACAAGCCCGCGGGCGAGGGGCCGTTTCCGACGGTGATCGCGCTGCATGGCTGCGGTGGGCTCGCTAGCCATTCCGATCCCGTGCTGCCGCGCTATCGCGCCTGGGCCGAGCGCCTGCTCAAGTCGGGCCATGCCGTGCTGCTGCCCGACAGCTACGGCTCGCGCGATCTCGGTCCGCAATGCCGCGTCAAGGAGATGCACGTCAAGATGCGGCGCGACCGCGTCGCCGACATCGCGGCCTCGCGCGCCTGGCTGATGCAGCAGCCTTTCGTGGCGCGCGAACGCGTCAGCCTGGTCGGCTGGGCCAATGGCGCGAGCGCACTGCTCTGGGCCGTGCGTCCCCAAGCCGCGCGCCGCGATCTGGAGCCGGACTTCCGCGCCGCGATCGCGTTCTATCCGGATTGCCGGATCTCGGCGGGCCTCGGCTGGAGCGCGCGGGTGCCGACGCTGGTGCTGATCGGCGCCGATGACGACGTGTCCTCGCCGTCGGCCTGCCGCCAGATGGTGGATGGCGCGCGCGGCCGCAGCGCGCTGGCGCGCATCGTGGTCTATCCCGGCGCCGATCACGACTTCGACCGCGCCGGCACGCAGCTGCATGCATCAGCCGAACCTAGGGATGCCGAGGCCCGCGCGGAATCGCAGAAGGACGTCGCGGACTGGCTGGCGCGGTGAGGGCGATCCAGTAGCCCGGATGAGCGCCGCGACATCCCGGGAAGACTGTTCCCGCATATCGCTTCCGCCTTCGCTCCACGAGCTACGGCGGACAAAGTCGCTCATGCGGGCTACGCCTCTGGCGCGGGAGGCGGATGAGCGAGCTTGCCATCATTCGACCACGATATCGATTCAACGCAATCGTCATGCGCAACCGCATCACCCTCTTCGCCTCCGCCCTGATCGTCTTCACCGTCGCGATCCTGCTGTTCGAGGCCCACGCCGGCCAGCAGCGCGCGCCGGACCATTGCGGCTTCTGGACCACGATCGACGCGGGATTGTCCTGCCGCTGAGGCGCACCAGTCCGTCACCGTCACCCTGAGGTGCTCGCCTCTTCGGCGAGCCTCGAAGGGCGACGGCCCGGCTGCATCTCGGCGTACATCCTTCGAGGCTCACCATGCGACGCGCTGCGTCGTATGGTTCGCACCTCAGGATGACGGGCTGGCACCCAAAATGCCGCGAGAGCAGAGGCGCGCGCCTCAGAACAAGCTGCCCTGATCCACCGGCTTGGCGACGCGCTTCGGCGCAGTCTTCACATCCTGCACCGCCGCCTTCGCCTGCGCCGGCGCGCGCCTGGCGACCGGTGCCGGCCGATCCGCATCCGCGGTCGCGCCGACACGCCCATCCGCGAACTCGATCTCGACCCGTGCGCCGGGGCCGATCGCGTCAGCCGCATGCACGGGATGCCCGGCCTCGTCGCGCACCAGCGCAAAGCCGCGCGCGAGCACGCTGCGATAGGACAGCGCGGAGAGCAGCTTGCCGCTGTTCTCGACGCGCGCGTCGAGCCGGTGCAGCAGCGTCGCCAGCGCGCGCCCCGCGCGTTCGGCCAGGCGATGCGTGCGCTCGCGCTGGCGGGCAATGGCGTTGCGCTGCGCCTGCGCATTCGCAAGCTTCGAGGCGCGCAGGCGCACCTCCAGCCCGGTAAAGCGGTCGCGCCGCCGCCGCAGCAGCGCGCGCGCCGAGAGGCCGAGCCGCTCGCCGCACACGGTGAGGCGATGATCGGCTTGCGAGATCTGCCCGTGCAGCACCCGCAGCGTCAGCTTCGCGCTGGCCGCTGTGAACCTGCGGAAATGCGCGTGCGTGTTGGCCTTGAGGCAGCGCGGCAGGGAGGCGCCCGCCGAATCCAGCCGCTGCCGCGGGATCGCGAGGAG
>NZ_JAEMSD010000108.1 GCF_016462955.1 Bradyrhizobium sp. | reverse complement strand
GAGGAGAACCGCGCCGAGCGCGCCGTCGGCAGCACGTGGTTGGAGCCGCCGACATAATCGCCGATCGCCTCGGGCGTATGAGGCCCGAGGAACACCGCGCCGGCATTGCGTATCTTCGCGGCGAGTGCGTCGGGATCGCGGGTCATGATCTCGAGATGCTCGGCCGCGATGGCATCCGCCAGCGGGATCGCCTCGTCGAGGTTCTTCACCATGATCATAGCGCCGAAATCGGCCCAGGAGCTGCCTGCGATCGCAGCGCGCGGCAGCGTCTTCAGCTGCGCTTCGACCGCCTTCTCGACATCGGCGGCCAGGCGCCCCGAGTCCGTGATCAGGATCGACTGCGCGCTGGAATCGTGCTCGGCCTGCGCCAGCAGGTCGGCGGCGATCCAGTCGGCGTTGCCGGTGTCATCGGCGATGACGAGCACCTCGGAGGGGCCGGCGATCATGTCGATCCCGACCTTGCCGAACACCAGCCTCTTCGCCGCGGCGACATAGGCGTTGCCAGGCCCGACGATCTTGGCGACCGGCGCGATCGTCGCGGTGCCGTGCGCCAGCGCGGCAATTGCCTGCGCGCCGCCGACCCGGTAGATCTCGGTGACGCCGCCGAGATGCGCGGCGGCCAGCACCAGCGGATTGAGCTTGCCGTCCGGCGAGGGCACCACCATCACCAGCCGCGACACGCCGGCCACTCTCGCCGGCACGGCGTTCATCAACACCGAGGACGGATAGGCGGCAGTGCCGCCGGGCACATAGAGGCCGGCGGATTCGATCGCGGTGTAGCGCCAGCCGAGCTCGACGCCGAGCGGGTCGGTGAAGCGCTCGTCCTTCGGCAGCTGGCGGCGGTGATAGGTCTCGATCCGGTCGCGCGCGAACGCGAGCGCATCGAGCGTCGCAGGCTCGCAGGCCTTGACCGCAGCTTCGATCTCGGCGGCGGTGACGCGCAAGGAGGATGCAGCCAACGTCAGCCGGTCGAACTTGGCCGTCGCCTCGAGCAGGGCGGCATCGCCGCGCCTGGCGACGTCATCGACGATCGCGCGTGCGGCCGCCTCGACGTCGGCCGAAGCCTCGCGCTTGGCTGCGAGGAAGGCGGCGAATCGCTGGTCGAAATCGGCGCTGCTGCGGTCGAGGCGAACGGGCATGTTTCGCTTGGCTTCCGGCTGGTCTCGAGGGGCGGATTGGCGCACCCGGTCCCCTGCTCAATGGCGCGGCGGGGAAGCGGCGTCAACCCTCGGAAGCTGCCGGTCCAGCGACGGCCAGGCCGGATATGGATCGGCATACCGGCCCCTTCACCCATCTGCCTCGAGTCCCGTTCCCAGCGCGTCGGCCCCGAGGTCGGTCAGCTCGCACTCCAGGCACTCCACATCCAGGCGGATGGCACCGCCCTGGGCGAACAAAAGCAGGGCGCTGCCGCCGGGCTCCTCGTGGCGCCCTTCCTGGGGGTGAAACTCAATGCCGACGAGGTCCAGCACCTTTTCGGGCGCATCGAGATCGATGTTGCGCGCCTTGCAGGCGAGCACACGGTCGAAACGAAGCGCGGCGACCAGCCGCCGTGGCTCTGCCTCGCCCTCCAATGTCTGCTCCCAGTCCAGCCGGCTCATGCCGACCACGAGCCGCTTCTCGCTCTGCCGCCAGATGATGTCCGACGCCACGACTCGGGCGTCCTGGACATGGGTCGAGATCACGGCGAGATCGTCGGCATCGAGCGCGATCAGTTTGAGCTGGGGCGACATCGCCGGCGCTTCTCCTGGTGGGGACGGGACTCAACGCGCGCGAGCCCCGAAATTTCCACCAAGTTAAGCCCTGGCCCATCTTGCCGCTACGCTGCGAGCGACCCTTTCCCACAACAAGGGAGGTTCAGGCCTGAAGCGCTCACTCCTTGAAGAACGCCAGGAGATCGGCATTGATGGTCTCGGCGTGCGTGGTCGGCATGCCGTGCGGAAAACCCTTGTAGGTCTTCAGGACGCCCTTCTTGAGCAGCTTGGCCGAGAGCGGGGCGGAATCGGCGTAAGGCACGATCTGGTCGTCGTCGCCGTGCATCACCAGCACGGGCACGTTGATCTTCTTGAGATCCTCGGTGAAATCGGTTTGCGAGAACGCGACGATGCCGTCGTAATGCGCTTTCGCACCGCCCATCATGCCCTGGCGCCACCAGTTCTGGATCACCGCTTCCGACGGCGTCGCGCCGGGGCGGTTGTAGCCGTAGAACGGGCCGGCGGGGAGGTCGCGATAGAACTGCGCGCGGCTCGCCGCAAGCTGCTTCTGGAGATCGTCGAACACGCTCTTCGGCAAGCCGCCGGGATTGGCCGCGGTCTGCACCATCAGCGGCGGCACCGCCGAAAGGATCGCGGCCTTGGCGACCCGGCTCTCGCCATGACGGGCGATGTAGTGCACGACCTCGCCGCCACCGGTGGAATGGCCGACATGAATCGCGTTCTTGAGGTCGAGATGCGCGGTGAGCGCGGCGAGATCGTCGGCGTAATGATCCATGTCGTGGCCGTCGGCGACCTGCGCCGAGCGGCCGTGGCCGCGGCGGTCATGGGCGATGACGCGGTAGCCGCGCGTGACGAAGAACAACATCTGCGCGTCCCAGTCGTCCGCCGACAGCGGCCAGCCATGGCTGAAAACGATCGGCTGGCCGGCGCCCCAGTCCTTGTAGAAGATATCGACGCCGTCTTTGGTGGTGATGGTGGGCATTGGGGGGCTCCTCTTCAAGTCGAGTCATTCCGGGGCGCGCGTTGGCGCGGACCCGGAATCTGGGGATTGCTAAATCGAGATTCCGGACTGCCCCGGAATGACGAGGGGGTGCCGATCAGGCAAACGCCATGGGCTTGTACCTGCGCCAGGCGCCGATGGTCAGCACGACGAAGAACACCAGCACGAGGCCCTGCACCACGGCAAACACCGGGCCCGAGGGCGGCGCCGGCGGCACGGCGGGCGCGAGCGCAGCCAGCGCCGGCACTTTCAGGAACGACTGGATCACGAGCACGAAGACGTTGAAATACAGCGAGATCATTGCGGTCACGATGTAGACCGGACGCCAGACGCCGGACAGCTTCATGCCGTACAGCGCGAGGCAAGCGATCGCGAGAAGCACCAGCGAGATGATGCCGATGATGTGCGAGGGCAGCAGCTCCTTGAATGGAAACAGGAAGCCGGTGGCGCTGGTGAGAATGGTGAAAAGCAGGAAGATCGCAGTGAGGCCGGGCATGGGCTTCGAGCCGAGCAGGCCAAACATCACGACGAGGCCGGCAACGATGGCAATCAGGCTGATGATGACATGGATCAGCGTAAGAGCAGGCAGGCTCAATCCAAGGACCACGGCATTTCTCCTCGTCTCTCCATCAAGATGCGGAGGATGGTATTACGGTCCTCATCGGATTGCCACATGCGTTGTCGTCACATGCATGAGCACAGCCATGCGTCATCGTGCAAATCGACAACGCGCATGGCTGAATCTTTTGCACCGCTGTCACAAACGACGGCAGGTTTTCGACGAAAGTTGAATCGAACCTCACACGTCCTTGGTGTCGAAGATCAGGATGTCGGCACCGCCGCTGGCGAATTTCGGCACGTCCGCGCCGGTCGCCTTGCCTTCCTCGCTGCCAAAGGCGGCCTGGATGTCGGCCACGCTGTCGAAGGTGAGAATGGCGACGAGGTGGATTCCGGAAGGCCCGGACGGAGATGCGACCGGCCCCTTGCTGACGGCGTAGTTCTTCAAGCCGGGAAGTTTCTTCGCGAGCGGAATGTGCGTCTCGGCATAGTGCTTGTCGAATGCGGCAGCGTCCTTGGGTGTCTTGTAGAGCACGACGATTTCGGCCATTTGGTCCTCCCGTGAAAATTTGTTGTGTTTGGATCCTCATGGTGAGGAGGCGCGTGAGCGCCCCTGCGGACGACGCTTGCGCATCGCCGCGCTAACCATGAAGGCCCGGGTCGTCGGTCCGGGCCTTTATCCTTCGAGACACGCGCCAAGGCGCGCTCCTCAGGATGAGGGGATAGTCTGCAGGATATGGCGCAATGGCAAGTCCCATTCGACTTGCCTTTCTCTTGTCTTGTCCTTGACTAAAGCGCCGGTTTTGCGGCGTCGCCGAGATAGCCGTGCAGGGCGGCCACCACCTGCGCGCCCTCGCCGATGGCGCCCCCGACGCGCTTGACCGACCCGGAGCGGACGTCGCCGACGGCGTAGACGCCGGGCACGGAGGTTTCCAGCGGCGCCACCAGCTTGCCCTGGTTCTGCTCGGACTGCGCGCCCGTCACGACGAAGCCGCCGCGATCGAGCGTGACGCCGCAACCGTCGAGCCAGGAGGTGGCGGGATCGGCGCCCACGAACAGAAAGAGATTGCGGATGTCGGCGCAATCCACATCGTCCGACAGCCGGCTCTTCCAGTGGATACGGCGCAGCAGCGAAGCCTCGTCGCCTTCGAGCGCCGTGATCTCGGTGTTGAACATCAATTCGATGTTCGGCGTCGCTTCGATGCGCTCGATGAGATAGCGCGACATGCTGGCGCCCAAGCCGCCGCCGCGGATGATCATCAGCACGCGCTTCGCGTGCCCCGACAGGAACACGGCCGCCTGCCCTGCCGAATTGCCGGCACCGACCAGCGCGACTTCCTCGCCGGCGCAGAGCCGCGCCTCGACGGGCGAAGCCCAGTACCAGACGCCGCGTCCCTCGAACTTGTCGAGGTTGGCGATATCAGGCCGCCGATAGCGCGCGCCGCTCGCGACCACCACTGCGCGCGAGCGCAGGGCATCGCAGCCATCGAGCGCCACCGAAAACGCGCCGTCCTTGCGCGTGCAGTCGAGCGATTTCACCGTCACCGGAATCATGATGTCGGCGCCGAATTTCTGCGCCTGGGTGAAGGCGCGCGCGGTGAGCGCCTGGCCGGAAATGCCGGTTGGAAAGCCCAGATAGTTCTCGATGCGCGCGCTGGCGCCGGCCTGGCCGCCGAAAGCGCGGGTGTCGAGCACGGCGACGGAAAGCCCTTCGGACGCCGCATACACCGCGGTCGCGAGCCCGGCGGGACCACAGCCGACGACGGCGACGTCGTAAATGCGCCCATCCTTGGTGCCGCCGATCATGCCGATGGCGCGCGCCAGCTCGGTCTCGTTCGGATTGCGCAGCACCGACCCATCGGTGGTGACGACCAGCGGCCAGTCTTCGGGCTTCGGCGAATAGCGCGCGATCAATTCGGCCCCGTCGCGCTCGCGATCGGGATCGAGCAGATGATGCGGCTGTCCGTTGCGGGTGAGAAACCCCTGCAAGCGCACCACGCCGGCGGAGTTCGACGGTCCGATCAGCACGGGGCCGCCGGCGCCGTCCTGGATCAGATTGACCCGGCGCAGGATCAGCGCCCTCATGATGCGCTCGCCGAGCTCGGCCTCGGCGACCAGCAGCGCGCGCAGCCGGTCCGGCGGCAGCAGCAGCGTCTCGACATCGCCTTCGGCGCGCCCATCGACCAGCGCCGGCCGGCCGGAGAGCTGGCTGAGTTCGGCCAGGAACTGCCCCGGCCCCTGGTCGATCACCGGGGTGACGTGACCGAGCCCGTCGCGCTGGGTGATGGCGACGTGCCCCTTCAGCACGACGAACATGCCGGGCCCGGGCTTGCCGGTCTCGAACAGCAGCTCGCCATCCCGAAAGGTGCGGATTTCGCCGAAGTGCCTGATCCGCTCGATCTCGGCGGGGGTCAGCGCCGGAAAGGTTTGCTCGGGTCGGGTGAACCGCAGCATCTGTGCGTCACGGTCTGTTCGTTGCGTTTCGTCCTGCCCGATTGCCACTGTATGTACTCCAAATTCCTGGCCGCCGTCCCTCAACCAGAGGTCTTGCCGGCGGCTCCCTCATCTAGGGAACCATCGTCGTTCTGCGAGGGGCCGGTGATCGCGGCGCGTTCGCGGGCTTGCACCTTCCGCCGCTTCAGGTTCTCGCGTAGCGCCGATTTCAAGCGGTCGTCCCGGGACGTCTTCGCCTGCCTCGCGCTTTTGTCGGCCTCGTCAGCCATCACGGCTCCATCCCAGCAATCGGCAGCAGAATGCCATCGAACTGTGGCAGCTCAAGAGGGGGACGCGACGCGATCGTGCGAAACGCGAAATCGCGCAAGTCGGGCGTTGCACACAACTGGCCAGTTGGCCGGGGATACTGGCCCCCGAATCCGCAGAAACTCGGTCGTTCCGCGCGAAAACCGGCATTTTGGCCCCGATATCGGCCCGATTTTCTGGTTTTGACACGGCTTGCAAGCTTGCACACGAGGGGGGCTTGTGGCAGATATCGGCCCGCTTGGTAGGCCCTCGGGCGCCCGATTCTTCACCAGCACATGCTGCCGTAGCTCAGTGGTAGAGCACTCCATTGGTAATGGAGAGGTCGACAGTTCAATCCTGTCTGGCAGCACCAGCCCTCCCCTAATGCAACGAGCCCGCAACACCCACGGATTGCGATCGTGATCAAACGTTCCCTGCCCTATGAAGGACTGCTCCACGAGATCGTCGAGCATCATGGCGTGCTCTATCTTGGCGGCATCGTTCCTGAAGATACCGGGCTCGACATGGCCGGCCAGGCCGAGGATGTGCTGCGCCAGTTGAAGACCCTGCTCGATGGAGCCGGCTCGGATCTCTCTTGCGTTCTGCAGGTGACCATCTTCATGGCCGATCTCGCCGACAAGGCCGCGTTCAACCAGGTGTGGAAGCGCTATTTCTCCGCGGACCATCTGCCGGCGCGTGCTGCGATCGGCGTCGCGGATCTCGGCCCGGGCGTCAAGCTGGAGCTGACGGCGACCGCCGCACGCCGCTGATAAGGGCGACATCGGGAAGGCGAGAGAGCTCGGTCGGTTTGGGTCGCGAGACTGCGCGGTCATTCCTGTGTTCACACATGAAACAGCGTTCCCGCGGCGCAAAGCGTCCGGGTTTTGCTGTTTCCTTGACTCTCTCCTGTGAAGAGAGCGCAGGGAAGGCCGGGTGCCGGCTGGCACCCACGATCCGCTGCGCTAAGGTATTTGCACACGCAAATGCGCAGGCGGACAACAGGTGGGCCGGAAAACACCCGACCTTCCCTGCGCGATGGGTTGACGGCTTATGCGCGCTCTCCCCGGAGCCGAGTTCGTTCTGGCCTCCGTCGCCTCGCGAATTGGCGATGCTCCGAGACCCGGTTGGGCCCCGACCCATCTCCGCAAGGCTTGACCGTAGCAACGACGGTCAGGACGACGCGCTTTCGCCGTACGCAGCTTCCGGCTCTGCCAAGAGGCCTCGCCGGATGTTGGCGCCGTCCGTCCGCACGCTGTTGGACCTCACGAGGTTCATCTCGCCCTGGTCCCGCCTCGCATGCCCGACGCAGCCGCGTCCACCGCACCCCCACCCACGTTCGTTGCGACGTACGATCGCCCCTCTCCTTGGGCCGGAATGCGCGACAGATACCGCAATTCCGAATTTCGGTAAAGTGGAATATTCCGCGGGCGGGGATTGACAGGGGAGCCGCGCGGAGGGGGTGTTTTGCCCGACAGGCCAGTAGCGTTGCGGCCGACATCAGCTTGCGGTCCGCGCCTTCTTGAAAATTGCGCTCACACGGCCCGTTGACCCCGCATTTCTTGGTGATAGTCTTTTCGCTCGCGACATGTCCGGGAGGACACAATGGGATGGTTCGACCGCCTGTTTGGAAGGATGTCGGAGCCGACGACCCCTTTCCTTGCGAGATTTCGGCGCAAATCAAAAGCACCCACCGATCCTGATCTTCTGAAAATCGCCAAGGACCGGAAGGGGAGTGTGTCCCGCAGAGCCGTCAGGGACGAGTATAACCGGCTGGTCCTCGAGAAGTACGCGCACGACAAGTCGTGATCGCCAGGGTCCGTCGAGGATCTCGACTAGCCCGTAGGATCAGTAGAGAGAAGCGAAACCCATCGGCTCCCTTCGAGCCACGCACATGATGGGTTTCGCTACTGAGCGCGCGCCTCGTCCTTCGAGACGCCCGCCTCCGGCGGGCCCTCAGGATGAGGCTAAGCGGCATCGGTGCTCATTGAAACGAGCGCAACGCACTCGGTCCTCATCCTGAGGGCCCGCCAACGGCAGGCGTCTCGAAGGATGCCACAGGCGAGATCGCTCCCATATGCGATTGCGCGGCCATCATATGCGATCAATTGTCGTTATCCGCCGCGTGTCTCGCGAAGCGATCGTCTGCCCGGCGCAGCCGGCGGCACAGCTCGCGATTGATGTTCTGCAGGACGATCACGTAGGCGTGGATGTCGGCCTTATAGCAGGCATAGAGCTTTTGGGCCGTCAGCTCGTACAGCACCGTCGGCGCCTCCGCGACGACCGTGGCCGAACGGTTCTGCATTTCGATCAGCGTCATCTCGCCGAAGAAGTCCCCCGGCTGCAGAACGGAAATCGGGATGACGCCGCCTGCTTTGGTCCGTTTGCTCACCGCGAGCCGGCCGGACTTGACGATGAACATCGAGCGCCCCGGCTCGCCCTCGGCCACGACGGTCGCGTTGGCATCGAAGCCGCGCTCGACCAGCATCGAGATCAAGAGGTCGAGGCTCGCCTCCGAAAGACCGCCGAAGAACGGCGTCGCGAGCAGGAACGCTTTCAGATCGGGAGCCGTGACCGTCATGATGCGAAATTACGCGCCGTCGCGGACTGCGGCAAGCAGCTCGTGGCCACCAGGCTACTGCTGCGCTGGACTCTCCCCGCGCAGCGTCCTTCGCTTTCGCCAAACCTGCAGATCGACCATGGCCTTCACGGTCGCCGCGAGGACGGCTGCGCACAGCACGGCTTTCGAAACTGTCTCCATCGTCCCCTCGATCAGGAGGCAATGGACCACGCTGCCGACCACGATGACGATTGCCAGCGGCATGTGAATGATGCGCCAGGTTCGCAGGCGCAGCCCCAGCCGCCGACGCAGCAGAGCCAGCAGCGCGACGATGAAGATGGCCCACATCGCCGTCACCCCGTAGGGAGTGAACGGCGTCGGCGAGGCGTAGGTCAGGGCGTCGATCATGTCGGGCGGGCTGGTGAACCAGAGGCCGGCGACGTGGATCACCACCGCCGCAACCAGTGTGCCGCCGATCCAGTGATGGACACGCCTGCCGCGATAGGCCGACAGACCCGGCAGATAGCCGCCGACCAGCAGGGGCTGAATGAGCACGAGGCCGAGAGCAACGATCCCGGCAAAGCCGGCGAGGATGTAGACAGGGCCGCGCCATGCGAGCTGCTCGCTCGTCGCCGCAAGCGCGACCGGCACGCCAATGGCCAAAGCCAGGGCGACCCAGATCAGGATCACCCGCGCCGATCTCCACCCCGTCATTCGCAGGTCCGGTCAGGCCGGCTGAAGCACGAAGTGCGCTTCGAGACTGGTTTCCTTGGCGCTCCGCATCACCGGCCGCAGGAACACGGTCTTGAACTCCCCGCTGTCATAGGCGAGATGGCCATGCGGCTGGCCGAAGATGGGAATGATCTGCGGCATTTCGAGCCGGAACTTACCCTCCTTGTCGGTGAGGGTGGCGCCATGACTCTGCGGCTCGTGCTCCTGCCCTTCGACCGTGTGCGCCCAGATCTGGATGCGTTGCCCGGCGAGCGGAGCGCCGTCGCCGGCGCGGCGGACGGTGCCGCTCATCCAGAAGCCGCCTTTGCCGATCCGCTCCACGACCGCCGCGCCCTTGCGGTAATTGTTCGCTCCGCCCGACATCGTTTCGGTCGGCGCGAGGCCAGCCGCACGCGCCGGCACCAGCAATCCGGACACGCCCGATGCCAGGACCCCGGTTGCGAGGACGGAGCCGCCAGCGGCGAGCAGGCTCCGGCGGTTGATTTCGACCCTGCTCATCTCGGTTCCTCCTGGCGGCCATGCCGTTCGTCCACAAACTACAACAACACATGCGGAACGCCCAATTGGAAGGAAGGGCGCCAGAGGCCGCAATAACAGTGTTGTGACCGTGGTGGTGCCAATCGAGCAACCCAGGACGGTGCGCTGCGCCAATATCCCGATTACGCGGCGGGTCGTGCAGCGCTCCCGCTATTGACATCCTATATGTGAGGCACCGCGCGCCGTGCGCCCCTCTCGGATGCCCTCACATGATCCCCTTCTCCCTCCTCGACCTCGCACCCATCCGCCAGGGCGGCGATGCGGCTGAGGCGTTTCGCAACTCGCTCGATCTCGCGCAGCATGCGGAGACATGGGGCTACAAACGGTTCTGGCTCGCCGAGCATCATAACATGACGGGAATCGCCAGCGCGGCGACGGCGGTGGTGATCGGCCATATCGCGGGCGGGACGAAGACGATCCGGGTCGGGTCCGGCGGGGTCATGCTGCCGAATCATTCGCCGCTCGTCATCGCCGAGCAATTCGGCACGCTGGAATCACTTTATCCGGGACGGATCGATCTCGGGCTCGGCCGCGCGCCGGGCACCGACCAGTTCACCGCGCGGGCGTTGCGGCGCGACCTCGCCACCAGTTCCGAGAACTTCCCGCATGACGTCCTGGAATTGCAGGCGCTGCTCGGCGACGTGCAGCCGAACCAGGCGATCCGCGCCGTGCCCGGCATGGGCACCAAGGTGCCGCTGTGGATATTGGGATCGAGCACCTTCGGCGCGCAGCTCGCGGCGATGCTGGGGCTGCCGTTCGCTTTCGCCTCGCATTTCGCGCCGCAGATGATGCTGCCGGCGCTGCGCGAATACCGCGCCCGGTTCGAGCCATCGGCGCAGCTCGACAAGCCCCATGCGATGGTCGGCGTCAACGTGTTCGCGGCCGACAGCGATGAGGAGGCGCGAAGGATGTTTTCCTCGCTGCAGCAACAGTTCATCAACCTGCGCCGCGGCACGCCGGGTCCGCTGCCGCCGCCGACTGGCGACATGGACGCGTTGTGGTCGCCGGCGGAGAAGGCCGGCGTCGCCCAGTCGCTGTCCTGCTCAGCGGTGGGGACGCCCGATATGGTGGAAGCGAAGCTGAAGGCGCTGATTGCAGAGACCGGCGCGGACGAATTGATGACGACGGGGCAGATCTACGACCACGCCGCGCGCCTGCGCTCGTTCGAAATCGCAGCCGAGGTGCGGGAGAGGCTGGCGAAGCAGCCGGTGGTGTGAGCGAGCGCCGCGACATTGGAGGCGCGCTCCCTCCCCCGCTTGCGGGGGAGGGCTGGGGAGAGGGTGTCTCCGCAATGAGACAGTCCCCAAGAGGAGAGAGCCCTCACCCCGACCCTCTCCCGCACGCGGGAGAGGGAGCGCACCGCATTCGCGGCGAGCTTCTTGTGCTTTAGTCCGGAAAGCCGAACAGCTTGGCGGGATTGTGCACCAGGATTTTCTCGAGCTCGGCCTGCTCGGGCGCGTAGCGGTACATCAGCTCCAGCAGGTCGGCATCGTTCGGCGGCTGCTTGACCGAGACCGGATGCGGCCAATCGCTGGCCCAGACGCAACGGTCGGGAGCGGCATCGATATAGGCGCGCGCGATCGGGATGACGTCGTCATAGGGCGCGCCGGTCTTCGAGGTCTTTTCGCCGAGCGAGAGCATGACCCAGAAATTGCCCTTAGCCAGCAGCTCCAGCATCTTGCGCAGGTTCGGATCGGCCTTGCCGGCTTCGGGATCGGGGCGCGCCATGTGGTCGATCAGCACGGGGACGTCGAGGTCTTCGTACTTGGCGACGCTCGACATGATGCCGTCCTTCTCCGGCTGGATCTTGACGTACCAGCCGAGCTCGCGGATGCGGGCGATGGCACGGGCGAAATCGGCGTCGGACAGCACGGCGCCGAGCTCCTGGCGGAAGCTGAAGCGCGCACCGCGCACGCCTGCGTCGTGCAGCGTGGCGAGATAGGAATCGCTGGCTTCGGCAAACACCAGCGCGTTGGCGCAGCCGCGATAGTTCGGGCCCATGGCTTTGAGCCCGTCGAGCACGACGGCGTGGTCGGCGCCGTAAGTGGTGGTCTGCACGATGATGCCGCGCTCGATGCCGAGCGCCTTGTGCATGCGCAGTGCCGCTTCCCAGGTCGCGGTCGGCATCCGATAGGCCGCGCCGGGACGCTCCGGATATTTCTCGATCGGACCCAGCACGTGAAACTGGCTGTCGACGGTCTTGGGCGGCGGTGCCTTGCTCGGCCGGCGCGGATTGGGATCGAACGGCAGATAGGTCGGCATGCGCGAAAACTCCTTTAATCGATCACGGCGGTGAAATCGCACTGCACCAGCGCGCCGCCATCCATGTTGTCCATCGGTAGCGCGTGGCGCGCGGGACGCGAATGCTCGTCCGGAAACATCTTCAGCCACTCGACATTGACCGGTCCGCGATTGCCGCGGTCCTTCAGCCACACCGTCATCTTGATGATGTCGGAGGTCGAGCCGCCGGCGGCTTCCACCGTCGCCTTCATGTGCGCGAACATGTTGGCGCATTGCGCATCGAGGCTCTCGGGCATCGCATTGGTCGCGGGGTCGCGGCCGAGGATGACGCCCGACATCACGAGATTGCCGATGCGGCAGGCGTTCGGGATCGGATTGACGTGCTTGAAGCCGCCGATATGGATGCTCTTGCGCCGCGTTTGACCGGTCATGGTGCGCTCCCTGCTTGTTGTTGCTTCAGACGAACTGGCACGACACCGAGCCGAAGGCGCCGTAGTCGGCGTGGAAGGTGTCGCCGCGGCGGATGTCCACCGGGCGCGTGAACGAACCCGCCAGCACGACCTCGCCGGCGGCCAGATGCTCGTCATGCGGCGCGAGGCGGTTGGCGAGCCAGGCGATGCCGTTGGCGGGGTGGTTGAGCACGCCGGCAGCAAGCCCGGTTTCCTCGACCTCGCCGTTGCGGAACAGCAGCGCGCCGATCCAGCGCAGGTCCGCATCCATCGGGCGGATCGGCCGGCCGCCGAGCACCAGCGCGGCATTCGCCGCGTTGTCCGAGATCGTGTCCATGACTTTGCGCGCCTTGCCCGTCTCCGGATCGACGCGGTGCATGCGCGTCTCCAGGATTTCCAGCGCGGGCGTGACGTAGTCGGTGGCGTTGAGCACGTCGAAGATGGTGCAGTCGGGACCGCGCAGCGGGGCCTTCAGCACGAAGGCGAGCTCGACCTCGATCCGCGGCGCGTGGAAGCGGTCGAACGGAACGGGCGTCGCGTCGGCATAGAACATGTCGGCGAACAGCACGCCGTAATCGGGCTCGCTGATGCCGACCGCGTTCTGCATCGCCTTCGAGGTCAGGCCGATCTTGTGCCCCTTGATGACACGGCCGCGGCCGAGCTGGAGCTTGGTCCAGGCGCGCTGCACCGCGTAGGCGTCCTCGATGCTGAAGTCGGGATATTCCTTCGTGAACATCGGGATCAGCGATTTCGTGCGCTCGGCTTCGTCGAGGCGCGCGGCAAGGCGTTCGATCGTCGCAGCATCCAGCATGGTCTATTGCTCCGCGGCGACGGTGTTACGCAACACGCCGATGCGGCTGGACTCGACCTCGACGACGTCGCCGGCCTTCAACCAGCGCGGCGGGTCGAAGCGCGCGCCCGCCCCGGTCGGCGTGCCCGTCACGATCATGTCGCCGGGCTTCAAGGTCGCGAAGGTGGAGAGATAGGCGATTAGGACATCGAACGGGAACATCAGCCGCTCGGTCGTATCCTGCTGCCGCACCTCGCCGTTGACGCGCGTGACGATGTCGTGCGGGCCGCGCGGATCGAGCTCGTCGGACGTCACGATCCATGGACCGATGCTGCCGGAGCGATCGAAATTCTTGCCTTGCGTGACGTTGAACTTGCCGTGGCGCAGCCAGTCGCGGATCGTGCCTTCGTTGCACAGCGTCATGCCGAAGATGTGCGACCACGCCTTTTCCCGCGGGATGTGACGGCCGCCCTGCCCGATCACGATGACGAGCTCGCCTTCATAGTCGAGCTGGTCCGAAACCTTCGGCTTTTCGATCGGTTGGCCGGAGCCGGTCATCGAGGACATGCTGCGCACGAACAGGCTGGGATATTTGGGCAGGTCCGAACTGTCTTTATATTCGGCGTTGCGCTCGGCGTAGTTGACGCCGATGCACCAGAGCTTTTCCGGCGCCAGCACCGGCGGCAGCAGGACGAGCTGGTCCAGCGCATAGTCCGGCTTCTGCCCGGCGACGGCCTCCTGCGCATCCGCGAGCGCGTTGGCCGCGATCAGCGCCTTCACGTCCGAATAGTCACGGCCGATGCGCCTGGTGAGATCGACCACGCCGCCGTCCACGGCCGCGCCATAGCGCGCCTCGCCGTCCAGGAGATAGCTCAGCAGTCGCATTGTATTTCCTCCGATGATCTTGGGCGGCAGCCGGCGAAGAGGCCCGCGCGCTCAGTCTTTCGATTTGGGAGTCTGGAAGACGGTGTTGAGCGTCACGATCTCGCCGAGGCGGGCGTAACGCGGGCCGCCGATGCGCGCGATCGGGTCGAGCGCTTTCGTCTCAACCTTGCCGTCATTGACGAGGCCGTCGCGCAAATGGAACATCACGACCTCGCCGACGATGAGCCGGCTCTTGGCGTCGCCGAATTCGAGGCACTGGCGGAAGCGGCACTCCATCGCGACGGGTGCGGCGGCGAGCCGGCGCACCTTGACGAGATCGCAGGGCAGCGTTTCGAGCCCGAGATGCTCGACCTCGCTGATTTCAGGCGGATGCTCGACAGAGCTGTCGTGCACCGCATTCATCAGCGGCGTATCGGCGATGTGGATCACGTACTCCTCGGTATCGAGGATGTTGTGCGCGGTGTCCTTGTAATCAGCGCCCTTGCGGCCGACGCTGATGGCCAGCATCGGCGGCTTCTGCGAGACGAAGGTGAAGGCGCTGAACGGGGCGAGGTTGAGCACGCCCTTGGCTGACAGGCTCGTGACCCACGCGATCGGGCGCGGCACCACGATGCCGGTCATCAGGCGGTAGATGCGCTCGGCACCGAGTTCGGCGGGATCGATCCGCATCGATCAATCCGCCCTGATGTTGGCCTTGCGCACCACCGGAATCCACTTGGCGTCCTCGCGTTCGAGATATGCCCTGAATTCAGCCGGCGTCATCGGCGTGGCCTCGCCGCCGAGCTTCTCGAACTTCTCGGCAATGGCGGGGTCCTTCAGGATCGCGACCAGCGTCTCGTTAAGCTTGTCGACGATGGGTGCCGGCGTGCCGGCGGGCGCGAACAGGCCGGTGAAGGTCTGGCCGTCGAAATCCTTGTAGCCGAGCTCGGCGAAGGTCGGCACGTCAGGCAGCGACTTCAGCCGGTGCGGGCTGGTCACGGCCAGCGCGCGGAAGAGACCGGCCTTGATGTGCTGGAGGCTGACCGTGAGCTGGTCGAAGGCGAACTGCACCTGACCGCCGAGCAGATCGTTGATCGCGGGCGCATTGCCGCGATAGTGCGCGGTGACCCATTGCAGCCCGAGATTGGACTGCATCAGCTCGCTGAGCAGATGGTTGGTGGTGCCGGGGCCGGGCGAGGCCATGGTCAGCTTGCCGGGCTCGCGCTTGGCGAGATCGAGGAATTCCTTGAGGGTCGTCGCCTGCACCGACGGATGCACCTCGAGCACCAGCGGCGTCATCGAGATGGTCGAGATCGGCAGGAAATCCTTCTTCCAGTTATAGGCCTCGCGCTTGTTGATCTCGGTCGCGAACAGCACCGGACCGTTGGCGCCGACGAACAGCGTGTAGCCGTCGGGGGCCGATTTCGCGAAGGCTTCGCCCGCGATCATGCCGCCGGCGCCGGCCTTGTTCTCGATGATGAAGGGCTGGCCGAGTTTTTCCTGGAGCTTGTCGGCGACGATGCGCGCCGCGCTGTCGACATTGCCGCCGGCGGGGTAGGGCACGATCAGCTTGACGTTGCGCGCCGGCCATTCCTGGCCCGATGCGGGGCCGGCCAGCATTGCAGTGACGGCAGCTATGGCAATCCAGATTAATCTCATGTTAACCTCCCGGCGACGCTACGAACTCAGTTCGAATGCCCGACGTCTCGCATGGCATTCCGATTGGGCCGCAATCTCCAGATGCGCGCTTGCCCTGTCGAGGGAATTGTGGCGTTCTTGTCCATAATATGGACAAGAGGCGTTCACCGAAATCCAATCCCGGCGCCGAGGAACCGCGCCCGGGCGCGCAGGCGATCCGGCGCGCGCTGGCGGTGTTGCGCATCCTTGCCGCAGGCCGCGAGGACGGTGTGCCATTGGCCGAGGTGGTCCGCACGACCGGCCTCAAGCGCCCGACCGTGCATCGCATCGTGCACGTGCTGATCGAGGAAGGCATCGTCGAG
>NZ_JAEMSD010000107.1 GCF_016462955.1 Bradyrhizobium sp. | reverse complement strand
TGGTGATCTTCATCTTTCTGCGCAGCTTTTGGGCAACGGTCATCCCCGCGGTGACGGTGCCATTGGCGCTCCTGGGCGCGTGCGCCATGATGTGGCCGGTCGGATACTCGCTCGACAATTTGTCGCTGATGGCACTCACCATTGCGGTCGGTTTCGTGGTCGACGACGCCATCGTGATGCTCGAGAACATCACCCGCTACATCGAGGAAGGCGACTCGCCGATGGAGGCGGCCTTCAAGGGCTCCAAGGAAATCGGCTTCACCATCGTCTCGATCAGCATCTCGCTGGTCGCGGTGCTGATCCCGTTGTTGCTGATGGGCGGCATCATCGGGCGGCTGTTCCGTGAATTCGCGGTCGTGCTGGCGATGACCATCTTCGTCTCGATGTTCGTGTCGCTGACGCTGACGCCGATGATGGCTTCGCGCTTCCTGCGCGCGCACGGCGAGGTGACCCACGGCAGGTTCTATCAATGGAGCGAACGCGCCTTCGACCGATTGCTGCGCGGCTATGAATATGTTCTCGACCTCGCCCTCGCCTGGCGCCGCACCACGCTTGCGATCTTCTTTGCCACGCTGGCACTGTCAATCTACCTCTTCGTCCTGATTCCGAAGGGCTTCTTCCCGCAGCAGGACGTCGGCCTGATCACCGCCACGTCGGAGGCCTCGCAGGATATATCGTTCAAGGAGATGAGCCGGCGCCAGGAAGAGCTCGGCAAGATCATCCTCGCCGATCCCGACGTGGCCAGCGTTGCCATGTCGATCGGCGGCAGCGGCCGTGCCGGCAACAACGGCAACCTGTTCATTACGCTGAAGCCGCGCAACGAGCGTGAGGCCTCGGCGCAGCAGATCATCGCGCGGCTGCGCCCGCAGTTCGACAAGGTGGAGGGCGCCCGCCTCTACATGCAGGCGGCCCAGGACGTCCGGCTCGGCGGCCGGCCGACGCGCACCCAGTTCGAATTCACCCTGCAGGACGCCAATCTGGACGAGCTCAACGAATGGGCGCCCAAGATCCTGGCCAAGATGCAGACGCTGCCGCAACTGCGCGACGTCGCGACCGACCAGCAGACGCAAGGCACCACGGTCCAGCTCAAGATCAACCGCGACACGGCCTCGCGCTACGGCATCCAGCCCCAGCTGATCGACGACACCCTCTATGATGCCTTCGGACAGCGGCAGGTCACGCAGTACTTCACCCAGCTCAACACCTACAAGGTGATCCTCGAGGTCCTGCCGGAAATGCAGGGTGATCTCGAGACGCTGAACAAGCTCTATCTAAAATCGCCGCTGACCGGCGACCAGGTGCCGCTCTCGACCTTCGCCAGCTGGAGCACGGATCCGGTCCGCCCGCTCTCGATCAGCCACCAAGGCCAGTTCCCGTCGATCACGATCAGCTTCAATCTCGCGCAGGGCGTCGCGCTCGGCCAAGCCACGGAAGCCGTGCAGAAGGCGATGGCCGAGCTCGGCGCTCCGCCGACGCTGAATTCGAGCTTCCAGGGCACCGCGCAGGCGTTCCAGCAGTCGCTCGGCACCGTGCCGCTCTTGATCCTCGCTGCGCTGGTCGTGGTCTATCTGATCCTCGGCATTCTCTACGAGAGCTACATCCATCCGATCACGATCCTGTCGACGTTGCCTTCGGCCGGCGTCGGCGCGCTCGCGATCCTGATGGTGGCCGGATTCGACTTCAGCCTGATCGCACTGATCGGCATCATTCTCTTGATCGGCATCGTCAAGAAGAACGGCATCATGATGGTCGACTTCGCGATTGCCGCCGAACGCGACGAGCACAAGACGCCGGAGGAATCGATCCGCCAGGCCGCGCTGCTGCGCTTCCGCCCGATCATGATGACGACGATGGCGGCGCTGCTCGGCGGCGTTCCCCTGATGCTCGGCCACGGCACCGGCGCCGAGATCCGCCAGCCCCTCGGTTACGCCATGGTCGGCGGCCTGATCGTCAGCCAGGCGCTGACGCTGTTCACCACGCCCGTCGTCTATCTCTATCTCGACAAGCTCAACAACTGGTTCTCCAATTGGGGCCGTTCGGACGACGGTGAAGGCGACGAGGCGTCCGAGCACGGCGGCGTCAAGCAAGCGGCCGAGTAAGCTTGCGCAGCGCCTGCTGCGAGGCTACAGCGAGACCCCGATTTCACGCCAACGCGGTTTCGCCATGCTCATGCAATCCAGACTTGTCGCCCTCGCCGCTGCCGCTCTGCTGTGGACCGGCGCCGCGTCTGCCCAGCAAAACGCCAGGAAGAACGCAGCGCCTGCCCCTGCCGCGCAGCCCTCGCCTGCGCCAACGCAGCCACAGGCCGACGGTGCTGCCGGGCAGTCGGGTTGGGTCGTCCGCTGCACCAGCGTCAGCCGCGATGCCCCGCTCGAATGCGCGATGGAGCAGAATGCGGTGCTGACCAAGACGGGCCAGACCGTCGTCCTGATCAACATCCGCATTGCGCCGGACACCCGCACGCCGGTTGCGCTGTTGCAATTGCCGCTCGGCATCAACCTTCCCGTCGGGGCCAAGCTCCAGGTTGACGAAGGCAAGACCGTCGATCTCCAGATCCAGACTTGCGAGAACCGCGGCTGCTACGCCTCGGCCCCGGTCACGCCGGACCTGCTTGCCGCGTTGCGGTCGGGCAAGCAGCTCAAGGTCTCCTTCCAGAACATGGCCAAGGAGACCATCGCGATCCCGATGCCGCTCGGCGATTTCGCTTCCGCCTACGACAAGATCAAGTAGCGGACACCCTCAGCCCACGATGTCGTTCGCCCGAAGCAGCGTCGTGAAGCCGCCATAGATCATGCGCTTGCCGTCGAACGGCATGCCTTCCATTTTCAGCCGGGGATCCGCCATCACCTTCTTGTTGATGGCATCGCGGCTCTCCCGGTCCCGGTAGACGATCCAGGCAAACACCACGACCTCGTCCTCCTTCGCCATCACAGCGCGCGGAAACGAGGTGAGCTCTCCATAGGGAACGTCGTCCCCGATGCATTCGACATAGTCGAGCGCGCCGTGCTCCATCCAGATGGCGCAGGCGGTCGTCGCCATCGCCTTGTAGGCCTCGATATTGGCCTTCGGCACGGCGAGAACGAAACCATCGACATACGGCATTTGCAGATCTCCTTGGGTTGTCCAGCCCTAGGACGATGGAGCACGCGGCGATCCGACTCGGACACACGAATACCAGGTGAGGCAAACCGCCGCGCGTGGTGAGGTTGCGATGCACGCAGAGCGCCTTGGAACCGCACCGTGGGGAGACCGCCCGGAACTGGCTGGGGAACCTGGATTCGAACCAAGACAAACAGAGTCAGAGTCTGTTGTGCTACCGTTACACCATTCCCCAACGGAATAGCCGAACAAATTCAAAGGCCTGCCTGATTTGTTCGACTGTGGCCGGGAAGCGCATCGCGCCAATCGCGGCTCAGGCGTGGCAGCCTTCTACCCGCTCGGATCTGGGCTGGCAAGCGCTGCGGTGGATGGATCGGGGTCATGGCGTTTGATCAGACGACGATGTGGTCGAAATCTGCGGCGATCCGGGTGTTCGGGAAGATTTTTGCCGCCTCGGCGAGAATCTCCCCGTCTTCGTAGCGGCCCGACATATGGGTCAGCACGAGCTGTCCGACCTTGTTCGTGGCCGCAAAGGAAGCCGCTTCAGCCGCGGTGAGATGACCGTAGCTCCGCGCGGTCGGCGCGTCGCGATCGAGGAACGTGGCCTCGATCACCAGCATGTCGGCGCCGGTTACAAATTGCGACAGGCCCTCGGTGGTCTCGGTGTCGCCGATGACGACGAGCTTGCTGCCGCCGCTCGGCGGGCCCAGGACGTCTTCGGGATCGATGGTTCGGTCGGCAAGCACGATCGGCCGGCCTGCGGCCAACTCGCCGCGCAAGGGACCGTCGGGGACACCGAGCGCAGCGAGACGGTCGGGCCGAAGGTGACGGCGTGCGGGGCTGTGGAAGACGAAGCCGAAACTGTCGGTGTCGCGGTGGCGCACCGGGAAACAGCCGACGGTGAATTCACCGGCATCGATGACCTCTCCTGCGGTCAGCGGTGCGAATGCGACGGCGATCGGCGCCCTGCCCTCGCCCCACAGGCCTGCGAGCATCCGGATCACGATGTCGAGCGTGCCCTCGCCGCCGTGAATGGTCATCGTCTCGGATGTCTGCCGCAAGCCGAGGGTCGAGAACAGGCCGGGGATGCCGAGCACATGATCGAGGTGCGCGTGCGTCAGCAGGATGCGGTCGAGCCGACGAAAGCCGGCGCCGCTGCGCAGCAGCTGGCGCTGCGTGCCCTCGCCGCAGTCGACCAGGACGCGCTTGCCTGCGGCTTCCACGAGCAGCGCCGGATGGTTGCGCTCCGCCGAGGGAACGCTCGCCGATGTTCCGAGAAATGTCAGGGCGAACATGGTCGTCGATGTCCAGCGACCGCCCTTCCCCGCGACGAGGTGGTTGACGGTCTCACCGTCCCCAATGCCACGCGAGCAGCAGCGCGTACAGGGCCATCGATGCAGCATAGAGCACGGCGAGCAGCACGTAGCCCGCGATCTGGCGACCGAGCGTCGCCTTCGGCGTCACCCACCAGTCGAGCGCCCTGAAGGCGGCAGGCACCAGCCACCAGCCGAGGAGCTGCGTGCTGACGAGATTGCCGATGAACAGCGACAGCCAGACCGGCACGCCGTTTCTGTCGATCAGGGGCGCGCTGATGAAAGTGCCCCAGAGGTAGACGACGGGATAGAGAACCAGGAGGACGATCAGGTTGCTCTTCCAGATGAAGCCGGGCCCTTGCTCGGGAGCCGGCGTCTTGCCGGCCGGAAACCAGAAATTGAAACCGTAGCTCGCCCGCTTCACGTTCATCCTGGCATTGAAGCGCTCGCCCTCCTTGAGAAGGCTCTGCCGCAAGGGCGAGTCGAGCCATGCGTTGAGGTTGGCGTCAGAATCGAACGACAGGATGATGATCCATTCGTCGTGCAGGCCGGGAATCGGCCGCTCGATCTTGTGCCGCAAGAAGCCCTTGAACTCGGCTTCCGCCGCCTGGATGCGCTGCTGCCATTTCAGGAACGCATCCTCGAGCCCATCAGGGACCTTGAACGAGATGACGGCCGAGACTGCGCTGTCGCGCTGGACGCCGGTGTCGGGCAGGATATGGACATCCTCCGAACCGACGAAGAAGCGCTGCACGTCCGCGATGAGCCGTGCCCGCACATCGCTCTGGAGCCAGGCCCGTGCTGCGGAAGGGCTGGCGAAACGCAGGATCATCACCCAGTCCAGATGCGCCGGCGGTCGTGGCGGCACCACCTCCTGGCCGAGAAAGCCGGGCCAAGCCTTGAGCACCTCGCCGACCTCGCCGTTCCAGCGTGCGAACGCAGCAAAGCCGTCGTCGGCAACGCGGCGCTGGATGACGAGGGCGACCGGTTGGCCGGCTGCATCAGGAGTTGCGCTCATTGGCGGCCGCTTCAGCTCTTCTTGTAGAGACGCTTGCCCATCACCCAGGTCTCGTCGACGCAGCGATCGTCGCCCACCATCATGACGGCGAACAGCATGCTCGCGGCCTCATCCATCGTGCGCGGGCCGGCGCCGTCGGCGATCAGCGACTGATGCCACGCTTGCGCGATCTGCCCGCCATTGGGATCGAGCGCGACGAAATCGGCCTCCTTGCCGGGCTCGAAATTGCCGAGCTTGTCGTCGATGTAGAGGCCTTCGGCGCCGCCGAGCGTGATCGACCAGAAACCGCGATAGGGCGAGAGCTTGTTGCGCTCGGCTTCCGCAAGATCCTTGCGCACGGGATCGATGCTGCCGTCGAGCAGCGTGTTGTTGCACATGCCGACCTTGTAGGCGTCGTCGAGCACGGAGATCATCGAGAAGCGGTTGCCGCCGCCCATGTCGGTGCCGAACGACATCTTGACGCGGTGCTCGGGATCGGTGGCGCGGCCGAGGCGGAACAGGCCGCTGCCGAGGAACAGATTCGAGCAGGGGCAGAACACCACCGCCGCGCCCTTCTTCGACATGCGGCGAAACTCGTTGTTCGAGAGATAGACGCCGTGGCCGCCGGAGAATTTCGGACCGACCAGGTCGAACTTCTCGTAGACACCGAGATAGTCCTGGCAGTCCGGATGCTCGACAAGCACCCCGCTGCATTCGGCCGGATTCTCGGAGATGTGGGTGTTGACCCAGCAGTCCGGGTGCTCGTGCTTGAGGCGCTGGCACGCTTTCAACAATTCCGGCGAGGCACCGAAGGCGAAGCGCGGCGTGATGGCGTAGAGGTTGCGGCCCTTGTTGTGGTACTGCGCAATTAGCCGCTTGCTGTCGCGATAGAAATTCTCCGGGGTATCGATGAAATCGGCCGGCGCGTTGCGATCGATCCCGGTGAGGCCGGCGATGACCCGCATGTTGCGCCTGCTCGCCTCCTCGAACAGCTCTTCGGTCGAGACCGGCGAGGAGCTGGTAAAAGCCTGGCATGTGGTGGTGCCAGAGGCGAGCAGCGCGTCGAGGAAGCGCTTGACGCCCTCGCGCGCGTAGTTGCGGTCCCGGTACTTGAGCTCTTCCGGATAGATCCATTTTTGCAGCCAGGGCAGCAGCTGCTCGCCATAGGCCCCCAACACGCGGGTCTGCGGCAGATGGATGTGGCCGTCGATGAAGCCCGGGACGATGATGCGGTCCTTGATGTGGGTGATCTCGACGCCCGGATGCGCAGCGGAGATTTTGTCATAAGGGCCGAACGCCTCGATCACGCCGTCCGTGACGACCATGAGACCATCCCAGTGAAAGCGCGCGGCGGCCTGCTCGTTGCCGACGTGCTTCCAGGGATCGTCGACGAAGTCGAAGAACGTGCCGCGAATGGCAACGGTGGTCATGATTGGTTCCTCCCTCAAGCCTGTGTCGTGTGGCGCGCCGATGGCAGCGAGATCGCGAGCAACGTTCCGGCGACGGCGCAGAGGCCGAGATAGAGCCATCCGAGCGGCGCCTGCGTTGCTTCAGGCAGCACCGCCGCGATCGCCATGACGCCGCTCACCGCGAGATAGCAGAGCGCGCTGATGAGACCGCCGATCAGGCCGTGGTCGCGTTCGAACAGGCCGAGCGCCATGCCGTACATCATCGGGCACAGCACGCCGCAGCCGCCGAGCACCAGCGCACCGCCGATCGTGATCGACACGAAGTCGAGACCGAGGGTCAGGCCCGTCCCGGTCAGGACCGCAGCGCCGGCGAGAAACAGCGCGAAGGCGCCGAAGCCCATCACGCGTGCCGGCATGAAGCGCGCGAAATGGGCGCAGCCCAGTTCGCCTGCGAGATTGACGCCGCCAAGGCCGAGCGCGACGAGGCCGTAGATGGCCGCCGAATAGCCGAGGCCGGTCTGGTAGAAGAACGGCGCGACGACGCCGAAGGCGAGCTGCGCGCTCGCGGCCGCGGCGAAGACCAGCACGAAAGCGAGGAAGCCCGGACGCACCACCGCATCGCGCAGGATGCCCGCGGTGCGGCGCGGATCGAACGGTGCACGGCGCTCCGCCGGCAAGGTCTCGGGCAGGAACAGTGCGACGATCCCGGCGACGATCGCCGCGGCGATGGCAATGACGACGAACACGCCGCGCCAGGAGGTCAGCTCGACGATGAAGCCGCCGGCCGCCGGCGCAAGCACGGGCGCAAGACCCCAGGCAGCACCAAGCAGGCCGGAAATCGCAGTGAGCTCGCGTCCGCGATAGCAATCAGCGGCGACCGCATAGGCGACGACGAGGCAGGTGCAGCCGCCGACGCCTTGCAGGAAGCGCAAGCCAAGCAGCAGCGAGGCGCTGGTGGCGAGTGCGCAGGCGACGCTCATCGCGATCAGCACCGACAATCCCGCGAGCAGGACGTTGCGGCGGCCGAGCGTGTCGGAGGCGATGCCGACCGGCACCAGGGCAAGGCTCATGCCGAGCATGTAGGCGGTGACGGTGTTTTGCATCGACGCCGCGTCGGTGGCGAGATCCACCACCATCTGCGGCAGGCCTGGCGTATAGGCATCGAGCGGAATCTGGCTGAACGGCACGACGCACAACAGGATCGGCACGATCCCACTCCTGGCGCGACCGGCGTCCGAAGCAAGTGCAGCCATGACTAACGCCCCTCGATGTCCGCGGCCCCGTCTTTTCGTGCGCGCAATGAGAAGCGTCGATGCGGTTGCGGATATTGACGCGCGGAGCATGCCAGAACTGTGTGTAGAAACTCTTAGGAGGTTCCGTACCGAAACGATGCGCGGCGCTGGATGTTCGGGCTCTGGGCACGCTCAAACAAAAACGCGAAAACAACCCCATGCACAGTATGAATCATTGAAGAATTTCGCACCGCGCGGTGCGGATGGTGCCAGCCGGAGCCGTTTGACACGTCGGGCAGAACAGGCGCAAGCTTGCATGGTCGCCGATCGCGTATCCGCAACTCACGCCAACGCGTTAACCGCTCGGAAGCCATGGCTGCTGCGAAACGTGAGCGGGCTCGGCATCGGCACTGCGTCGATGGCGCGAGGATTCTGTGCACGCGCCCGATCGCAGTTTGCACGAGGCCATGCTTGTACGGCCGAGCCCGGCAGGCGTCGGCAATCGAGGTCGGAAATGACTCTCCTCAGAAGTGGCGGCGTGTGGTTGAACGAACCGAAGCGATGGACCGCGGAGGACGATCGTCTCCAGGTCGTTACGGACAATGCCACCGACTTCTGGCGCGAAACCCACTACGGCTTTAATCGCGACAGCGGTCATTTCCTGGGGTTTCCAACCGGCGAGGCATTCACCGCCAGCTTACGTGTCCAGAGCGACTTCCAGGCCCTCTATGATCAGGCGGGCATCATGGTGCGCATCGATGCGCACCATTGGGTCAAGGCCGGGATAGAACTCTCGGACGGTCGCGCCATGCTGGCAAGCGTGCTCACCGACGGGCGATCGGACTGGGCAACTGCCCCCTATGAGCATGATGCAGGAGACTTCTGGATCCGCGCAACCGTCGCCGACGGCGTCCTTCGCCTACAGGTTTCGGCCGACGGCAAGTCCTGGCCTCTCATGCGGCTAGCGCCGTTTCCGGCTGCAAGCTCCTACCTTGTGGGACCGATGGCCTGCACTCCCGAGCGGGCGGGGCTCGAAGTCGTGTTCTCGAATTTTCGTCTGACACCGCCGCTTGGAAAGGACCTTCACGACCTGAGCTGAGCGGGTCTGGCGAGCTCTCGCGCTCCCGAGCGGGCAGATCGTCGTTCACCCGCAGCGCCCTGCCACTTTCTCTACCGCTTCGTCGACTGCGCTTCCACCGCCTGCACCGCGACATCAGCGACCTGCCGCAGCGCTTCGCGGTCCGCGCCGGAGGACGCCATCACGCCCATGCCGACGGACACCGCGGAGACATAACGCGCAAGCGCGGCGGGATCGGCGCTTTCCTTGAGATCACCTTCGGCCTTGGCGCGAACGAAGCGGTCGCGGAGCTGCTCCTCGTTCTGGGCGCGGCGCGCGGCGAGCTCGAAGGGAACGTTCTCCGAGCCGGTGCCGCAGGCAACGCCGCCCTGCACCAGCAGGCAGCCGGGCGGGTTGGCAGGATCGGTCTGCTTGTCGGCAATTCCCATCAGCATCCGCTCGGCGACGGCGCGGGCAGTCGGTGCCGCCACCACCTCGTCCATCCAGATGTTGCGCAGCTTGGTGTAGCGGTCGAGCGCGGCTTTCAGCAGGCCTTCCTTATTGCCGAAACAGGCGTAGAGACTGGGCGGGTTGATGCCCATGGCCTCGGTCAGTTGCGCGATCGTGGCGCCCTCGTAGCCATGGCGCCAAAACACTTCCATCGCCTGGTCCAACGCCGTTTCGGCGTCGAATTCGCGGGGGCGTCCCATGCGCATGTGCCTGTCTCCTCGGAATCGGCGGTCATTATCAGCCTAACGCCGCCCGCTATCTATTTGTTCTAACTTTCTTTTTCTTGTGATTTCCAATCGTCGCGGTATCGGCGTACAATTTTCTTAGTGAATGGTACATAAGTATCTTGCACTGCAGTATCCAGCTCCACATCTGTAGTGAACACTACATATCTGGAGCGCGCAAATGCCCCCCTCCCAAACTACCTCTCGCACCGGACGTCTCCGCCGCCTTCTCGGTGGCGCCGCGCTCGTGGGCGCTCTCGCCCTGGCCGGCTCGATCGCGACCGGCCGCTATTTTCATGCCGCGCAGGCAACGGCACCGGCAGCAGCCGAACAAGCCGTTTCCGTCACCGTTGCGATGATCGAGCCACGGCAGACCGTGCTGTGGGACGATTTCTCCGGCCGGCTCGAGGCCATCCAGCGTGTCGAACTGCGCCCGCGGGTGGCCGGTGCGATCATGTCGGCGAACTTCACCGAGGGCGCGCTGGTCAAGGCCGGCGACGTGCTGTTCAAGATCGATCCGGCGCCCTACGCGGCGGAGGTCGACAAGGCGGCGGCCCAGCTCGAGGCAACGAAAGCCCGCGTCGTCTTCACCCAGAGCGAGCTCGATCGCGGCGCCCAGCTCGTCGGCAACGCCGTGGTCACCCGGCGCGACTACGACCAGCGCGACAACGCCCACCGCGAGGCGATCGCCAACGTCAAGGCGGCCGAGGCGACGCTGCAAACGGCAAAGCTCAATCTCGACTACACCGAGGTGCGCGCGCCCGTCGATGGCCGCGTCGGCAAGATCGAGGTCACCGTCGGCAATCTCGTCGCCGCCGGCACCGCCTCCCCGGTCTTGACCTCGCTGGTCTCGGTCAATCCGATCTACGCCTCGTTCGATGCGGATGAAGAACTCGTGCTGCGCGCGCTGAACTCGATCGCGGATGGCTCCGGCCAACGCAGCAAGCTCGACCAGATCCCGGTGGAGATGACGACCTCCGGCGGGCTGTCGGCCAAGGGCCATATCCAGCTGATCGACAACCAGGTCAACGGCCAGAGCGGCACCATCCGTGTCCGCGCCGTGTTCCGTAACGAGGACGGACGTCTGATCCCAGGCCAGTTCGCCCGCGTGCGCATGGGCCAGCCCAAGCAACAGGCGCTGGTGATGATCGACGAGCGCGCGATCGGCACCGACCAGGACAAGAAGTTCGTGATGACGGTCGGCGACGACAACCGCGCCGTCTACCGGACGGTCACGCTCGGCGGCACCGTCGACGGGCTTCGCATCGTCACCTCGGGCCTGAAGCCCGGCGAGCGCATCGTCGTCAATGGCCTGCAGCGTGTGCGTCCCGGCGCTCTCCTCAAGACGGAGGTGGCGGCGATGGGTGCGCGTGGGCAGCAGCAGGCGTCGAAGCACGGCAACCAGGACGTGGTGCAACGCTAGTGCACCCCGTCATCCGGGGCGCGCATCGCGCGAACTACGGTGCGCAATCGCGCACCTGAGAATCTCAAGCGTACGAAACTCCGATCACGTCACCTCTGGATTCCGGGTTCGCGCTTCGCGCGCCCCGGAATGACGGCGACGCTGTCCGGGGACGACCAAGATATTGCCCAGGGGCAAAACCATGAATCTCTCGAAGTTCTTCATCGATCGTCCGATTTTCGCCGGCGTGCTGTCGGTCCTGATCTTCCTGGCAGGGCTCATCTCGCTGTTCGCGATGCCGATCTCGGAATATCCGGACGTGGTGCCGCCCTCCGTCGTGGTGCGCGCGACCTATCCCGGCGCCAATCCCAAGGTGATCGCGGAGACGGTGGCGACCCCGATCGAGGAGCAGATCAACGGCGTCGAGAACATGCTCTACATGTCGAGCCAGGCGACCACCGACGGCGCGATGACGCTGACGGTGACGTTCCGCCTCGGCACCGACCCCGACAAGGCGACGCAGCTGGTGCAGAACCGCGTGCAGCAAGCCGAGCCGCGGCTGCCCGCCGTGGTGCGCCAGCTCGGCATCATCACCAAGAAGTCCTCGCCCGACCTCACCATGGTCGTGCATCTGCTGTCGCCGAATGGCCGCTACGACATGACGTATTTGCGCAATTACGCCGTCCTCAACGTCAAGGACCGCCTGGCGCGGATCGACGGCGTCGGCGACGTCCAGCTCTATGGCGCCGGCGACTATTCGATGCGGGTCTGGGTCGATCCCCAGAAGGCGGCCGAGCACGGCCTGACCGCGAGCGATATCGTGCGGGCAATCCAGGCACAGAACGTCGAGGCGGCCGCCGGCGTGGTCGGCTCCTCTCCGAATGTCAGCGGCATCGATCTTCAGCTCTCCGTCAACGCGGAGGGCCGGCTCGCGAATGAAGAGCAGTTCGGCGACATCGTGGTGAAGACCGGGACGCGCGGCGAAGTGGTGCGCCTGCGCGATGTCGCTCGCATCGAGTTGGGTGCGTCCGAATACGGCCTGCGCTCGCTGCTCGACAACAAGCATGCGGTGGCGATCCCGATCTCGCAGGCGCCAGGCTCCAACGCGCTGCAGATCTCAGACAACGTCCGCGCCACCATGGCCGAGATCAAGAAGAACATGCCGGAGGGCGTGTCCTACCAGATCGTCTACGACCCCACCCAGTTCGTCCGCTCCTCGATCGAAGCCGTCATCCACACGCTGCTGGAAGCCATCGCCCTCGTGGTGCTGGTGGTGATCCTGTTCCTGCAGACCTGGCGGGCCTCGATCATCCCGCTGCTGGCCGTTCCGGTGTCGATCGTCGGCACCTTCGCCGTGATGCACGTGTTCGGCTTCTCGATCAATGCGCTCACCCTGTTCGGCCTCGTGCTCGCCATCGGCATCGTCGTCGACGACGCCATCGTCGTAGTCGAGAACGTCGAGCGCAACATCGAGGGCGGGCTGTCGCCGCGCGATGCCACCTATCAAGCCATGCGCGAGGTGTCGGGGCCAATCATCGCGATCGCGCTGGTGCTGGTCGCGGTGTTCGTGCCGCTCGCCTTCATCTCCGGCCTCACCGGGCAGTTCTACAAGCAGTTCGCGCTGACGATCGCGATTTCGACCGTCATCTCCGCCATCAACTCGTTGACGCTGTCACCGGCGCTGTCGGCGCTGCTGCTCAAGGGCCACGATGAACCGAAGGACCGGCTGACGCTCATCATGGAGAAGAGCCTCGGCTGGTTCTTCCGCGGCTTCAACAAGGCCTTCACGCGCTCCTCGGAGAATTACAGCGGCAGCGTCAGCAAGGTGATATCGGGCAAGGCGGCCGTGATGGGCGTTTATGTGGTCCTGGTCGGACTCACTGCGCTTCTCTTCCAGCAGGTGCCTGGTGGATTCGTGCCGGGTCAGGACAAGCAGTACCTGGTCGGCTTCGCCCGCCTGCCCGACGGCGCCACCCTCGACCGCAGCGAGGAGGTAATCCGCAAGATGAGCGACATCGCGCTGACCCAGCCCGGTGTCGAGAGCTCGGTGGCCTTCCCGGGCCTGTCGATCTCCGGCTTCACCAACTCCTCCAACGCCGGCATCGTGTTCTCGACCCTCAAGCCGTTCGACGAACGCAAGGATGCCTCGCTCAGCGGCCCCGCACTCGCGGCCGAGCTGAACAAGAAATATGCCGGCATCCAGGAAGCCTTCATCGCCATGTTCCCGCCACCGCCGGTCAACGGTCTCGGCACGATCGGCGGCTTCAAGCTCCAGATCGAGGACCGGGCCGGCCTCGGCTATGACGCCCTGAACGAGGCCACCAACGCCTTCATGGCGGCGATGCAGAAGGCGCCGGAGATCGCGGGCGTGTTCTCGAGCTTCCAGGTCAATGTGCCCCAGCTGTTCGCCGACATCGACCGCACCAAGGCACTGCAGCTCGGTGTGCCCGTGACCGAAGTTTTCAACACGCTCCAGATCTACCTCGGCTCCTACTACGTCAACGATTTCAACAAATTCGGCCGCACCTATTCCGTCCGGGTCCAGGCCGACGCACCGTTCCGCGCGCGGGCCGACGACATCAGGCAGTTGAAGGTGCGCTCGTCCTCCGGCGACATGGTGCCGTTGTCGGCGCTGCTCACGATCCGCCAGAGCGCGGGGCCGGAGCGCGCGATCCGCTACAACGGATTCCTCTCTTCCGACATCAACGCCGCGGCTGCACCAGGCTTCTCATCGGGCCAGGCCCAGGAGGCGGCAACGCGGATCGCGGCGGAGGTGCTGCCGCCGGGCTTTGCCTTCGAGTGGACCGACCTGACCTATCAGGAGTTCATCGCCGGCAATTCCGGCATGTGGGTATTCCCGCTGGCGATCCTCCTGGTGTTCCTGGTGCTGGCCGCCCTCTACGAGAGCCTGACCCTGCCGCTGTCGATCATCATGATCGTGCCGATGGGCTTGCTCGCGGCGATGTTCGGCGTCTGGATCTCCAAGGGCGACAACAACGTCTTCACCCAGATCGGGCTCATCGTGCTCGTCGGCCTCTCCGCCAAGAACGCGATCCTGATCGTCGAATTCGCGCGCGAGCTCGAATTTGCGGGACGTACGCCGATCCGGGCCGCGATCGAAGCCAGCCGGCTGCGACTGCGCCCGATCCTGATGACGTCGATGGCGTTCATCATGGGCGTGCTGCCGCTGGTGCTCTCGACCGGGGCCGGCTCGGAGATGCGGCGCGCGATGGGCGTTGCCGTGTTCTCCGGCATGATCGGAGTCACCGTGTTCGGCCTGTTCCTGACGCCGGTGTTCTACGTGCTGCTCAGAACCGTCGCCGGCATGAAACCGCTGACCCATCACGGCAGCGACGTCAGCGCGGCGCCGGTCCAGGGGCCTGCCGAATAATTCAACGGGAGTCCCGCCGCGGCACGATGGCGATCGGCGTGAACGTGTAAACCTCCTCGCCGTTCTGGTTGAACATGGTCCATTTCACCAGCGCGACGCCTTGCGGTTTGGACTTGGACGGCGTCAGGCTCATGACCTCGCCGACCAGATGTACACGATCATTCGGTCGTACCGGCAGCGTCCAGCGCAAGCCGTCCACACCGGCGCCGATCAGCGGATGCGGGCCGAACGGACGGGCCTGGATCGCGAGGTTCATGGCGATCGCGGCGGTGTGCCATCCCGAGGCGGCAAGCCCCTTGAACAGGGTCTGCTTCGCCGCCTCGTTGTCGAGATGCATCGGCTGCGGATCGAACTCGGCGGCGAAGCGCTTGATGTCGGCCTCGGTAATCACAACTTCCGGGGATTTGAACCGCATCCCAATGGTGAGATCGTCGAACCACTCGACCTGCGCCATGATTTTGCCTCGCAATGCGTCGCTGACCTGGCGGCGGCTCAAAACACCCTTAGCACATGCAAATATAGCGGGCCCCCAGCGCCCAAACCACCCCGGGTTCCGCGCGAAACCCCTTTCCCGGTGCGACGAAACACGCCTGAAACAGATAGCCGGTTAAGTGGTTGTCAAAATAAATACAGGGACGTCCACCATGCAGTTCATCCTCGACCTGATCTACGAATATTCCTGCTGTCAGAACCTCGTTCACCAGCCGCTGGGGGAGGACGAGCAATGATCGAGCTGATCTCCGCAGTGCTCGCTCTCTGCAGCATCGGTGTCTTTGCCGCACATGCGCTGGACGCCTACAACACCACGCACTCCTGAACGCCCCGAGGCCCTAAAACGGCCGCCGGTAGAGGTGATCGGAATGCGTGGCCGGCGGAAACCGGTTGGCGAGCGCAAGCGATCCTTTTTCGTCCGTTTCGAGCGCAATTTTCTGCGCCAGCATGACGTCTCCGGGCACCAGAAAACCTGAGGGGACGAAGCACCAGCCCATCGTCGCGCGGCCCTCCCCGTCGATCTCGTGGACATTGGCCGCGGTGCCGTAGTGGATGCGATATCTCTTGCCGGTATCGCAGCCGACGACGTCGAAATAGCGGTGCTGCTCGAACTGCGCGCGCTGCGCCGGCGAAAGCCATTCGACCAACAGCCAGCGACCTCGTGCATCCGGCGTGTTCTCGCCGAAAAAGCGCCGATAGAGTTCACGCAGCGCCTGCAGACGCGCACGCGCCGGCGCGCGGAGCCAAACTGCCGCAATCATGATCAGACCGGATCAGCCGCCGACCAGGCGTGGATAAAACAGCGTTTCGTGGGCGGTCGGATCGAATGATCTGATACGGGTGACCTCGCCGGGTCCGGTTCGCAGCGCGGCGGTGAAACCGGCTCCGGTCAGCTCCCGAAAGCGCCGTTCGGCTCGCGCCAGCGCTTCGGCATTGCCAGGATCAAACTCGTGGCGCGTGTCGCCAGTCTGGTCCATCACGATCTGGGTCGCCATGTTGAGTCTCCTCATGCCCAGCCCTGAACTTGATCAAGCAAACCTCATGCCGTGAGTTCCGTTTGGCAACAACTTTCTGTTGCCGACACATCACGCCTTGCTGAGCCGCAGCTCAACGCGAGGCGGCGGCGGCTCCGCCCTGGTCGATCTG
>NZ_JAEMSD010000544.1:1244-4325 GCF_016462955.1 Bradyrhizobium sp. | reverse complement strand
GAGCGGAAGAGGGCGATCTCGTCGCCCGTGTCGAGGGCGCGGCCGGCATCATCAGGCTCAACCGTCCGAA
Organism: Bradyrhizobium sp.; assembly: GCF_016462955.1. Taxonomy (GTDB): domain Bacteria; phylum Pseudomonadota; class Alphaproteobacteria; order Rhizobiales; family Xanthobacteraceae; genus Bradyrhizobium. The sequence continues at coordinate 4,255 of NZ_JAEMSD010000544.1, read as the reverse complement.
GGCCATCAACGCCGTGACGCTGGAGATGTTTCGCGACATCGAGAAGGCGCTCGATCGTTTCGAGGCTGATCCCGCCGTCGCCGTGATCCTGCTGGAAGGCGCCGGCGAGCGCGGCCTCTGTGCCGGCGGCGATATCCGTACGCTCTGGGAAAGCTCCAAGGTCAATGGTGACCTCGGCAAGATCCTGTGGCGCGAGGAGTACATCCTCAATGCCCGGATCAAGAAGTTCCCGAAGCCCTATGTTGCCTTCATGGACGGCATCGTGATGGGCGGCGGCGTCGGTCTGTCCGCGCACGCCAGCCACCGCGTCGTCACCGATCGCACCAAGCTCGCGATGCCCGAAGTTGGTCTCGGCTTCTTTCCCGACGTCGGCGGCACTTATCTGCTGGCGCATTCGCCGGGCGAGATCGGCACCTATTTCGGGTTGACTGGCCAGACCATGAACGGGCCGGACGCGATCCACGCCAAATTCGCCGATTGGGTCGTGCCCGCTTCGAAGCTACCGGAACTGCGCGAGGCGCTGACCAAGCTGCGCTCCGGCGCAACCGCCGCCGATGTCGGCAAGCTCATCGACGGCTTTGCCACCGGCGAGACCGCGGGGCCGGTGGCTGCGAAGGAGCCTGTTATCGACGCGCTGTTCGGCTTCGACCGCATGGAAGACATCTTTGCGGCCTTGAAGCGCGACGGCTCCGAGTTCGCGCAGGCGACGCTGAAGACGCTCAACGAGAAATCGCCGCGCGGCATGGTGGTGACGCTGAAGCTCTTGCGCCTCGCGCGCCAATCGTCGAGCCTGGAAGAGTGCCTTGTGCGGGAGTACCGCGCCGCGCTCGAAGTCTTCCGCAGCGACGATTTCCGCGAGGGCGTCCGCGCCGCCGTGATCGACAAGGACCGCAACCCGACCTGGTCGCCGCCGCGGATCGAGGATGTGACGCCACAGATGCTGGCGCCGTATTTCGCCGAGATCGGCCCCGACGAATTGAAGTTCAATTAACAACGCTGCAGCGGAGGAAACGACAATGGCCACGATCGCATTCATTGGTCTGGGCAACATGGGCGGCCCGATGGCGGCCAACCTGGTCAAGGCCGGCCACAAGGTGCTGGCGTTCGACCTGGTCGAGGCTTCCCGCAATCAGGCCAAGGCCGATGGCGCCAGCATCGCCGACAGTGCCGCGGGCGCGGTGAAGGGCGCCGATATCGTCGTCACCATGCTCCCCGCAGGCAAGCACGTGCTCGGCGTCTGGAACGAGGTGGTGCCCGCCATGACCAAGGGCGCGCTGATCATCGACTCCTCGACCATTGACGTCGAGAGCGCGCGGGCCGCGCACGCGCTGGCCGCCAAGAACGGCGTGCTCTCGGTCGACGCACCGGTCTCCGGCGGCACCGGCGGCGCCAAGGGCGCCACGCTCACCTTCATGTGCGGCGGCGAGGAGAAGGCGTTCGCAGCGGCGAAGCCGGTGCTGGAGAACATGGGCAAGAAGATCGTCCATTGCGGCGGCGCCGGCGCGGGCCAGGCCGCAAAAATCTGCAACAACATGATCCTCGGCATTTCCATGATCGCGGTGAGCGAGGCCTTCGCGCTCGGCGAGAAGCTCGGGCTCTCGCATCAGGCGCTGTTCGACGTCGCCTCGACCTCGTCGGGCCAGTGCTGGTCACTGACGACCTATTGCCCGGTGCCGGGGCCGGTGCCGACCTCGCCGGCGAACAACGACTACAAGCCGGGCTTTGCTTCGGCGCTCATGGTGAAGGACCTGACCCTGGCCCAGGACGCCGCAAAGGCGGCCGGTGCGGCGACGCCGCTCGGCAAGCATGCGCAGGAGATCTATCAATCTTTCGACGCAGCCGGGCAGGGCGGGGTGGATTTTTCCGGAATTATCAAGCACGTTAGGAGTCTAGCCGGGAAAGCTTGATGACGACATTTCAGGAAGCGCGCGCGTTTCTTCTGCAACACCGCACGGACTACGAGGCGGCGGTCAAAGGCTTCCGCTGGCCCGATCCGGTTTCGTTCAACTGGGCGCTCGACTGGTTCGATGCCGAGCTGGCGGCGAACGCTGACAGCAAGGACCGGCCCGCGCTCTGGATCGTCGATGCCGCGCAGGACAAGCAGACGAAGCTCTCCTTCGCTGCGCTCTCGAAGCGCTCGAACCAGGTCGCGAATTTCCTCCGTGCGCAGGGCTTGAAGCGCGGCGACCACCTTTTGCTGCTGCTCGGCAATGTGGTTCCGTTGTGGGAGACCATGCTGGCAGCGATGAAGCTCGGCGTCGTCGTGATTCCCGCAACCACGCTGCTCACCGCTGACGAACTTCGCGACCGGCTCGAGCGCGGCAGGGCGAGGGCGGTGGTGGCGGCTGAAGATCAGGTGGCGAAGTTCGCAAGCCTTGGCGCCGAGAACATCGTCCGCATCGTGGTCGGCGCCGGCCCGGATGGATGGCTCGGCTATGACGCGGCCGCGAAGGCACCGGAGGATTTCACACCCGACGGTCCCACCAACGCCGACGACCCGATGCTGCTCTATTTCACCTCGGGCACGACGGCGAAACCGAAACTCGTGCGGCACAGCCAGCGCAGCTATCCCGTCGGCCATCTCTCCACCATGTACTGGATCGGGCTGAAGCCCGGCGACGTCCACCTCAACATCTCATCGCCAGGCTGGGCCAAGCATGCCTGGAGCTGTTTTTTCGCACCGTTGAATGCGGGGGCGACCGTGTTCGTGGTCAACCAGCCGCGCTTCGATGCGAAAGGCCTACTCGCCACCATCGGCCGCTGCGGCGTCACCACGCTGTGCGCGCCGCCGACCGTGTGGCGGCTGTTCATCCAGGAGAACCTCGCCTCGTTCAAGGTGGCGTTGCGCGAGGTTTGCGGCGCCGGCGAGCCGCTCAATCCCGAAGTGATCGACCAGGTGCGGGCCGCCTGGGGGCTCACCATTCGCGACGGCTACGGCCAGACCGAAACCACCGCGCTCGCCGGTAAGTCGCCGGGGCAAAAGATCAAGATCGGCTCGATGGGCCGGCCGC
>NZ_JAEMSD010000544.1:0-1234 GCF_016462955.1 Bradyrhizobium sp. | reverse complement strand
AGGTCACGCTGGTGCTCGGCTCCGATCGTCCTGCCGGCCTGATGCAGGGCTATCAGGGCGATGACGGCAAGCTGTCCGGCGCCGAGGGCGAGCTCTATCGCAGCGGCGACGTCGTGTTCGAGGACGACGAGGGCTACCTCACCTTCGTCGGCCGCTCCGACGACGTGTTCAAATCGTCCGATTACCGCATCAGCCCGTTCGAGCTGGAGAGCGTGCTGCTCGAGCACGAGCTGGTCGCGGAAGCCGCGGTGGTGCCGAGCCCCGATCCGATCCGGCTCGCGATCCCGAAGGCCTTCGTGCTGCTGACATCGGGTGCGGAGCGTTCACCGGAGACCGCGCTCTCCATCTTCAAGCACCTGCACACGCGCCTTGCGCCATTCAAGCGCATCCGCCGTCTCGAAATCGTCACCGAGTTGCCGAAGACCATTTCTGGAAAGATCCGCCGCGTTCAGCTACGACGGCTCGAACGCGACGACGATCGCAACGATCAGCTGCGCGGCCGGGAATTCCGCGAAGAGGACTTTCCGGAGTTGGCGAAGGCACGGGGCGAAACTTAGAGAGATTCGTCATCGGGGGCGCGCGAAGCGCGAGCTATGATGCGCAATTACGCATCATAGCTCGATGCTCCGCATCGTCCCGGAATGACGGCACATGGAGCGACGGAATGAACGAAGTCTGGAAGAAGCCGCCGATCCCCCTCGATGCCTATCAGGCCATGGTGGGCAAGGAGATCGGCGTGTCGTCGTGGCACCTGATCGACCAGCCGCGCATCGACAGCTATGCCGACGTGATCGAGGATCACCAGTTCATCCACGTCGATCCGGAGCGCGCGAAGAAGGAGACGGCGTTCGGCACCACCATCGCGCACGGCTTCCTCACGATGTCGCTGCTGTCGATCATGTCCTACGAGGTGATGCCCGTGATCGCGGGCACCACGATGGGCGTCAATTACGGCTTCGACAAGCTGCGCTTCATCTCGCCGGTGCGATCCGGCAAGCGTGTCCGCGGCCGCTTCGTGCTGGCCGAGGCCAAGCTCCGCAAGCCCAACGAATTGCAGTCCCGCACCAACGTCACTGTCGAGATCGAAGGCGAGGACAAGCCGGCGCTGGTCGCGGAGTGGCTGGGGTTGATCTATTTCGAGTAGGTCCGGCCCGTCGTTGCCGGGCTTGACCCGGCAACCCATCGCTGCTCAAAAGCTTTCCAAATCTCTCGCGGAGCGCTCTGACCCTCTCCC
>NZ_JAEMSD010000106.1 GCF_016462955.1 Bradyrhizobium sp. | reverse complement strand
GGCGCGCTGCGAGTGGATCGAGCGGCGTGAGAACGCCATCGCTCTGGGGCCATCGGGCACCGGGAAGACGCACGTAGCTTTGGAGCTCGGACTGGCAGCATGCCAGAAAGGACTGTCGGTGGGCTTCACCACTGCGGCGGCGCTGGTCAGCGAGATGATGGAGGCGCGCGACGAGCGGCGTCTCCTGCGCTTCCAGAAGCAGATGGCCGGATACAAGCTGCTCATCATTGACGAACTGGGCTTCGTACCGCTCTCCAAGACCGGTGCCGAACTGTTGTTCGAGCTGATCTCCCAGCGCTATGAGCGCGGCTCCACCTTGATCACCAGCAACCTGCCCTTCGACGAATGGACCGAAACCTTCGGATCCGAGTGCCTCACAGGCGCGCTCCTCGATCGTCTGACCCATCACGTCAGCATCCTCGAGATGAACGGCGAAAGCTATCGCCTCGCTCACAGCCGGGCCCGAAAGGCCAAAACCAGACCCTGAAAATTACGCCAATGCCGGGGGGAGTGGCCTTCGGGCTACGCCCTCACGCCACTCCCCCCGGCATGTAACACCGTGGCCTGGTTTTACGCCGCCGAATGGCCGACTTTTGATCCGCCGTTGACATAGGGCATGAACACCGATTCTAAGTTCTCCCTCTTCGCCGCGCGCTTGCGTCCGCGCCATCTTGACGGCGTGGTCCAGAATTCCCAGGGCTTCATGCACCTGATCCAAAAAGCGGCGTCCTGCCGCGGTTACACGAACTCCGCGCGTGTTGCGGTCGAAAAGCACGATACCAAGCTCGTCCTCCAGCGCTTTGACCCTCGAACTGACGCTAGATTGGCTGACGCCAAGCACTCTGGCAGCCCGATGAAAGCTTAAATGCTTCGCAACGGCTAAGACTTGAATGAGAGCCGTCATCGGAAATCGGCCACTTAGAAATCTAGGGAATGTTGTTACTGCTTCATTCTGCCTGTTCATTCTATGTCGTCGCATACCTATCCCATTATGAACTTGCCGCACCTTGGTGACGACGGGCGTTTGCGTCATCAGGCAAGGCGGCTGTCGTGGCGCCATGATTTAAAGATGCGCGTTGAAACGGGGCACGACGTAGGTGCCAAGCTCCTCGACCACCTCGGGGGCGGGGCGGCGGCCATATTTGAGGTTGAGGATGATGTGATCGACGCCAATCGTTTCCAGCGTTTCCAGAAGCGTCAGCAGATGGTCGCGTCCCAGCCTGAAGCCCAGGTGGATCGGTGACGGGGGCGTGGCCGGATGTGCGTCGAGATCGATATAGAGCGACTGAAAAAACGGCTTGTAGGTCTCGCCGACCTGCGCCTTGACCGACTCCCGCCAATTCTGCACGAACAGTTGCTGTGCCTGGGGCGGCCGCGGGTAAGTCATCCATCCGCTGCTCTCCCGCGCGATCCAGTCCAGGGATTGGCGGCTGTTCCCCGTCACGAAGAAGGGGATTTCGTTCGTGGTAGGCTTCGGGATCAGGTCGGCGCCTGCCAGCAGGCCACGGCTCCACTGTAACGGCTCGAAGCTGGTGCTCTGCACTCGGCGGATAATGTCGAGATTTTCACGGAAGACGTCGCCCCGCTGGTCCGGGTCTACGCCGAAGGCGGGAAATTCCACCGGGCGATCGCCTGTGGCGACTCCCAGGAGCAGGCGACCATCACTCAGCCGGTCTACGCTCGCGGCGGCTTTGGCCGTATGAAGCGGATGGCGCAGCGGGATCGCGATCGATGCGGTCCCGAGTGCGATCCTTGAGGTCCGGGCAGCGATGAAGCCGAGATAGACCCACGGATCGAAGACCTGTCCCACGTCGCCGAAACTCGGATCGCGCAAGGGTACGTCCCGGAACCAGAGCGTGGAGAAGCCAAGCTCTTCCGCGCAATTGGCCAGCTCGACCTGGCTGAGCATGGCCGGAGCATCGCCCTGGAACGCCTCAATAGGGAAGAATAGCCCTAGGCTAAGATGGCCAGCCTTGAAGGTGTAGCGGAACCCGCGATGCTGCTGGTAGGGAATAGTATTGGGCTGATACATCTTTATTTCCTTGATGGTTAGCTTCTCCGGCACGCGCATCGTCAAATCAGGGCTTCAAGGTTTTCTAGGTAGGTCGAGATGTTTTCCTCATGGCGCTTGTAATAGGTCCAGGGACCGACACGCTTTGATGTGACCAGTCGGGCGCGCTGCAACGACGCCAGATACAGGGACACCGTCGACTGGGAGAGGCCGACCCGTTCCTGGATGGCGCTCACGCAAACACCGACCTGTTCGGGATCGACTTCCTGCCCCGGAAAATTCTCGCGAGGGTTCTTCAACCAGCCGAGGATTGCGAGGCGGGTCGGGTTATCCAGAGCCTTCAGGGTATCGCTGACGTTCGTATTCATCGGTACGCGCCATCTTGTTCCCGGCGGCCGCAGGCGGAAGCGCGAGCCGCGTCCAGAGGTCCGGACGCGGCTCGCAAGCTCACGACTGGTAGGTGCGATAGTCGGTGTAGCCCTTGTCGGTGCCGCCATACATGGTTGCCGGATCTACCGGGGTCAGCGGCCAGCTGTTGGCGATGCGCTTGGGCAGATCAGGGTTCGCGATGAAGGGACGGCCGAATGCAATCAGGTCGCCCCAGCCAGACTCGATCACTCGCACGCCGCGCTCTGCGGTATATTTTCCGGCATAGAGCACCCTGCCGCTAAAATTCTTCCGCACATCCTCGCGAAATGTCTCAGGCAGTTCAGGCGCATTGTCCCAGTCAGCTTCGGCGAGCGAGACGTAGGCGATCCCGATGTCTTCGAGAACCTTGATGGCTTCGATATAGGTCGCGTGGGGATCGTCCTCGACGAGGCCGAGATAGACGCGATCCTCTTGGGTGGTCGCGAACAACGGCGCAAATCGCACCCCTACCCGATCCTTGCCGACGACATCGGCGACCGCCTGCGTCACTTCACGCAGGAACCTCAGGCGGTTCTCCAGGGAACCGCCATATTCGTCGTCGCGCCGGTTGGTGTGGGCGGATATGAACTGGTTCACCAGATAGCCGTTCGCGCAGTGGATCTCGACGCCATCGAAACCGGCTTCGAGCGCATTGCGTGCCGCCTGCGCATAGAGCTGCACCAGCTCCTTGACCTCTGCGGTGGTCAGCGCGCGAGGAATTGACGGCTCTGCCAATGCGCCCTCACCGGGGCCAGTTTCAATGAACACCTTGACGGCGTTCGCGGCGATCGCCGACGGCGCGACAGGCGCTGCTCCCCCGGGTTGCAGCGAGGTATGGGAAACACGGCCTACATGCCAAAGCTGGAGGAAAATAATCCCGCCTTCGGCATGCACCGTGTCGGTCACCTTGCGCCATCCCGCGATCTGTTCCGGGCTGTGGATGCCCGGCGTCCAGGCATAGCCCTGGCCGCGAGGCTCGATCTGCGTACCTTCGGTCACCATGAACCCGGCGCCGGTGCGCTGACGGTAATAGGCGGCCATGAGGTCGTTGGGGATATTTCCCGGCTGCGAGCTGCGCGAACGCGTGAGCGGCGGGAGGACGATCCGGTTGCGCAGGGTGTACGGACCTAATCCAACGCTGTCGAAAAGAACCGAGTTCTTCATTTCATTACTCCTAAATATCGCGATTTATAGATCGCACAAGGCAGTAAAATGCTTGCAACCACTGGATTTCAGTACAGTCCGAAGGGCGCCTCGTTGAGGCTCACAATGATGTTCTTCTTCTGGCTGTAGGCGTCCAGCATGGACTTGTGGGTCTCACGGCCGATGCCCGACTTCTTGTAGCCGCCGAACGGGGCATGCGCCGGAAGTTCATGATAGGTGTTGACCCACATGCGGCCCGTCTCTACCGCGCGCGCCACCCGGATCGCCCGGTTGATGTCCTGGGTCCAGACGCCGCCGGCCAGGCCATAGTCCGACGCATTGGCCAGCGCGATGACCTCATCCTCGTCCTTGAACGGCAGCACGACGACCACCGGGCCAAATATCTCCTCCTGGGCGACGCGCATGTCGTTGCGGACATCGACGATGATCGTCGGCTGGATGAAGAAACCGGCGTCATAGCCGCTGCCGGTCAGACGGTTGCCGCCGGTCAGGATGCGCGCGCCTTCTTCGGTGGCGAGCTTGATATAGCCCATGATGCGGTCGGTCTGGGTCTGGCTAACCTGCGCGCCCATCTGGGTGTTCTCATCAAGCGGATCGCCGACGCGGACCTTCTCGAACCGCTCCTTCAGTTCATCGACGAAGCGATCATAGATCGATTCATGGACGAACAGCCGGGCGCCGGACTCGCAGACCTCACCCTGGTTCCAGAGGATGCCCAGGGCGGCAGCCTCCACCGCGCGATCCCAATTGGCATCGGGGAAGACGATGTTGGCGGACTTGCCGCCCAATTCGAGCGTCGCGGGGATGAGCTTTTTGGCGGCGGCTTCCGCCACAATCCCACCGACGCGGGTCGAGCCGGTGAAGGCCAGCTTGGCGACCTGAGGATGGTCGAGGATCGCTTGCCCGGCCACGGCACCAGTGCCCGAGACAATGTTGACCACGCCGGCCGGCAGCACCTGGGCGAAGATGTTGGCGAGTTCGAGGATCGTGACCGGCGTCATCTCGGACGGCTTGATGACCACCGTGTTGCCCGTCGCGATCGCCGGCGCGATCTTCCAGGCCGCCATCAACAGGGGGAAGTTCCAGGGAATGACCTGCCCGACGACGCCGATCGGTTCGTTGATCGTCAGACTCATCGTCTGCTCATCGATCATCGCCACTTCGTCCGAATGGCTGCGGATCACGCCGGCGAAATAGCGGAAATGGTCGATCGCGAGCGACACGTCGAGCCGGGCTTCGCGGACGGGCTTGCCGACATCCATGCTCTCGAGAACGACGAAGCGTTCGGCATCGGCCTCGAACAGATCGGCGATCTTGAGGAGCGCATTCGCTCGATCGGTCACCGAGGTCTTGCGCCAGGTCTGGAAGGCGCGGGCAGCGGCCTGGACGGCGCGATCGACATCGGCGGCCGTGCCGTTCGGGGTGCGCGTCAGATAGGCGCCATTGGCGGGATTGATACTCTCGATCGTCTCCCCATTTTCGCCATCGACCCATTGGTTGTCGATGAAATGACCATAGCGATCATCGGGAGCGTAGGTCGCTGCGGTTTTGTTTAGCATCAGCACTGTGCATCTCCTTTGGTGCGGAAGTGATGCTGACAAAGTAGAGTTATATCGAGGAATGTCAATATCGCGATGTTGCGATATTGCGATGCAGGGTCTGTTGAGAGCCTCGCCGTACTCAGAAATCCGCGTAAGCATCTGAATATCATAGGCAAATTATCCTCCCGACCGACCGTCCAGCATTCTTGTCCCGAGCGACAAGCCTTCAGTGCCCCCTCAATCATTGCCACGTTCGAAGATCGGGGCAGCCGACCGCGGAGGGCCGCCATGTCGTCGGATCGGGACGCAATGCGTTGCTGCGAGGGAATGACCCTGACTTTCATTGCCTGGGTCGTGTTTTGAAATGAGACTTCAAGCCGGCTGCCCGGTGTCGTTCCGACCCACCAGACAGACGCCTTGCCATGGCGTCAGTGCGGCTTGCCGCACGGCCTGCGCAAAATCCGCGTAGCTGGGCGAGGATCGCAGGAAATCTGATTCATCAAACTGTGCGGGCCAGCGGGCGATATGGCCGGTGCGTGGCCCCTCGGGATCGAAGCGCGGAGGCCGCACCAGATACGCCCATCCATAGGCGTGCTCACGCTCCTCCAGGTGATCGCGCAACAGGACGTGGGCACGGCCGCGCGGAAGGGTGACCGGCGGAAAGGATGGAGATTGCCAGAAGCGGCGGCCGTCCGGCAATCGCACCGTGCCGGCCCCACCGACGATGACGACCTGGATCGAAAGCTCCTGCCCAAGGTCCGCCACGGACTTCATGATACGCTCGTGGAAATCGAGGACCGCACTCGGCTCAATTTCGCCACGCAGGCGCACGGCATTGACGATGATCGTGCAGCCCTCGACAGCGGCGGTAATCGAACGGGATCATCGATGTCGACTGGCGCGACACGAATATGTCCATTAGTCGCCTTCAACGCGGCCATTCGGCAAAGCCAGAAACCGAAACGCTTGCCACTCCAGCACCCTGGCGGCATCAGAGCCCGGATGGCTAGTGAGATATTGCAATATTGCAAAATATAATTATATAAACGAACATGAGCATCGATATCAGTGAAGCACTCAAGGCCTTGGACAATCCCGCCCGGCTCGCAATCCTGGCGAAGCTCAAGGACCCGCGAAAAAGTTACCCTGAACAGGACGTTGATCCTGAGCAGATTGGCGTCTGCGTGAGCATCATTCAGGAACAGGCTGGCCTGTCCCAGTCCACCGTTTCTCTGTACCTGACCGCTTTGCAGCGCGCCAAGCTGGTGACCTCGCAGCGCATCGGACCTTGGACCTATTACAAGCGCCACGAGGAGAATATCGCGGCCCTCCTGAAGGAACTGCGCGACCTGATCTGAGCGGCGCGCTCCGGCGCCGCTCCATCCCCATCTGATCAGTTCCGATCGATCTCAACGACCAGACGCCCGCGCACCTTCCCCGCGAGAATGTCGGCTCCGGCCGCGATGGTATCTTCCAGACGGATGGTCGAGGTGATCCCGGCAAGTTTGCCGCGATCGAGGTCGGTCGCAAGGCGTGCCCAGGCTTCAACGCGACGCGGCTTCGGGCACATGACGGAATCGATGCCGAGCAGCGAGACACCGCGCAGGATGAAGGGCGCCACCGAGGCAGAGAGATCCATCCCCTGCGCGAGGCCGCATGCGGTGACGGCACCGCCATATCTGGTCATCGACAGGACATTGGCCAGAGTATGCGATCCCACACAATCGACGCCGGCGATCCAGCGCTCCTTGCCCAGTGGCCGCCCGGCGCCAGAGAGTTCGTTGCGATCGATGATCTCGGTCGCGCCGAGGCTTTTGAGATAGTCCGCCTCTTTGGCCCGGCCCGTCGACGCGATTACGTGCCATCCAGCCTTGGCGAGCAGGGCAATCGCGACCGAGCCGACGCCACCGGCCGCACCTGTGACGACGACAGGCCCGTCAGTCGGCTTCAGTCCATGTTTCTCAAGGGCAAGCACGCTGAGCATGGCGGTATAGCCCGCGGTGCCGATCGCCATCGCTTCGGCAGGCGTCAGGCCGTCCGGTAGCGGCACCAGCCAATCGCCTTTCACGCGGCTCTTTTCCGCATAGGCGCCCAGATGCGTTTCCCCCGTGCCCCAACCGTTGAGGATAACGCGATCTCCGGCCCGGAAGTCGGGATTGCTGGATATCTCGACCACCCCGGCGCAGTCGATGCCGGGGATCATGGGAAAGCGCCGCACGACCGGGCTCTTTCCGGTCAAGGCAAGGCCGTCCTTGTAGTTTACCGTCGAATGCGTCACTCGGAGAGTGACATCACCCTCCATCAGGTCGGCTTCGCTGAAATCTTTCAGCGTGACGGTCTGGCCCGTGTCGTTCTTCTCAATCACGACCGCACGAAATATGCTCATGGTTGGGTTCCTTCCTAATAATTAGACCGATCGACTAGTATTATTCAAAAAAGGGGGTCAGGTTCGGATCATTGTGAAAAACCCCTCTGCGAATGTTTGAAGCGGGCTGCCGCTGCGTTCGAGTTTGGCTCGCAGCACAGCGCCTTCCCAACCGATCCAGAAGAACGCGGCAAGGTTATCGGCATTGTGAAGAGAGCCGATTTCGCCTGCGGCTTGCGCGGCCCGCAGGCACCCGGCTGTGCGATGCTGCCAGTCGGCGAAAACGTCGCAGAGTTGCTGGCGGAAGGGTTCGGGCAGCGCCCCCATCTCCTGTCCGAGATTGCCGACAAGGCAACCGCGCGAATAGGCAAAGCGTTCCATGGCCGCTTCCGCATCGGCTATGAAGGCTTCAATCCGCGCCAATGGGGAACGGGAATGATCGTTGAAGAACCGTTCCAGCTTGCCGGCGAAATACGCCCCATATCGGTCGATGAGCTCTGTGCCAAAGGCCCCCTTGCTATCGAAATAATGATAGAATGAGCCCTTGGGTACACCGGCCACCTTCAGGATCTCGTCCAGCCCAGTGGCGGTGAAGCCTTTCTCGGTCAGCCTGACCAGCCCTGCACGCACCAACGACGCGCGGGTTTCGCTAAAACCTGCCGCAGCTTTCGGGGGTCGTCCACGGCGACGGGGAACATTGGCAACATCCATGTTGATTTAATAGACCGATCGTCTAATAAATGCAAGAGCATGTGATGTCGGAACTATCTCTTTAGGAACCGTAGCTCCAAGTCCTATGGCTTCATTTTATGCCATCGCCAACCTAGGGTCAGGACCCATTGATCAGATCGAGCCGGTTATATCAATGGGTCCTGACCCTAGGGTTTGAGTGCCCGTCAGGTGCGCCGTGTTCGTGTGATACGCGGCGTGGCGGACGGCCAATCGCTGGCCATCCGCCACGCTCGCTTTGTGCGGACCTTCTCCGGGGAAAGAGCCCTCACAAGGTTCGTCGAAACGACCCCGTCTTAATTCCCTGCTGCGAGCGATGCGCCCGCACCTTCTGCGATTTCCTCGATGAGTTTGGCACAGAAGGCGGGCAAATCATTGGGATCGCGGCTGGTAACGAGGCCGTTGTCGACCACGACTTCCTCATTGGTCCATGTACCGCCGGCGTTCTCGATATCGACCTTCAGCGTCGGGTAGGACGTCAAGGTGCGACCCTCAAGCACGCCCGCCTCGATCAATGTCCAGGGTGCATGGCATATAGCCGCAACAGGTTTCTTCTGATCGAAGAAAGCCCGGATGAAACCAATTGCCTCGACGCTGCCGCGCAGCTTGTCGGCACCGACAGTCCCTCCGGGCACAACAAGTCCGTCGAAGTCGTCGGCTTTCACCTCGGAAAACGTCTTGTCGATCGTATAGCTGCCGCCCTCGTCAAGATCGCTATTGACTGTGCGAGCCTTGCCCGGTTCAGAACTGACCACGGTCACTTTGCCACCCGCGTCCTCGACAGCTTGCTTGGGCTTCGAGAATTCTGGTTCTTCCGTCCCGCGGGGTGCGATCAGAATGGCAACTGATTTGCCTTCTAAAGTCATAATCTGTTTCCTGTTCCGTCGAAGACCAAGCTCAGGTGCCCGGCTTGAGCACGACCTTCGTCCAACCAGCATCGCGCCCGTCGAAATGCTTGTAGGCGTCTGGTGCTTGATCAAGCGGCAGTCGGTGCGAGATGATTTGGGCAGGATTGGCCCGGCCTTGCTCGATAAGCTTCATCAGTCGCCGGTTGTAGTGCTTTACATTGCACTGGCCGGTGCCGATCTTCTGGCCCTTGAACCAAAAGTTGCCGAAGTCGAACGCCATCTTGCCTTCCTTCTGGAGATCGTCGGGCGCGTTCGGGTCTTCCGGAATGAACACGCCGACGACGCCGATTCCGCCGGTGGCCTTCGTGCTTTTGACGAGGCAGTTCATCGTGTAATTGCTGCGCTCCTTGCCGTGGCGATCGCAACACTGATACCCGACCGCCTCGACCCCCCGGTCGGTCCCGAGGCCGCCGGTCGCGTCAAGGATCTGCTGGGCGGGATCGCCCTTGCGCATGTCGATCGGAATAGCGCCCATCGCCTCGGCCAGTTTCAGGCGGTCATCGTGAGAATCGACCACGAAGATCTGAGAGGCACCGCGGATTTCGGCTGAGTGCGCGGCCATCAAACCGACCGGGCCGGCGCCGTAGATCGCGATGCTTTCGCCAGGCAGGAAGCCTGACAGTTCGACGCCATGCCAACCCGTCGGGAAGATGTCGGAGAGCATGACATAGTCATCCTCTTTCTCCTCGGCGTCCTCGGGCAGCTTCAGACAATTGAAGTCCGCATAAGGAACGCGCATCAGCTCGGCCTGACCACCTTGCCACGGACCCATCTCGGCGAAGCCATACGCTGCGCCGGCGGTTCCAGGGTTGGTCGTGAGGCAAAAACCCGTCAAACCGCGTTCGCAATTTTCGCAAAAACCGCAACCGACGTTGAACGGCATGCACACGCGATCGCCCTTCTTGATGCGATCTACGGCAGAGCCGACTTCGATGACCTCGCCAAGGTTTTCGTGACCGAAGACCTTGCCTTTCTCGAAACTTGTACGGCCTTCATACATGTGAAGGTCCGACCCGCAGATATTGGTCGTGGTCAGCCGGATGATAACATCGGTCTGCTTTTCGATCTTGGGATCATCGATTGTCTTGACAGAAACATCTTTGGGCCCGTTGTACACGACAGCTTTCACGAATCTTTTCCTTTCGCGGCTCTTCTCAACGCGTCATCAGATCGAGAGCGTGGTCATGATCCTGTTCATCGCAACGGCAGAGGACATGGCACCTTTCAAGTGATCGCAGTTTACTCAACCTTCCGCCAACAGAGAGGTTCCTTCGCGTTGGGCCATCCTGGGAGCGATTCACGGCGGCTTTCTGAATGACTGGGCCAGACGACCGAATAACGCGCCGAATTGATGTGCTCAGGAATCAGCCGCAGCCCAATGGTGCCGTCACGTCGCGACACATCAACGGCGCCTTATCAATAAATTCAGAGATGTGATAAGCGCAGAAGACAAGGTCATCCACTAGCGCGGATGACCTGTCGTATTCATTTATTCATTTCCCGATACGGCCGGGCCATCCACTGCGGATGGAAACACGAGCCTTACCTTGCAGTCAAACGGCAGCTTAGGGTGCCGACCGCTCCGCTATTTCGCGGCCAGCAGGGTGAACTTGTGAATCTGCGACGGTTCAGAAAACAGTTCTTCTGCCTTGTCCATCAGTGCGGCGGCAACCTTGCCGTCAAGATGGGCCTGCCGATCCTCCTCTGTGTCGAACGTATCGAAGATCGCGTACGCACCGGGACCTTCCTCGATCGCATACCAGGTCAGAGTGCCCGGCTCGGCTTGAACGAGCGGCAATGCCGAGGTCAGGAAATTGGCGACATCGCGCTCTTTCCCGGGCTTGGCCTTCAGTGGTACATAAAGGGCAAGTTTGGGCATAGATGACTCCTCAAGTGAAACGGACAGATATTATTCGGCAAAGTAACGCACGAGCGGGCCGGTACGTTCCCCATGAGGCGGAGCACACGCGGCCCGCCTCCTCGTGGAAATCAGAACTGCTGTGCGGTCGGCCGGATGACGATCGCGTTGACGTCGACGTCATCAGGTTGTTCGACAGCGAACGCGATAGCACGCGCCACCGATGCCGCCGGGATGGCCTGCTTGTAGAAGTCCAGCACCGTCTCGGCAGCGGCGCCAGAGGTCGTGAACTTCAAATCGCTTTCGACAGCTCCAGGCTCGATTGACGTGACCCGGACCTTTTCCCCCACCTCGTGGCGCAAGCCCTCGCTGATCGCGCTGACGGCGAACTTGGTGCCGGAATAGACCGTGCCGCCCGGTGCGAAGACCTTGATGCCCGCAACCGAACTCAGGTTGATGATGTGGCCGCTGCCCTGCTCGAGAAAGCCGGGAAGGGCCGCCGCGATGCCGTAAAGCGTACCCTTCAGATTGACGTCGATCATCTGGTCCCACTCGTCGGTGTTGACCTCGGCCATCGGACGGATCGGCATCAGCCCGGCGTTGTTGATCAGCACGTCGAGGCGGCCGAAGTCGGCAATGATTGCGGCAACGACGGACTGGACCGCCGCCTTGTCGGTGACGTCGAGCGCGTAGCTACGTGCGGTGCCGCCAATTGCGGCGATGTCCGCGACGACCTCGTCGAGCCTGTCCTTGCGCCGCGCGGCTATGGCCACCTTCGCGCCGCGTTCCGCAAGAAGACGCGCGGTTTCTGCGCCGATGCCGGTGCTGCCGCCGGTAATGAGAATGACCTTGCCTTCGATACCCTGGGTCATGACTGTATTCCTTCAAGTCAGTTGTTGATTTTTCGCCGGATCGCGGCTCCGCCTCAGCGGTAACCGCGTGGATGAATGAGGCCCAAGAGTCCCACGCGGAGTGCAGGTGCCAACAGGCCGATCATCCGCAACTCCTCTCTGTAGAACGGTTGTGCCAGCAGCGCCGTACCCACCCATTCTTCAGGCTTGCCCATGGCACCACCCTCAGGTCGCCGAGACGGGGTTGAGGACGAACGCGGCGCGCTCGGCCAGATCGCCGATCTGAGAGAGATAGTTCTGGAAGTGGGGCGTCTCGCGGTGGGCGGCGACCGCATCCGCGTCCGCGTACAGCTCGTCGAGCACGAAACGGTTCGGATCGCTCTGGTCCTGCCAGAGATCGTAGCGCAAATTGCCCGGTTCGGCACGGCTCGGCTTTAGCATGGCGTCGAGCAGAGCGCGCAGGCGGTCGACGGTATCCGCACGGGCGGTAAGGACGGCGACGATCTTCACGTTGGCGGTCATGGCACCGTTCCTTGTCTTGGCTATATCCGAGGGAGGGCGCACCCTGAGCGCCCCGCCGGTCATCCTCGTACTTACGCAGCGGCGCGATCGAGGGCTTCGATCAACGCGTCGGCCATGGCCCGGTCCGATGCCGGATTCTGACCCGTGATCAGCTCCCGGTCCACGACGACATTCGAAGCGAAGTTCCTGTCGGTGACAGAGACGTCGCCACCGGCCGACCGCAGCGCCTTTTCCATGTCGAAGTAGAGCTCGCCCTCCAGCACTTGCTCCTCAGCGATCTTCTCCTCGCTCGCCGAAAAGACTGTCATGCGGTAGCCCGCGTAGATCCAGTCTCGCGCCAGGTCGGCCGCCCCGGCGTCATCGCCTTCCTCCAGCGCCTTGCGGAAGGCCGGAGCATCCTCGAGCGCGGCGACAACGACCACCGGTCCGTGGCAGAGGAGCGCGGTCGGCTTGGCCGCTGCGTGGAAGTGACGGAGGATCGTGCCCGCATCGCGGTCCACCATGAGGTCGACGATGGGCGCGTGACCTCCCGGCACGAACACGCCAGCAAAGCCGTCCAGACCCTCGTCGACGACCGATTTCAGCGTACGCACGTCGTTCATCGCCGGGTGGCTGGCAAAAAAGTCCTTGGCGCGCTGGAATGCCGTCTCATCGCCGCCAAAATGATCAACCGAAACGGAGACGGCGTCGATGTGCGGCTTGGCCCCATTGGGCGTGGCGAGAACAATATCATAGCCGGCGTCGAGCAGAGCCAGCGCGGGGACCGCCGTCTCGTTGAGATACTGACCGACCGTCGCGGTACCGCCGCCACGCAGACCGATCTGCGTCGCGTTCGATCCAAGAACGAGAACCTGACCCTTGCTCATCTGAACCTCCATGTTCGCGGCGTCGATCACCGATGGACGCTAAATGGGCCTCGTTGACATATTCTAGAAGTTTATCTTTTTGATTTCAGATATAACGCTAACAGGATGACTGTATGCGCTACGATCTGAACCTGCTGCCGATCTTCGTCGCGTTGATGGAGGAGCGCAGCGTCACGCGGGCCGCCGAGCGCATGGGCATGACACAGCCCGCCCTGTCTAACGCCCTATCGCGTCTACGACTGATGCTTCAGGACCAGCTGTTCGTCCGCGAGCGCTACGGCATCCAGCCGACCCCGATCGCGCTAGAACTCTCACCGCTGATCGCCGAGGCACTCGCCCAGCTCGACGACGCGGTCCTCGGTCAGCAGGCCTTCGACCCCGCACAGGCCGAACGGCTCTTCACGATCGCGCCAAACGGCTATGTCGAGTTCGTCCTCGTCCCCGCTATCGTGGCGCGCCTGGAGAAGGTCGCCCCCGGCATAAAGCTTCGTCTGACGCCCTTCGGCAACGATCTTGTGGAAACAGGCGTCGTGTCGGGCACGACGGCGCTCGTGCTGGGCCGCATCGTCGATCCGCCCGACAACCTCGTCGTCCAGCACCTGATGGACGAAGGGCTCGCCTGCGCCGTCCGCGCCGACCATCCGGGCGTCGGCGATGCCATGACGCGCGAGCAGTTCGAGACGATGAAGCATGTCAACATCGTGCCGCCCGGACGGATGCGCGCCGGTTTGTTTCAGGCGCTGGCGCAGCAGCAGCTGAAGCGCGACGTCGCGATCTCCGTGACAAACTTCTTCGCGGTAGCCGAGATGGTGGCCGTGACCGACTATTGCGCCACCTTGCCCTCGCTCATCTGCAGGCGGCTGATGCACGACCCCCGGCTGAAGATCCTGCCGGCTCCGGTCGACCTTGGCAGCTTTCCCGTGGAAATGGCTTGGCACGTCCGCTATCGGCATGATCCCGCACACCGCTGGTTACGGGCGCTGATCGGCGCGGTCATCGCCGACCTCACGGGGAAGACGGCAGCGGCAACCACGCCGTCGCCAGCCTGAGGACGATGTCGAACCGCGATGTCGCTTGTGCGTATCCCGTATGCGACAAAGTTCGCTATACAGCCCCTGACAATAGGATTTATCATGCGCGCAATCGGCTACCAGCAGCCCGGAACGATCGATCGCACGGAAGCTCTCGTCGATATCGAACTTCCCGATCCCAACGCTACCGGCCGTGATCTCCTCGTCGAGGTCAAGGCTGTCTCGGTAAACCCGGTTGACACGAAGGTGCGCGCTGGCTCGGGTTCGATCCACGGTGATTGGCGTGTCCTGGGTTGGGATGCCGCCGGTGTCGTGCGCGCTGTTGGCCCTGAAGTGCGCGGCTTCGAACCGGGCGACGAGGTGTTCTACGCGGGCAGCATCGGCCGCGATGGGACCAACGCCGAGTTGCACCTGGTCGACGAGCGCATTGTCGGGAAGAAGCCGGCCAGCCTCGATTGGGCAGAGGCAGCGGCGTTGCCGCTGACGGCGATCACCGCGTGGGAGGCCCTCTTCGAGCGATTGTCCGTGCGTACTCCTGTAGCCGGTGCAGCACATGCGCTGTTGATTGTCGGGGGTGCCGGCGGGGTAGGCTCGATGGCAATCCAGCTTGCTCGCCAAGTACCCGAGCTGATCGTCATTGCGACGGCCTCGCGCCCTGAAACGCAGGCCTGGGTGGGTGAGCTCGGTGCGCACCATGTCATCGATCATCGCCAGCCGCTGGCTCGGCAAGTGGCGGATTTGGGCATCGGCGCGCCGGCTTTCATCTTCTCGGCCACGCACACCGACGAGCATATCGAGCAGATCGCCGAGCTGATCGCCCCGCAGGGACGTTTTGCGCTCATCGACGACCCCAAGACGCTCGATGTCGTACCGTTCAAACGCAAGTCGGTGTCGACCCACTGGGAGTTTATGTTCACCCGGTCCATGTTCGAGACTGCTGATATGGAAACGCAGGGTCAGATCCTGTCGGCCATCGCCAGCCTCGTGGACGCCGGCGAGGTGCGCACCACCCTCACCGAACGGTTCTACCCCATCAACGCCGCGAACCTCAAGCGCGCGCACCAGGCGCTTGAGAGCACTACCGCACGCGGCAAGATCGTCATCGAGGGTTGGCAGTGATGCGGTTCACGCTCACTCAACGTCCGCCGCGCCCGCGGCCCCCGCTGCACCAACTGAAAGGGACCAAGCCTCGGCGTTATCGATGCCAGCCATGTGCGGTTGTGGGCGTCGCTTTCGCTGGGTCACTGATATCTACAATCGTAAAAGACCGTGATGTTTCGAGATAGCAGACGCGGTCCTCGGGTGAAAACTCGGGACGTCTGCCAGCTCGGCATCTCACCAATCGGTGCCAAGAGCGGGGAGTGCTTCGGCTAAGAAGTCAATCCACGCCCGCGTCTTGGCGGCGGGGCGCCGCGTCGGGTGTGTGATGGCATATGCCGCTCCCAGCATCATAGGCGGCTCGTCCAGCTCAAGCTCGCTCAACTGGCCGGCGCGAAGCGCCTCTGCCGCAATAAAGCGTGGCCCATAGACCAGCCCTTGGCCCGCAATGGCAGCGCGAACCAAGGCCTCGCCATTGTCTGAACACATCGATCCTGAGATCGGCACCTTGATCGTCCCGTCTTTGCCGAACGCCCACGATGTCGTTCCTGCAAGCGACGCGTTGGTGTGGCCCAGACAATCGTGATCGCCGAGATCGGCCAGGCGAGTTGGCGTTCCCCTCCTCGCCAAATAAGAGGGGGCGGCACACAACACGACGCGCATCGCCACGAGCTTGCGGGCAACAAGCGCACTGTTGGCGAGGCGCCCGATCCGTACGGCGACATCCCAACGCTCTTCCAGCAGGTCGACGTAACGATCGTTGAAGCCCAGTTCGATCGTCACCTCGGGATGACGTGCGGAGAAAGCAGGGATGAGTGAGGCAAGGTGCAGAACGCCGAAGGTGGCGGGCGCACTGACGCGCAGCAGTCCCTGGGCGGTGATCGACCGCGACGATGCCTCCGGTTAGCGTCCGCGCTCGTGGTGTAATTTCCAGTGTAGATTGAGGTTGTCGCATGG